>CALDZZ010000001.1 GCA_937944075.1 uncultured Rhizobiaceae group bacterium
TGCAACTTGAAAGCGATATTGGTTTGGTAACTGCGCAAATGACTTCCCAAAAACTTCAAGCTGCCTTGCTGGATGCCGGCATTGCCTATGGCGCCCTTAACGAGGCGTCCGACTTGATGACCCATGACGCGTTCAGGGCGCAAACATTTACAAATGCCCAAGGACATGACCTGCTTTTGGCAGCTCATCCTGTGAAATGGAGCTCTGATGAAGAACAGGGTCTTGCGCGAGCCCCTTCCATTGGCGAGCACACTGTCGAGATTACAAACGAGTTCGAGTAGTCGCGGTATCATGGGGCTGAACGATTATTTGCAAGCGTAGCGTTTTAATCATCACTTATCCTTGCTGTCCTGTTTTTTTTGCACTAGCATATTTGTATCCGGAAAATATTAGACCGGTCTTAGGCAAAGCTGTGGAGGCATTTTTGCTGATATTATCCATGCTTATTTTGGCAATAAGAGATAAATTCAAAGGGAGAAGTTATGAAAACGAGAGCTATAATTTCAACGCTGGCCGTTGCCTTGGCAATGAGCACATCAGCTGTTGCAGAAACGCTGAATTGGGCAAGGGCTGGCGACAGCTTGACCATGGACCCGCACGCCCAAAACGAGGGGCCAACCCATGCGCTGGCAAGTCAGGTTTATGAGCCGCTTATTCAACGTGACATGGCTGGTAAGCAGGTTCCCGCACTTGCGACAGAATGGTCAACTGACCCGAATGATCCTAATGTATGGAAATTCAAACTGCGCGAAGGCGTGGTATTCCATGATGGTGCCGAGTTTGATTCAGAAGATGTCGTCTTCAGTTTCCAACGCGCCATGAGTCCGGATTCAGACATGAAGGAACTGCTTTCTTCAGTCAAGGAAGTGCGTGCAGATGGCAAATTCGGATTTGAAATTGTCACGGACGGGCCAAACCCGATCATGCCTGCAAACCTCAATGATATCTATATCATGGACAAGGGATGGACCGAGAAAAACAATGCCGTGAAAGTGCAGGACTTTGAAGGTGGTGAAGATACATTTTCTGCCAAGAATACCAATGGTACAGGACCATACGTCATAACAAGCCGTGTGCCTGATAGCAAAACCGTGCTGGAAGCCTTTGGTAATTATTGGGGCAAGGGACAGTTCCCGCTTGAAGTAACGAAAATCAATTATACACCAATCAAGAATGCTGCAACCCGTGTGGCTGCACTGCTTTCAGGTGAGGTTGATTTCATTCAGGATGTTCCTGTGCAGGATCTTGGCCGTGTTGGTGAAGATGAGAAGCTCAAGGTTATCACGGCACCGCAAAACCGCGTTATCTTCTTTGGTTTGAACCAGGGCGATGCGGATCTCAAGAATGATAACGTCGAAGGGAAGAACCCGTTTGCTGATGTTCGTGTTCGCAGGGCGATGAACATGGCAATCAATCGCGACGCCATCAAGAAAATCGTGATGCGCGGGCAGTCCATTCCGGCAGGTGTTGCCATGCCTCCATTTGTAAACGGCTGGACCAAAGAGCTGGATCAAATCCCGCCAGGTGGCGCTGAAGCAGGCAAAAAGCTGATGGCTGAAGCTGGCTATGGGGACGGTTTTACCGTGACCCTGCAATGCCCAAATGACCGCTACATCAATGATGAGGCCATTTGTCAGGCAGCTGTTGCCATGCTTGGCCAGATTGGAATTACGGTTAATCTGGATGCAAAGCCAAAAGCTCAGCATTTCCCTGAAATCGGTAATTTGACAACCGACTTTTACATGCTTGGTTGGGGGGTTCCTACCTATGATTCCGAGTATATCTTCAACTTCCTGATGCATACAAAAGGTGAGAAGCGTGGTTCGTGGAATGGTACCCGTTATTCCAATGCGGATCTTGATGCGAAGATTGTAAGCCTTGCATCAGAGACTGATCTTGCCAAGCGGGATGCAACGATTGCTGAAATCTGGAAACAGGTTCAGGAAGATGTGTTGTATCTTCCAATTCACCACCAGGTGTTGAACTGGGGAATGGCAAACAAGGTTGATACAACTGTATCGCCTGATGACCGTGCCCGTTTCAAATATTTCAAGCTGAAATAGTCACATGACAATAAGCCCTGCCTTTCTGGTGGGGCTTATCAGGTTTTCCTGAAACCACTCTGATCTTTACGACAAGAGATTGGTCCCTGACTTCATCTTTATAAACGGTTTGATATTCCCTTGTTTGTTTACATTCTGCGCCGCGTATTTCAATCCATTCTAGTGTTGTTGGTCACAGGACTGGTGGCATTCTCGATGTTTCGCTTTGTTGGTGACCCGATTGAAAACATGCTGGGTCAGGAACGCACAGACGCCGACATCGACCGGTTGCGCGAACAACTGGGGCTGAATGATCCCTTTATCATGCAGTATTGGAATTTCCTCAGTGATGCGCTTCGCGGTGACATGGGTATTTCCTTCAGGCAGGGGCGCCCGGTGGTTGAAATTCTGGTTGAGCGGTTGCCTGCAACGCTTGAGCTGGCTTTTGTCTCTGCCATCATTGCAATAGTTGTTGGGGTTATTCTTGGGGTTTATACAGCCATTCGCTCAAAGGGATTTGTCACCAATCTGATTTTGACCCTTTCGCTTATTGGCGTCAGTCTTCCAACCTTCCTGATTGGCATTTTGTTGATCTATCTCTTTGCGGTAGAATTGAACTGGCTGCCATCGTTTGGGCGAGGCGACGTAGTTCAAATCGGCTGGTGGTCTACCGGACTTTTGACATCAAGTGGCCTTAAGGCAATCATCCTGCCTGCCATAACGCTTGGGCTTTACCAGATGACGCTGATCATGCGGCTGGTCCGATCTGAAATGCTCGAGGTCATGAGTGCTGACTATATCCGTTTCGCCCGCGCGCGAGGCTTACCCGAACGTACAATCAATTTTCGCCATGCACTCAAGAACACGCTGGTGCCTGTGATTACCATCACCGGTCTTCAACTGGGTTCGATTATTGCCTTCGCGATCATTACAGAGACCGTGTTCCAATGGCCGGGTGTCGGCCTGCTGTTTATCGACAGTGTTCAGTTTGTTGATATCCCGGTGATGGCTTCTTACCTGATGTTCATCTCGGTGATGTTTGTCCTGATCAACCTGATTGTAGACATTGTCTATGTCCTGATTGATCCAAGGCTGCGCATACAGGGAGCTGCATGATGGAGCGTTTCAGATCCTTTCTGGCTTCCGATTTTTTCTATGCGTTCAAGCGGGCACCGGTTGCGATTGTGAGTTTTTGTATCGCTGCGTTTATGATTTTGACGGCAATTCTTGCGCCGCTGATTGCCCCGACCAATCCTTTTGATCCTTCAACGCTAAACCTGATGAACGGGTTTACAGCCCCCTTTAGCAAAAACGATTTTACGGGTGATCACTTTTTGCTGGGAACCGACGACCAGGGGAGAGATGTTTTTTCAACCATACTTTATGGATTGAGAATTTCACTGTTTGTCGGTTTTTCGGCAGTTCTGTTTGCGATGGTGCTTGGTGTTTCCCTCGGGCTTTTGGCGGCCATGACGGGTGGGCGTACAGATGCCATTATTATGAGAATTGCTGATGTACAACTCAGTTTCCCTGCCATTCTCATTGCCATGCTGGTTTTTGGAATTGCCAAGGGCATCACCCCGCCAGAGCTGCGAAATGAAGTGGCGGTTTGGGTTTTGATTATTTCCATCGGGCTGGCTGACTGGGTGCAATTTGCCCGGGTTGTGCGTGGGGCTGCGATGGTGGAGCGGCAAAAGGAATATGTGGAAGCTGCTATGCTGATAGGCCGTGGCCGGGTTGCGATTGCGCTTAAACATATTCTGCCAAATATTCTTGCAAGTGTGCTGGTGATTGCAACCATCTCTCTTGCGCTTGCGATCATTACCGAGGCAACGCTTTCATTTTTAGGAGTTGGAGCGCCTCCCACACAGCCTAGTCTTGGAACCCTTATACGGATTGGGCAGGGTTTTTTGTTTTCCGGTGAGTGGTGGATTTTATTGTTTCCCGCCCTCACATTGCTAATGCTGGCGCTGTCAGTCAACCTGCTTGGTGACTGGTTGCGAAACACACTAAATCCAAAAATGGAGAAGTGATGTGTCTTTGCTGGAAATCAGAAACCTGAAAATCACCTATCCGGATCGACATGGCGAATTTACCGCTGTCAGGGATTTGAGCCTGTCGCTGGAGCGTGGCGAGGTGCTGGGTATAGTGGGTGAGTCTGGTGCAGGAAAATCCACTGTTGGCAATGCCATCATGGGATTATTACAATCTCCCGGGCGTATATCTGCCGGTGAAATCGAGTTTGACGGAATCAGTCTGGATACACTCGGTGAAGAGGCAATGCGCCAATTGCGTGGCAAGCGTGTTGCAATGATTTTTCAGGATCCGATGACTTCCCTGAACCCGCTTTTGACGATTGAGGATCAATTGGTTGAAACCATCGAGCTTCATCTCAAGATGGATGCTTCCTCTGCACGCAAGCGCGCTGTCGAATTGCTGGATCAAGTCGGGATTGCAGATGCTGATATGCGCATCACTCAATACCCTCACGAGTTTTCTGGCGGTATGCGTCAACGCGTGGTGATTGCCCTTGCGCTTTGTGCAGAGCCTGATCTGGTCATAGCTGATGAACCCACAACTGCGCTGGACGTTTCCATTCAGGCGCAAATACTTGAACTGCTGAAACGCCTTTGCCGCGATCGTGACATGGGCATGATCCTGGTTACCCATGATATGGGAGTTATTTCAGAAACAGCGGACCGGGTGGCTGTGATGTGCCGTGGTGAGTTGGTTGAGCTGGGGTCAACGCAGCAAATTACCCAAAATCCCAAAGAGGAATACACCAAGATACTGATTGCGGCAGTCCCACCTTCAAACAAGCGTATCGAGCGTTTTGTGCGTGTGGAACAGGACGCTAAAATCAAACTGGAGAGTAAACATTCCAATGATGTTCTGACGGATTACTGGGATAGTCTTTCAGGCAGTGGCTCAGAAAACGGAGCCTCACGAGAAGAGCGTTCAGACCAACCAATATTGAAGGTGCAAGGCCTTAACAAGATTTTTCGCAGTCGTTCAGGTTTCCTTGCTGCCAAGGGTGCAGACACCCATGCGGTAAAGGATGTTTCCTTTGAGGTCATGGCTGGCGAAACCTTTGGCATTGTAGGGGAAAGTGGTTCTGGTAAATCCACAATCTCAAGGTTGATCACCGGAATACACCCGCTGACCAGTGGAACAATAGAATATGATGGAATAGACATTTCACGAAAGTCTTCTGACCGCGATGAAATGCGACGCAGACGTCAGATACAAATGATTTTTCAGGATCCGTTTTCCTCACTAAATCCGCGCATGCGTGTGGGCGATATCATTTGCGAACCCATGCTCGTCAACAATCTGGTTGAAAGCCGTGCCGAGGCAATGAATATTGCCGAAGCGCTGATCGGTATGGTCGAACTGGATGCTGACGCGACACGAAGGTTCCCGCATGCTTTTTCGGGTGGACAACGACAGCGGATTTCCATTGCAAGAGCCCTTGCAAGCAAACCACGCTTCCTTATTTGTGATGAGCCAACCAGTGCACTTGATGTTTCCATTCAGGCGCAAATTCTGAACCTTTTGAAAGACCTGCAGTCAAAACTGGGTCTGACCTTGCTGTTCATCAGTCATGATCTTCCCGTAATTCGCCAGATGTGTGACAGAATTGCAGTGATGCGATTGGGTGAAATTGTTGAGCTTGCACCAGCAGAAAACATTTTTACAACCGCTCAACATACCTATACGCAAGACCTGATTGCAGCCATGCCACGTTTTGAGCAAGCCTAGATATAGAGTGATATCTGGTGCCGGCCTTAAAGCTTTGTCACATTCCTGAACGGCTTTGGTTTTAATGTTTCAGGCCCTGTATCAGACATCCTCAGGCATGTAAGGGCTTGCACGCCTGTAATAAGATGATTTGAACAGATCGTCTGATGCATGTGCAAAATCGTGCGCTTGCTGTCTGATTTTTTTTGCACTAGCATATTGGTATTCAGATAAAAATCTGGAGTTTGACTAATCACTTTGTTTGTTTTGGTCACACAAATCCTCGCTCGTGTGAGTCAGGAAAATAATAAGGGAGAAGAAAATTGAAAAAATTACTAGCGGGTTTTGCATTACTTGCAACAACAGCTCTTACGCCTTCAATGGGTATTGCTGCAGATCAGCAATTCATTTCAATCGGTACTGGTGGTGTAACAGGCGTTTACTATCCAACTGGTGGCGCAATTTGCCGAATGGTCAACAAGAACCGCAAAGAGCATGGTATACGTTGTTCAGTGGAATCAACAGGTGGTTCTGTTTACAACATCAATACAGTACGTGCCGGTGAGCTTGAGTTCGGCGTTGCCCAGTCAGACTGGCAGTTCCACGCATATAACGGTACTTCAAAGTTCAAGGACCAAGGTGCATTTGGGAATTTGCGTGCAGTCTTTTCCGTTCACCCTGAGCCATTTACACTTGTCGCAAGAAAAGGTGCCGGCATTACAGGCTTTGAAAGCCTGAAGGGCAAAAAGGTCAATGTTGGTAACCCCGGTTCTGGCCAGCGTGCAACAACAGAAGTTGTGATGGAAGGTTTCGGCATGTCTATGTCTGACTTTGCACTTGCTTCCGAGTTGAAAGGCTCAGAAATGGCGCAGGCATTGTGCGACGGTAAAATTGACGCAATGATTTACACAATCGGTCACCCTGCTGCTGCAATCACTGAAGCAGCCACAACGTGTGATGTTGAGCTTGTGTCTGTTGAGGGCGGGCCAATTGATACACTCGTCAATGACAATCCTTATTACCGCAAGGCTACAGTGCCAGGCGGTACATACCGAGGCTCTGGAAATGACACAAACACATTTGGTGTTGGTGCAACATTTGTATCATCAGCCGATGTTTCCGAAGAGGTGGTTTACACCCTGGTGAAAGCAGTTTTTGAAAACTTTGATGATTTCAAAAAACTCCACCCGGCCTTTGCCAACCTCAAGGAAGAGGAAATGATCAGCGACGGTCTTTCTGCCCCACTTCATGCAGGCGCCATGAAGTACTATAAAGAACGTGGCTGGAAATAAGCCAGATACTGAAAACCGGGTAACGCAAGTTACCCGGTTTTTTTAGGTCATGTCCAAACTTCATGTTTGATGACCAAAGTTCGAATTAAAAAATCCATTGATGAGGGGATGGCTATGGAAAAGGATCTAGCAGGCAAACACCAGGAATCCGAAGTGGATGCAATGGTTGCCGAAGTCGAGACCGGCTCAAGAAATGCAGGTGGTCTGGCTGGAAGAATTATTCTTGCAATTGCATTCATATGGGCAGTTTTTCAACTGTATATTGCCTCTGCCATACCCTTTACCCTTACATCAATGACGGGTCTAAACCTCGTTTTCAATAACCAGGAAGCACGCCAGGTGCATCTGGCCTTTGCGCTTGTGCTGGCCATGTTGGCCTATCCCCTGTTTAAGCAAAGTACTCGTGAAAAAGTGCCCCTGTATGATTGGCTATTGGCTGGCGTTGCAGCAATATCCTGTCTTTATTTGCTTTATTTCAAAAATGATATCGCGGGTCGTGCGGGGCTTCCCACAACCTCTGATCTGGTGATGTCGGCACTTGGTCTCATCTCGTTGGCGATTGCAGTTTATCGTTCACTCGGCTTGCCTCTGGTTATCGTGGCACTGGTCTTCATTTGTTATGTTTTCTTTGGCCATTATTCATTCCTGCCTGATGCCATACAGTGGAAGGGTGCTTCCTTTGGCAAGGCGATGTGGCATTTCTGGATGCAAACCGAAGGGGTGTTTGGTGTCGCCCTTGGTGTATCTGCCTCGATGATCTTCCTGTTTGTCCTGTTTGGCTCCCTATTGGAGAAGGCAGGGGCTGGAAATTATTTCATCAAACTTGCCTTTGCCCTTCTCGGACATTTCAGGGGTGGGCCCGCAAAGGCTGCTGTGGTGGCTTCTGCAATGTCCGGCCTTTACTCCGGTTCTTCAATTGCCAATGTGGTTACAACCGGTACGTTCACCATTCCGCTGATGAAACGCACCGGATTTTCACCGGAAAAATCGGGTGCCGTGGAAGTTGCCTCTTCTACCAATGGTCAGCTTACGCCACCTGTGATGGGTGCAGCTGCCTTCCTGATTTCGGAATTTACCGGTGTCTCATATCCGGAGCTTATAAAGCACGCCTTTTTGCCAGCCATCATTTCCTACATTGCGCTGGTGTACATCGTACATCTCGAGGCCTTGAAACTGGGCCTTAAGGGCATGGAACGCCCAAGCCTTGTTGGTACGGTTGCGCAACGTCTTTCCGGCGTGTTGTTCGGATTTATTGCAATGGGACTGCTTGGAATGGCGGTTTATTACGGATTGGGCTGGATCAAGGTTGCCTTTCCGAACATGACCTTTGCATCAGCGGCTCTGATTTTTTTGGTGGCTTACGGGGTTTTGATCATCAAGGCTGCCAGTGTGCCTGACCTTGAAATGGATGATCCCAATGCGCCGATGACGAAATTGCCAAGGCCGTGGGATGTGGCGATTACCGGCTTTCATTTTATATTGCCAATAGTTGTTCTCATCTGGTGCATCCTGATTGAACGGCTCTCACCCACTCTTTCTGCCTACTGGGCAACCGTTGCCATGATCTTTATTCTCTTTACACAACGCCCGCTCAAGCGAATGTTGCGCGGAGAAGGCAATTTGGGTGAGGCTTTCAAACAAGGCGGAATGGACTTTTTCAATGGCATGATTGCCGGTTCGCGCAACATGATTGGTATTGGTGTTGCCACGGGTGCTGCCGGCGTCATCATTGGTACGGTCACGCTGACCGGCGCCCATCAGGTGGTTGGAGAGTTTGTCGAATTTCTGTCTGGTGGCAGTATCATCGTCATGCTTCTTCTGGTTGCTGTGATGAGCCTGATACTGGGCATGGGACTACCAACAACCGCAAACTATCTGGTTGTTTCATCGCTTATGGCGCCAGTAATTGTATCTGTTGGCGCAGCAAACGGATTGATCGTGCCCCTTGTTGCGGTTCATCTCTTCGTCTTTTACTTTGGTATCCTTGCCGATGATACACCGCCTGTCGGACTGGCAGCGTTTGCCGCCGCCGCAATTTCCGGCGGCGATCCCATCAAGACCGGTATTCAGGGGTTTGCCTATGACATTCGAACGGCACTGCTGCCATTCCTGTTCATCTTCAATACGGAACTTCTGCTGATTGATGTTTCGACCGGAAAGGCATTTTTCATTTTCATTGTTGCTGTCGTTGCGATGATGTTGTTTGCAGCGGCCACACAAGGTTATTTTCTGGCGAAAAGCAGGTTGTGGGAAACCGCCGCTCTTCTGCTTATTGCCTTTACCCTCTTCAGGCCCGGCTTCTGGCTCGACTATATCCAGCCTCCCTTTGATAACCGTCCAGGGATTGAAGCTGAACAATT
>CALDZZ010000002.1 GCA_937944075.1 uncultured Rhizobiaceae group bacterium
CATTTCCAACCGGCTCCCACCAGTTCTGACGGGTAAAGCCGTTTGTATCGACAACACCAGGCTCATCAGCAAACCACAGAGGATGCTCCCAACCGTAATTCAGACCGAAGACTGCTCCCATTTCCTTTTGCATTTCATAAACAGGGCGGGTTCTAACAGGACGCCCGACAGCACGTTCTTCATTCGGAAAGTGAATGGAGAAACGATTGGCATATTGATCACCCACCTTGGCTTTAGTGAACTTGCGATCAGCCCACGAACCAAAGCGGGACAAATCCCACGGGAACATGTCCAAATGCGGCTCTCCAGTAACAATCCATTCTGCTGAGAGTTGTCCCAGGCCACCTGATTGAGAGAACCCCGGTATGATACCATTACAACAGAAATAGCCTTTGAGCTCCGGAACAGGACCAAAGAGTGCATTGCTGTCCGGAGACCATATCATGGGGCCATTGATAACGCGTTTTATACCAGCAGATCCCAACGCTGGTACGCGCTCGATTGCCCGCATCATGTTTTCCTCGATGCGCTCAATATCGTCGCCGAAAAGTTCATGCCCAAAATCAAGAGGTGTGCCTTCTTCTGCCCAAAAGCGCACATCTTTTTCATAGGCGCCAACGAGAAGACCCTGGCCTTCCTGGCGCAGATAATATTCCCCATCACGATCTGCAACCGAAGGTAACCGATCTGGCATGGCTTCAATCTCTGCCATCGTCTCAGTTACAAAATACTGGTGTTCTGTCGGGAGTAATGGCAAATCGATGCCAGCCATGCTTGCCACTTCCCTGCCCCAAAGGCCCGCGGCATTTACCACCACTTCACTGCGAATATCACCCTTGGGTGTTCTGACTATCCAAGTGCCATCCTGCTGTTGTTCAGTTCCGGTAACTGGTGTGAACCTATGAATCTCAGCTCCATTGTTTTTCGCGCCAGTCGCATAGGCATTTGTAACACCGGAAGGATCAACATTACCGCCTGAAGGTTCCCACATGATGCAGCGAATACCATCATAGTTTACAAGCGGGTGCAGTTTTTCTGCTTCCTGTCTGCTGACTTCATGAAAATCCAGACCGTAATATTTTGCTTTGGCCGCCTGCAATCTGAGCTGATGTTCGCGCTCTTGCGTTTGTGCAAGATATAACGAACCAGGTTGAAAGACTCCACACCCTTGCCCGGTAATTTCCTCCAACTCTTTGTAGAGGTTCATCGTGTAATGCTGTATGCGGCTTATGTTGTTATTGTCATGCAAACCATGAATATTGGCTGCAGCGTGCCAAGTACTGCCGGAGGTGAGTTCGTCACGTTCAAGCAAAACAACGTCGCTCCAACCCAGTTTTGTCAAATGATACAATATTGAGCAACCGATGACGCCGCCGCCTATAACAACTGCTTGTGCGTGTTCGCGCATTTCCCTCTCCCGAACAGGTTTCCTCAAGACCTTACGCTCGAGAGACTAACTCGTTAAGCTGATGATGCGAAGTAATATGGCGCGGGTTTGCTATGTTTTTTTTGGCAGTCATTCAGCTGCTGCTATTTCCTCAAACCATGCAATATCGAATGTCGAAGCCTCACCAAAACTTTCTCCATTGATAAAAGCGCGCTTCATGATTTGCCATGAAGTAATGGGCATCAGCCATAATGGCAGAGGATCACGCCATGAAAAGTTCACTTCCTTGGCCTTGAGCATGATTTTCGCCTTGTTGAAAAACTCGTCACGCTTGAACAACGAAACCTGTGTTTCCGTTAAACAGGGGTAAAACTGTTGCATTAGCTGCTGCGGACGTAGTCTTAGTTCATTGGTTTCTGGCGGATTGGTAATTGCCTGAGCAATGCTTTCGCGCTCTACAAAATGTATACCGCTTGTCGCTCTAGGGTTGCATTCAATGGCATGGGGAATACCATTTTCGTCTTCCATCATATCGAAGGAAATAAACCCGGTATGACCGGCCATTTCAACAAATTGGGCAATCCAGTTTTCTATGGCAGTCTCATCATCCAGTCGCTCAAAGGCCACGCCAACGGTTCCAGATAAAATAGCTGAACGATAAACAACGCTTCCAATAACCCTGCCTTCATGACACATCGAAAAAGTGCTTTTCAATGCACCCTTCATCTGCTGTTGAACGATTGCTGGCGGCAATTGACATGCAAAAGGCAAATCATCGCCTGCATCATGAATTTCCAAGCCTTGCCCTGAGCAGGTACAAACCGGCTTGATGATGTAATCATTGTTAAGTGCGAACTGACTGGCTTCAAAATCGCCCAGCATATAGGTTTGTGGAACAGTAAGCCCAAAAGATTTTGCTAGCTTGATGAAGCGAGCCTTGTCATGCAATTCCCGCAAGCGTAGTTGCGACATGGAATAGAGTTTCACATTGGGCGGCAGTCTGGATTCAATTAGCGTTGAATGCAGCGCTTCTTCCGAGACTGGCACAACAAGCGAAACATTTTCCTCTTCTATCACATGCAGAAGCTCATCTAGATATCTGGCTTGATGATCGTTGGGTGCTGTAAGCGCTATGGACTTGTCAACATAGCGTGAAACACGAGCCAAATGCCATTTTGCAGGTTCAGCAATGATGACGCGCCAGCCAGCCTTGCTCAGGGCTTCAGCAACATCAAGCGCCTTTGGCAATCGCCCCAATGTAAGCAAGGCAGTTTTCATCAGGAAGCCGTTTGACCTTTGACGTTTAAAGTCGAAGCATTTGTTTTTCTGCTATAGCGTTTTCTGACTTTGCGCTGATTATAAACGATCAGTGCAATTCCTGTCACAAGCGGGATCGCCCACAGAACAGGATTAAGCGCGATTTCCGGCATCAACCGAACTGCACCAAAGGCAAGAAAGGCAGTGTAAACTGAAATGCCTGCACCGACCAATGCTTTGATGTGCTCCAGTTGCCAATCAAAAAAGCCAGGCTTTTCCTTCATCAGGAACCACATGTTGGTAGCAACCGTGGCAAAGCCGACAAATGAAATGCCTACCATCAAAATTTGGCCAATCATGACACCACGAACAAGACAGTGAGCGGCTGTAATCGTCACAAGGATTTGCAAAACCCAATTGCGCCATTCCCTGTTTTTAGTGTGATCACGCTTGTTGATTGCAGCTTGCCAACCAAACCATGCAAGGTTGATGGTAAGAATTGCAAGATACTGCATCATCCAGCCAAAGATACCGCGAATAAGATCTGCATCGCCTTTCAAGGCCGGGTCGGGATGTGTTGCAACCGGTGCAATGAGAGTGGTTGTAGAAATTCCAACGGCAATGAAACCGGTAAGCAACATGCATATTGTGAAAACACGCCCAATACGCACATGCAATGTACCACCTCTCTCAGAAGTTACCGGTACCCAAAAGGCAACAATGCCAATGGCTCCAGTTACAATGTGACACCACACCAGAATATGAAATAAGTCGACTGTCATAATGTGGTAAATGTCGTTTATTTCACTATAATGTGTCAAGTATCTGGACATATTTTTATGTAAGGTTAAATTGACATCATGTTGAATAAAGTCGCCCCTCCCGTTTGTGAATTGTTTGAGCCACCGCGTCCGAAATCCCTTGGTCCGCTCAGCGCTCTGCTGCGAGCAACCTTCACCGGTGACAGCAATCTGATCGGCCTTTTACCCAAGGAAGCCTATACGATGAAGATCGGGAATCTGGGCTATTCCAGGCGCTCGATTGTCATTATCAATGATGCAGATGAAGTGCGCAAAATCCTGACAGACCCGCTCGATATATATCCCAAGAATGATCTGATGGTTGGCGCTCTTGCTCCTTTGGTGGGAGAATCAATCTTTGTTTCCAGTGGCGACAAGTGGCGCAAGCAACGTGCCATGGTAGCTCCTGCTTTCAACCATATGAAACTTTCGCTTGCCTTTGATGCCATGAAGGCGGCGGTTGATAATTATGAAACCGTTATAGACAACCATATAAATGCTGATGAAAGCTTTTCACTTGATCTGGCGATGAGCCATCTGACTGCGGATATTATATGTCGTACTGTTTTTTCAACGCCCTTGCAGTCAGATATTGCGAGAGAAGTTTTTGATGCTTTCACGATTTTTGAAAAAAGCGTTGCGCATGTAGAAATCAGACGACTGATCATGGAACCGGCATGGAGTGAGATTCCCCAACCAGACACCGTACTGGACGCATGTGAGCGTATTCGCACTCACCTTGGCAAGCTGGTGGATGGGCACCTTAAAGAAGATGCAGACTATGATGATATTGCAAATGCCATCATCAATGCACGCGATGCTGAAAGTGGTGAACCGTTTTGCCGCAAGGAACTGATTGACCAATTGGGCGTGTTCTTTTTAGCGGGTCATGAAACAACCGCAAGTGCTCTTACCTGGGGCTTTTATGTATTAGCGACGCGACCAGATATTCTGGATGGAATTCGTCAAGAAGTGGAACGCGTTACGGAGGGAAGTCCGATTGGATTTCAGCACATAAGAAACCTGCATTTTACAACCTCTATATTCAAGGAATCGATGCGGCTCTATCCACCAATAACCTTTATCCCGCGCGTGGCTGCTGAATCTACAACGATCGGAAAACGTAAAATCAAGAAAGGTGCCATGGTGATGATTGCGCCCTGGGTCATTCATCGACATCACGATTATTGGGAAAATCCGAACAGCTTCGACGCGACCCGTTTCATGCCTCATCGTGAAAAAGAGATAAATCCCAATACCTATATGCCGTTTGGACTAGGACCTCGTGTTTGTGTGGGCGCGAATTTTGCAACGATTGAAGCTACCCTTATTCTGGCACGACTTGCAATGCGTTATGATTTTTCCATTGAACCGGAGCAAACCATTACTCCGGTTGCCCGCCTGACAACAAGACCAAGGGAACAGGTTCAAATTCGCGCAGCTCTTCATTAAGCGGCGGATCAATAAATCCAGCGCAAATAGATATCCAGCACATGAAAGAAAAAAGCTGCAACCAGTGCAGCTCCCAAAAACGATGAGCTGGCACCTGCCAACGCAAACCCGAGCGCAACGGCAAAGCATGCGCCCGCCCCCAAAAATGACAGGATTTGCAAGGGCGGCAAGCCTGTCGTTTTGTACTTCCAGATAAGTAAAAGCAAAATGGCTTCAAGACCCAGAAAGCCAAGCAGGATATAAGTAATCGCAGGCGTTGTAAGGAGTGTCTCGAACATCGTAACCTATCAGGTTTTTGCAAGTCCGAGCAGATGGCCAAGATCCTTGAAAAACACACGGATATGCGCCATTGGCTCCCGCTTTACCAAACGCTTGTGCATGTAACTTTCCCAAGTCAGGCGCTGCACGTCCTTGTCTTCACAAATCTTGACGAAGCGTTCACGTCGGCGATCGCCTCCATACCAGAAATACTGAAGAATACCGAGCACCCAGAATACCTTGCCATGTTCTTTCAGGAATGTTTTGCGTGCTGTGGCAAGTACCTTTGCATCACCGGTTTTCAGCGCTGTTTGAACAGCTTCCGCCACCATGCGACCGCAAGCCATTGCATAATAGATGCCTTCCCCTGATGCAGGCGCTACACACCCTGCCGCATCTCCAGTCACGATGATATCCTTGCCATTGTCCCAGCGCTTGATGGGCTTCATTGGAATTGGCGCACCTTCATGACGAATGAGTTCGGCCTCTTCCAT
>CALDZZ010000003.1 GCA_937944075.1 uncultured Rhizobiaceae group bacterium
CTACATATCCATTACGGCGCACCTTACTTCTGTCTATTTCTTCGCCTGTTTTTTCAGCGGCTTCTGCAGCAGCCTTTTCTGCTGCATCAACAGCAGCTTTTATAAAGTTCGCCTTCATCACGAACCCGCCTTTTCATCGCCCGGAAGGACATAGTCAGCACCTTCCCATGGACTTTCATAATCAAAATCACGAAATTCCTGTCTCAATTCCACAGGTTCGTAGACAACGCGCTTAGCTTCATCATCGTAACGTACTTCGACATAGCCCGTAAGCGGGAAGTCTTTTCTTAGCGGATGACCGTCGAAGCCATAATCCGTCAAAATTCTGCGCAAGTCCGGATGGCCTGTGAACAAGATGCCGTACATGTCGTAGGCTTCACGTTCAAACCAGTCAGCACCGGGATAAACACTGGTTGCACTTGGTACAGGTGTTTCTTCATCAGTGGACAGTTTAACGCGTACCCGGGTGTTTTTCTTCGGACTTAACAGATGATAAACCACCTCGAATCTTTTTTCATTTCCGGGGTAGTCAACGCCACAAATATCAATCATCGAAACAAATTGTGTACGACTGTCATCATGAAGAAACCGCAACAACGGGATGATGTCCTCGGCGATCGTGTTGATCGTCATCTCACCATTCGCCATGGTGATGCTGTTGATCAGACTGGAGACTTCAGAATTGATTATACCAGCCAGTTGTTCCAGCGGATTAAGTTCTGCCTGTTCGAGTGTATCAGTCATCGCCAACCCCTATCGCTCGATTGTTCCGGTGCGCCGGATTTTCTTTTGCAGAAGCATTACGCCATACAAAAGAGCCTCAGCGGTGGGAGGGCAACCAGGAACATATATATCTACCGGCACAACGCGGTCGCACCCGCGAACAACCGAATAGGAATAGTGATAATACCCACCACCATTGGCACATGATCCCATGGAAATTACATAACGTGGCTCTGGCATTTGGTCATAAACCTTGCGCAGTGCCGGTGCCATCTTGTTTGTGAGCGTTCCAGCTACAATCATGACATCTGATTGACGCGGAGATGCACGTGGTGCAATGCCAAAACGTTCGGCATCATAGCGTGGCATTGCCATGTGCATCATCTCGACCGCACAACAAGCCAGCCCGAATGTCATCCACATCAGGGAACCGGTACGTGCCCAGTTTATGAGATCATCGGTAGACGTAACAATGAAACCCTTGTCTGCAAGCTCATTGTTGATATCCATAAAATAAGGATTGTCACTTCCAATTGGCTGACCCGTTTTGGGATCAAGAATACCCTTTGGTTGTGGTGCTATCAGTGTTGTCGATCCATCGCTCATAATATTATCCGTACCTTAGCTTTGCTGTGTCGGGAATTAATCCCACTCAAGCGCACCCTTTTTCCATTCGTAGATAAACCCAATGGTCAAAATTCCAAGGAATATCATCATTGATATAAAGCCCATCCAGCCCAGTGTTCCAAAGCTTACGGCCCATGGAAACAGAAAGGCTACCTCAAGGTCGAAAATGATAAAAAGAATTGCGACCAGATAGAAGCGCACATCAAACTTCATTCTCGAATCATCAAAAGCGTTAAAGCCACACTCGTATGCAGAAAGCTTTTCTGCATCAGGCGCTCTGTAAGCTACGATAAAAGGGGCTACTGCCAGTGCTATGCCAATAACCAGGCACAATCCCATAAAAATTATTACGGGTAGATATTCCTGTAAAACGAGTTCCACGGAAACCATCTCCTGTGTGTGTGATTCATATAAATCTATTTATACGAACTCTTGATCTTCCTGCACATCGGGGTATCGCACATCGGGCAAAATCGCAAGTCAAAACCCGCGGCATATCGCCAACAATAACGATAGTATAATATTTTTACAAATTACGCATTATCACGCTTGACTTGAAGCGCAGTTGACCGTAATCCATTCAAACGTTAGCAATGATTTGCGAAACATACGCGGGTGTAGCTCAGTTGGTTAGAGTATCGGCCTGTCACGCCGAGGGTCGCGAGTTCAAGTCTCGTCACTCGCGCCATTTTCATAAACCAGATATGAAGATGGATGACACTTAATATTTCAGTGCAAATGCATTGGCATACCTTTGAAATGGGTGATTAGCTCAGCTGGGAGAGCAACTCGTTTACACCGAGTAGGTCGGCGGTTCGATCCCGTCATCACCCACCAAAGATGATTTTCTTCAAAAGCTGATTATATTACGAGCCAGCAACGCCTGAAGTGTGCTTTAGAAGCTGATCCAGAATCGCACTGCGTAAAGCATCCTTGCGCAATTGAAAAAACTTTCTTGCTGCCTTCAAATTGGGGTGATGGATGTCCGTAACTTCGCCTGCATCATTCGTTTTGAAGAATGCCTTGTTGCCTTGTGCGGCACTGACTGTCTCTTGCGTGAACCCTTCAACAAAGCTGCATCTGCTGCCATGATTTTCAAAAGCTTTTCTTACATTTGCTTGCGCTTTCCAGCGAAGCTTGTTTGTTTCATCATCATACGAGGGTGATGTGGTCAAATACACACAGGGAATATCAGCCGGAATTTGACTCATTGTCGATTTAACATCCGAGATGGCTGTTTCCGCGTCCTCTGCCCACCTTTCTGCAGAATTTCCAAGAAAGGCCAAAATCAACAGCTGTGGCCTGTAATAGCCATTTTCAAACATCACCTCAAAAGCTGACTTATCTGGTTTGCAAAACTGATAGGCTTCCCCCTGCCCGATGTTTACATAAACGCGCTTTTTGTTTCCTTGAATTCCGTATACGCCTGCATTGACGCCCCAACGTTTGTCGACTTCACAAATGACATCCTTAACCTTGCCCTCTTCTCGAACCGTCCAGTTAAACAATGAAGTGGAGCGGACACCGATGGCAGCACTTTCAGCACCCTTGAATTGTTTGATTACATCGCTGTTTGTTGTCAGTTCGGCTAAGTCTTTTACAAATTCATCAAAGAACTCCAGATAAACCTTGCCTGCCCCAAAGGAAATCTGGCTATCACCAATCACCAATATTTTTGGGGAGTAATTTTTCTGCATATTGAGAAGCCATATAAAAACAAAAGCCACCACCACTATAAACAGCAGCAGCAGCTTTTGCATTTTTTTTGAACCTATCAGGGTCAGCTTAATAACTCCTAGAAGTTAAGTGAGACATCCCTGTGCCCTGAATTACAACTTGCAATAAAGAGGCCAAGATCACGTGGCATGTCTGATTGCTGGCGTATGCCAATTGTATTTCTGATGGATGCTTCATAAGACTGAACTTTTGGCAAAATATCTGCACCCGCAGCATCTGTTCGCCATTCGACTTCTTCAACATAGGCGGCATTTGCCTTTTCCAGTTCGGCCAGCGCTTTTTCCTTGTCAGGTGTTTTAGCTCTGAGCGCACGTCTTACTTTTGAAAGCGCTTTTTTCACATCACCTGGGCCA
>CALDZZ010000004.1 GCA_937944075.1 uncultured Rhizobiaceae group bacterium
CTTTTGGCCAAGGAGAAGACAACGGCCTAGATAGGGTTTGATGCAACCGCAAAGAGCCTTCATGCGGGAAGTCTCGTTCAAATCATGCTGCTATACTGGTTTCAGGAAACCGGACACAGACCACTCGCACTCATGGGCGGAGGCACCACCATGGTGGGAGACCCATCCGGCAAGGATGAAAGCCGCAAGATGCTTACACCGGATGATATTGAGGACAATAAAAACGGTATCAAACAGGTTTTTTCGAAGTTTCTGGATTTTGAAAATGACAAGGCAATTATGGCAGACAATGCCGAATGGCTTCTGGAACTTAAGTATATTGAGTTTCTGCGTGATGTCGGCAAACATTTATCCGTTAATCAGATGATGGCGCGAGACTCCGTCAAGATGCGCCTTGATCGTGAGCAGCATTTATCATTTCTCGAATTCAATTACATGTGCCTGCAAGCCTATGACTTTACCGAGCTTGCCAAACGCTATGATTGCCGGTTGCAAATGGGGGGGTCTGACCAATGGGGCAACATCGTCTCAGGCGTTGATCTTGGGCGGCGCATGGGAACCCCTGGTCTATTTGCGCTTACAACCCCCCTGCTTACAACAGCCTCAGGCGCGAAAATGGGCAAGACTGCAGATGGTGCTGTATGGTTATCAAACAAGCTTTTGCCTGCCTATGACTACTGGCAATATTTCCGTAATGTAGAAGATGCGGATATTGGTCGTTTCATGCGCCTTTTTACAACACTGCCGCTTGATGAAATTGCACGATATGAAGCGCTTGAAGGGGCTGAGTTAAATGAAGCCAAAAAGGTTTTGGCAACTGAGACAACCGCAATGGTTCATGGCCGCGAAGTTGCCGAGCAAGCTGCCGAGACAGCCCGCAAGACCTTTGAAGAGGGTCAAGCAACCGATACCCTACCCACGCTTTCGGTTTCCACCAGTGAGTTTGAAGACGGCATTGGTCTCCTGTCGCTTGTGGTCAAGGCTGGTCTCGCTGCTTCCAACGGAGAGGCAAGACGTCATGTCAAAGGCGGCGCTATTCGCATAAATGATGAACAGATTTCCGATGAGCGCATGCAAGTAAGCACTGCCAATCTCAATCAAAATGGTGCTGTAAAGCTATCCATGGGCAAGAAAAAGCATTTTTTGGTCAAGCCAGAATAAGCTTGGATTATCTGAATTCAAATACCTTGTTGAAAAACCCAGGCGTAACAATGGAGAGTGGGTTAACCAGCAACTCAGGATTGGACCTTGCACCTTTCAATTGATAGGTAATCCCAATCAGCGCCCTGTCTTTACCATTGGCGAAGAAGCGACCCAATATTGGTATTGCAGAAACTGCAAGGTTCACACTATTTGCAGGCATGAAGGTGCCGTTTATTCTCATACGGTCATTCTTGTCATACAAGAGGCCATCCATGCTCAGACCTATGATGTTGTTTCGGATAATTGCATCCTTCAAATTGAGATAGCCCTCGCCTTTTTCTATTGTTGCCTGTGCCAGATCAAAGCTGATTTTTTTATCCTGCTCAACCGGAATAACCTTGTTACGCTGCCCCCTGTCATCGGGGATTTGTCGCTTCACATTGCCCACCATTTTCGCAAGTCTGGGTTCATTGACAACCGTAAAGTCAGTCAGTTTTATAGGGCCAATGAAAGGCCCGTTATCGCGTCTGACAAGGCTGGCTGAGATTCTTCCACCCTGCATTTTTGTGTAAACATTGGTGAAAGCCAGGGCATTCCCTGCAAGGTCGGAAGAAAGCGTAAAGAGGGTTTCGTTGCCATTCCTTTGCGCTTTGGCTGAGTAACTGCCACCCTTGGATCCAACGCCTGCCAAATCAAGTTTTGTCAAGGCTCCGTTTCTGCTTTGATAATCCAGTTTCACATTATAAATGCGTCTGCCTTCAAAGCCCAAAATATTTTTGAAATTGGCAGTTAAGTTGACCGAACGCCCACCCTGCACCTGTTTGAATGAGCCTTGATACAAGAGCGTATTGATAACACCTCTGGCATCATAAGAGTTTCCGCTGGCAGATATGTTATATGTTTCCTTGTCCCGGTTAAGTCTGACACTAATGCTATCCCCGTCATTAAGCCTTAGTTGTTTGATATTGGCTGAAACCAAGCCACGTTTGGTTAGAACCAGATCTCCGGCACTGTAGAAGCCTGCGCCTTTAAGAACAAAATCCTTTAAATTGTATACGCCCTTGTTTTCATGCAAGCTGAATTCGGCATTCGCGTCAATGCCCTTCCCCTTGCTCCAGCCAACCCAGGGCATGGCTATTTTGGCATTCCTGAAGTTTACACGATATTTGTCAGAACCTGAACCTTGCACGATTGTAAAATCCACGGGTCCTTCGACTACAGGCTTCAAATCAATTCCCAAGGCTTCCCGTGATTTTTGACTTACCGTTGCAGTTACTTCACGCTTTCGTTTTGCCTTGCCGGATTTTCCGATGGGTTCCACAAGGTTGATTTTTGCATCAACGCCATCAATTCGTGCTTTGCCAACAACCTTTGCAGAAATCGGCGTTGCATCAATGACAATATTTGCATTGCTGAACTTTCGTCCGGCCAGAGGTTTACTGCTGGCAGCATTCTGCAAATCCAGAAGAACATTCCAGTCGATCTGACTGTAGGTTGTTCCCTTGTTTATCGGAAAGCGTGCTACGATGTCTGCAAATCCGTCTCCCGAAAACTGTTCAGCACTAACCTTCATGCGTTCCATGACACGCAAAGGTTTTTGATCAGCAATAATGGCGATTGAATCCGCAGGTCCCTCCAGCGATAGTTTGGCTTCGCCAGAGCGGTTCTCGGCTGCATAATCTTTCATTACGAACGAACCTGACCGGATTGTAACAGGCTTTTTGCCGGCTGCAGAAGCCGTACCTGAATTAAGATTGGTGGAAATCTTCATACCGGAAATTTCAAGAGCCCCATTGCCCTTCCTGATTGGTGGCATTTCTCCAAAGGGACGAAATTCTACATTTTTCATTTTCAGTTCAAGGTTGAATTCTTCAGGTTTAACCTTGGCACCTTCCTTGATTCTGAATATCACTCCAGGCGGAATATCTGCCTTCAACGTGCCTTTTTCGACCCATCCGTCAATCAGATGTGCATGGACCCATTCTCTTGCCCCTTCTGCCATGAAGAAAGGCCAGAATTGTTTAATCGCTGTAACGGAAATACCTTCTGTCGTCCCGCTTGCTTTCAAGCTGGGTGTTTCACCACCAAAGAGCATTCTTCCCTTGCCCATAACAGAGCCGTTTTTTGTTGTCAGCAGGATTTTGTCAATCAACATGTCCTTGTCGTCAACATTGTAAAGCCCGTTAATCTGGAAGCCTGCCGGAACGACTGTTTCACCTGCAAGTGTCGGCTCAAAGGTACCTCGTTGCATGATAAGATCAAAGCGCAACGAGCCACCGTAACCTTTTTGCGCATTGTAGGGTTTTATACCACCAACCCAGTTTGCCGTTAGCCGACCCATTTCAAGCGTAGAGGGATCAAGCTCGATCTGGTTTTTGTCCAGCAACAGTCTCAAGTTCAGATCCAGACTTCCCACAGTCGTTAGATCTTCCTTACCCATTCGCAAATTGCTTCCACGGGATTTTATGTTCAAGGTTGGATTGTATGCGATTTGATTTTGGTCAAACGGAATATTACCTACAAGATCAATGACGGCATCAGACCCAATGATGCCTTCTTCACCGTCAGGATTTGAAAACCATTCGCGCATGTGAAGACCGCTGGCTTCAAACCTGTAATTGCTGCCTTCATTGTCAGACTTTGAGTAGCTGGAATTGATCCTGATATTGGAAAAGTCTGTCTTGAGCTCCGATTTTAGAATGAATTGCCCTTTTCCATCAGGCACCAGAGATAAATACTCAAGACCAATGGGCTCTTGTTGACGCCTGCCCAAGACGGCACCCTTGATCCTTGAATCCACAATTTCAAATTCTTTGAACTGGTCTTCGTCCAGATAGTTTTGAAATTTGGATAACGTATCGCCAATGATATTAAACGGTTTGTCCAAGTGCGTTGGTAGCAGCACACCCCGACCAGAACCAAGAACATCTGCATCCAGCTCTACATTTCGCAATCTAATCAACTCGATTGCCGAGTTGCCGCTTATGACCTGATAAAGATTGAGCTTGGTCTCGATTTCACCAATAGTGGAAAGGTTTCGATTGTCTGCTCGTGAGACAATTTCAATATCGTTGCTTTTGAAAACGACCTTTGCATCCGGGCTGAATGATAGGTTTACGTTATTCAACTTGACCTCGAATTGATCTCCGACAACATCCTGAAGTGCTGCCTCAATACGCGCCAGAACTGCAGACCCTTTTGTGGTATTGCCCTGTAGCAGTAAATAAACGCCAGCGACCAGGAGAAACCCGACGATGAAAATCGTCAGTATGCTGTTCAGCGCATAGTTTACCGATCGCGCAAATAGGCTCCTTCCCTTGGCTTTCGGCAAAGACCTGCCACCACTGGATGGGTATTGGTTATCCCTGATTGGTGAATAACTTGACTTCTTCAGTGTTTTCGCCCCGCATATCTATCATTTATACGAAAAACAGTACCAAACGCGCATCTTTGTCTTGTCGATAGGAATACCGACTTTATATAGACCATAACAGATTCTATGCACCCGGTTAATGACGAAAGGAAGGCAAATGGCAAAAGTTGGTGAGGGAGATATGGCTCCGGACTTCACGCTTCCAACAGAAGGTGATGGCAGCTTTACCCTGTCTGATAAAAGAGGCTCTCCCGTCATTTTGTTTTTCTACCCGAAAGATGACACATCAGGATGCACCAAGGAGGCTATTGGCTTTTCACAACACCTGGATGAGTTCAAGGCATTGGGCTGCATTGTGGCTGGCATGTCTCCGGACCCTGCCAAGAAACATGACAAGTTTATCGCAAAGCACGATCTTACCACGACATTGATTTCTGATGAGGAAAAGACAGCACTTGAAGCCTATGGGGTTTGGGTTGAGAAAAGCATGTATGGCAAGAAATACATGGGTGTTAACCGCACTACCCTGATCATTGATGCCGATGGCAAGATCATCAAGGAATGGTCCAAGGTGAAAGTTCCCGGGCATGTTGAGGAAGTTCTGGAAACGGCCAAGGCGCTCTTTTCCTAATCCTTTGCCACACAAGGCTTGAAGCACATGCAATCAAAACCCAAGAGCCTTGCTGATGGCGCCTATGAAGCGCTTGTCTGTTGTGACCTTGATGAAAAAGTTGCCTTGACTAATTCTATGGCTCACGCCTGGGAAGGTCGAAAGCTTTCCCTGCTTGGACCAAGGCGTCTCACACCGCCTTCCAGACCGGGCAGACCTGACAAGCCCGAACTCATTCCTCCTTCCGAGGTTAGAAAGCGCCCCTTGTCATCAGCAAAGGGACGCATTGCGCTTATTCATGCGATTGCTCACATTGAGCTGAATGCCATCGACCTTGCGCTTGATATCATTGTCCGTTTTGCGCACCAGAAAATGCCGCGTTCATTTTTTGATGGATGGGTGATGGTGGCACGCGAGGAGGCAAAGCATTTCACCCTGCTGCGCAAACGCCTTGCGGACCTGGACATGGCTTATGGCGATCTGCCGGCGCATGACGGATTATGGGAAGCTGCCAATGAGACCGAGCACGACCTGAGCGCGCGCCTTGCTGTGGTGCCGCTGGTGCTGGAAGCGCGTGGACTGGACGTTACGCCTCCCATGGTCGAAAAACTGCGCTCGGCCGGGGATCACGAAACCGCAGACATTTTCAATATCATCTATGAAGATGAGAAAGGACATGTGGCTGTTGGGGCAAAGTGGTTTCGTTTTCTTTGCAACAAGAACGGAGTGGATCCTTCTGTCACGTTCAACAGGCTGGTTTCCAGGCATTTCAGGGGCCAGCTCAAAGGCCCGTTTAATGATCGGGCGCGTTGTGCCAATGGGCTGACGCCGTTGTTTTACAGAAGTCTCTCCCCGCTTGGAAACTAGACTTTAAACCGGAATACCGCTTTGCTCACCCTTTGTTAACCATAAGCATTCATACTTAACTCATATTAGTAAATCTGTATGAGTAATATAATGAGTTCAGCAAACATGAGTGAAGCTACGAGTTTTGGAAAGCGTCACGAGCCACACACGGTTATTGTAACGCGTAATGGCAAGTCAAAAAGCTATACTGTTCGCCCGGTTTATTTCGGCATTGCGGTATGTTCTGTCATCATGCTGATGGTCGGATATTTCAGCGCCACTGCCTATCTTGTGTTCAGGGATGACCTGATCAGCGCTTCCTTTGCCAATCAGGCCCGCATCAAGCATGAATATGAAGATCGCATCGCAGCGCTTCGTACAAAGCTAGATCGCGTCACCTCGCGCCAATTGCTCGATCAACAGGCGATTGAATCGCGTGTGCATGAACTCATGGCGCGTCAGGCGAATATCGGAAAACGCAGCAACCGCATGACCAACCTGCTCGATGCAGCCAAAAAGCGTGGCCTTAACGCCAGGACTGCGACAGGCGCCATCCCGGTTCCAACGCTCAATCCGGTCAAATCCGGCACGGATACCATCACGACAGGCAGCATTGATACCTCAAGTGCCAACCTGCAAATTGCTTCCAACTTCCAGCTCAAGGGCAGCAATGGCACTGTTGCGGCCAAGGCAAACCCCTACTCCCCACAGCTGACAAGCAATTTCACTCAGAAACTGTTTGGCGAGGTCGCTGAGCAAATCGGCATGATTGACACAAGCCAGCGCGATGAAGTTGACCAGCTGAGAATTGCCGCCGCCAGCAAGGCTGCCAAAATCACCAAGATACTGCGCTCAACCGGCGTGAATGTGCCGAAAATGCCAAAGAATGATGTCGGCGGCCCTTTTGTGCCGCTTGATCATTCGGTTCCATTCGAGGCACACCTTGAGGCGCTTGAATCCACCTTGAACCATTATGACAGCATTTCGGGCATCGCGCGCAAAATGCCGTTTGCAAACCCTATCCCCGGCGCAAAGCTATCCAGCCGTTTCGGCTACCGCAAGGACCCGTTCAACGGCCGTTCTGCCATGCACAGCGGTCTTGATTTCAAGGCCAAAACCGGCACGCCCGTGCTGGCAACCGGTGATGGCGTGATCGTCAAGGCCGGCCGCAAGGGTGGCTACGGCAAGGTCGTCGAGGTCAAACACAAGGATGGCTATATCACCCGCTATGCACACCTGAGCCGCATCCTGGTTAAAAATGGCCAGCGTGTTCGCCTGGGTCAGCGCATTGGCAAGGTCGGCTCAACCGGCAGAAGCACCGGCCCACACCTGCACTATGAAGTCCGCAAAAACAAAAAGCCCCACAATCCGGCAACCTTCATGAAGGTCGGCTCAAAATTGCGCGGCCTGCTCTAGGGCTGCGTCTGCCTTCACCTCAAACAATGAATTACATTTTTGCTTGCTGTATTCAAACGCAGTTAAAGTCTCATCATGCCGGTTTGCATGGCAAGCAGAATGACAAACGTGGGTGCGCATTCACTCGCCCATTTCTGAACGGTGTTATACTTTTTTCTTTTCCGCCAAGGCATCCGCCTTGCCGTCCGCTCACGGGCTGGCGTTTTGGCGAAACGCCAAAGCCTTGCCCTGCCACGGAAGGGATTAATATCAGCGAAGCAAATCCTTTTGATTTGTTCGCCAAAATTTAAAGCACAACTGTGAGGACTGAATAACC
>CALDZZ010000005.1 GCA_937944075.1 uncultured Rhizobiaceae group bacterium
AAAATGGTGCCCCCACACGGACTCGAACCGCGGACCTATTGATTACAAATCAATTGCTCTACCAGCTGAGCTATAGGGGCCGAAGCAGATTGATTCACTGGATTGAATCATGCTCTCGAATTTCGAATTGTGTATTCGGTTTTATGTTTTAGTGCAAGCACTGTTTTATTCTTTTTGCATCATAGCAATACAATCTTAACGGAACTCTAAAATCAGCGCTTGTCTGCGGATTTTTTCGCTTTTTTACCCAAATGGTATTCATGGTAACGAGTGCTTAGAGATGACGAATAATACCTACGTATCTTGCTTCACAAGACTATCAGCCATAGTTTGGAGGTCAGATATGTATTAACGAGTGTCCGGGATTGGGAATATCATGCAAGCTGCAAGCAAACTTACTTCAAAGAAATCATCATCAAAGCGATTTATTTCTTATGCCATGGCATTCAGCATTTCCCTTTTTTCAATTCACACATTTGGCATTACGGGTGAAGCTCAGGCAAAGAACCATAAATCAAAAAGCAATATCATCAGATTGCACAAACGCAGTGGTGTTGCTGTTGGCGGTGCGGTAAAGCGCAAAAGCAATCTTACCAGCCGTCGTACAATCAAGCATTCAGGCGTAAGACTCAACAACAGAAGCCTGGTCAAGCGTCAGCGTCAGATTGAGCGAAGAAATGTGCGTGTTCAAAGAGAGAATGAACAAAGACGCCTAAGAGCAAGTGTCAGAAGAACCCAACCTAATGGGCGCTTTATCGACCGCAAGGAGCAGGAATTGCTTCTTCTCGAAGTGCTAGATCAAGAGTTGCTGAACAACCGTTCTTCTAGTGGAACGATTTTACGTTCAAATTCATGTCCGACAAACCATAATTGCGGATACAGAATTTATCAGGATGGTAGTGGCCCTCGCATTATCACGCCCGGCATCAACAATGATGACTTGCCGGACTACGATGGCTTGAACGGTCCTAAAGTAATTACACTCGACTAGGCAGTAAGCTTTTGACGGCTGATGTATAAGGCCAACACAGCAGCATTTGATACATTAAGTGACTTTATTTCGCCTGGCATGTCCAATCTGGCAAGTTGGTTTACCGTATCACGCGTTTTTTGACGAAGCCCTTTGCCTTCTGCACCCAAGACCAGTGCTATTTTTTTCTGTGCTTCAACTTCTTCAAAGGGAATGGCCTCTTCGCTGTCCAGGCCGATGGTGAAGAATCCGTTCTCATGCAATGTTTCCAATGCATCGGCAAGGTTTTTGACTTCGATGTGATCTATGATATCCACTGCTCCGGACGCAGACTTTGCCAGAACGCCGCTTTCAACAGGGGAATAGCGGCTTGTGGTGATGAGTGCGCCTGCGCCCATGGCGACGGCTGAGCGCATGATGGCACCAACATTATGAGGGTCTGTAACCTGATCCAGAACCAATAGAAGATTTGCATCCTTTAGCTCTGACAGGGACTTTGTTGCAACTGGAGAAACCTCCAGAACAACGCCTTGATGAACCGCATCGGATCCCACCATTTTATCAAGGTCACGTGGATGCTTTTCAATGATCTCCAGATCCGGTGCATCGATCAGGTCAAATTCAAGGCGAGAAAGGCCATTTGTCGTTGCATAAAGACATATCTTCTTTCTTTTTGCATTGGAAACTGCCTGCCTGACTGTATGCAAACCATAAAGGTAGAGTTTTTCATTTTCTTCACGTGCAACATTTGGTCGACGTGGATAACGGTTCTGCTGACTGCCCTGGGAAGCATCTCGTCTGGCGCGACGTTTTTCTGCATGAAAGGTGTTATGCTTGTCGCTCATGGTACGGGGAGGGGTTTTATTGCTCATGGGGAAATGGGTAACGCCTGTTTGTGCCAACGTCCATAATAATATTTGAAAATTGTATTTTTATTGCGCGTGGATGCGTTCTTGTGTTGACACTAATGGCGCTTGATTGCATAACGCGGCGCAGGCTTTGATTTGCTGACGCTTATCAGGCCTTTCCATGTGTTTATAAACAGCATTACGGAAAACCTATCTCTGGCTCAGCCATGTGTTATGGAGGAGTGTCCGAGTGGTTAAAGGAGACGGATTGTAAATCCGTTCGCTATGCGTACGCTGGTTCGAATCCAGCCTCCTCCACCATAGGCTAGGCCAAAGAGATATGGTAACCTTGGAACATGCGGGTATAGCTCAATGGTAGAGCAGTAGCCTTCCAAGCTAAATCTGCGGGTTCGATTCCCGCTACCCGCTCCATAATTTTCTTGTTTATAGCTTACCTTTATAATCGTATACTGATAAGCATATCCAAATGGATGTTGGAATGTTTGAGGGTCTTTGAATGTATATTCTTAAAAAAAGCTATCTTGTTGTACTTGTCTTGCTGTTTTTGTCTGCGTGTCAATCAACAGACAAATTCAAGTTCAAGAGTAAAAATTTTCAGATAACTGAAGTTCAGGTTAACTTGCCTGCCTCTATCGAAACAGCACACAAATTGGCAAAGCCTACTGACAGCTTTCATGATTACATGGTCAACGCTTACAGAAATTATGTGGCTGAATATAACGCCATGAGACCTGGCGCGCAAAAGGGATATAAACTTCGTGTTGATGTATCCAACGTACATTTCAAAAATGTAGTTGCTTCTCTACTTGTTGGAGATGCAAACCGTCTGGAAGCTACGGCATCTGTCATTGATCCTGCGTCTGGCGCTATCGTTCATAGTGCGCCTGCAAGTTATTTTGACAGCGCTTCAGGCGCTCTTAATGGAATTACAGGTGCTGTCTTGTCTGTCGTCGTAAAACGCGAGGCAGCGGAGGCAAACATGGCCAAAGGATCTGCAAAGAACGCCATGAAGCTGATTTATCCAGATTTGAAACTGGCGCCTGGAGCAGAGAAACGCCTTAAAGCAAAGTTTGCAATTCAACCGCGCACAACGGCCATATCATCACTTTCAGCCCCGCAAGTTGAACCGGCCTCACAAAATGTTTTGGTTGCACCGGATGCAGGGTCTGTTGACGCTGATACATCAGAGCCAAAGGTTGTTACGCTTAATCAATAATCGATAAGCAACATAAAAATTACATCGTTATATTTCACTTGAAAAAGCGCTCTGAGACGTATATCAGGGCGCTTATTCACATCTGTTATTGATTTGGTCATAGGATATAAGAAAATGGCAAAAGAAAAGTTTGAACGTAACAAGCCGCATTGTAACATCGGCACAATTGGTCACGTTGACCACGGCAAGACAACCTTGACGGCTGCGATTACCAAGTATTTTGGTGAATTCAAGGCTTATGACCAGATTGATG
>CALDZZ010000006.1 GCA_937944075.1 uncultured Rhizobiaceae group bacterium
AAAAGATTTCCAAACTGGAAAAAGAACTGGCTCAACTGAAGGAAAGCAAGGCTATTTCTTCTCGCGAAAAACAGGCAGGGGATGATGATCTTGCCAATGGCATTAAAAAGGCAGCAGATCAAATTAACAAGATCAGCGCAAAATTATCCGGCTAACCTGGTTCGTATCAGCAAGACCGCTTTAAACCTGACTTTTGTTTCATGAAAGATGTCATGTCCTGCCTTGTGTTGGCGATCAAGCCCAACATGGGTGTGAGTGCTGCTACGATGTTGATGTGCCCAATGCCGTTATAAATTCTGACTTGCGTATCATTGCCGGAAGCCTTTAGCTTTTGTGACAGGATAACACTGTCTTCAGGATGAACAGTGGTATCGCGCTTGCCATGCAAGAGCAGGACGGGTGGCTTTTTTCCGGATGTAAAATTCACTGCCTGGCTTTGTGGCCGTGTTGGCTCAGGGAAAATTTGTCTGAATTTTTCAGCCGTTATCTCAAAATCATAGGGGCCTGCAATTCCGATGAAGCCTGAAATATCCCTGCAAGCTGACAAATCATGTTTTGCAAGATAGGTATCATCCAGTGTCAGGAGGGCGCCAATCTGTGCGCCAGCCGAGTGTCCGGAAATAAAAATCTGGCGATCTGGAAACATGCTTTTTGTTTTGGCAAATGCAAGCGCTGCATCGTTTACAAAAGCTGGAAACGTCACTTTCGGATATAAACGATAATCTGCCACAACCGTGATAAAGCCTTCCTTTGAAAATGTTTTGCCCATGAAAGCATAACTTGACTTATTGCCACTGTCCCAACTGCCGCCATATAGAAAAAACAGGACTTGCGTTTCGGATGTGGTTTTCTTTGGCATGTAAACATCCAGTTTTTGCCGGCCAAGGGAGCCATATGCGACATCTTTTTGAATGCTTGATTTTGCCCAAGAGGGCGTAACCGGGGTCAAGACGACAAACGTCAACGCACTAATTACAAGGGTTATCATGGTTGCAAGCATCTTGAACGAAGGTGATTTATAACCGTACATCTGACTTTCCTTTTTGAAACAGTACCTTTGTAACGTATTTGCGCAGGGAATGTTTCATCATTTAAGCTAATGACATTTAGCAGTCCGGTGCTTATATAACCTTTAGCGTTCCTGCCTGGTTCGATAAGACTCACTATTCCTGGGGCCTTACGCATTCCTTAGGGAGCTGTCCCTGATTAGGCTCGTGGGTCTTTTCATACGGCGCCCACCTACATAGTAGGTTTCCCGGATTGTTTTTCGTCTACCGGCCGTGGTGGTGCGCTACATTTTTGATTGACCAAATATCAGACGGAAAACCGGCCTCGTGTTTTGCCTCGAATTTCTTTTAGACGAAACCAGACAATGACCCCTCAAGATTTAAAAGCCGAACTTCGCTCTGCTGCCTTATCAAGGCGTGATGCACTCGCTGGTGATGTGCGAATAGAAAAATCGCTGGACGCAACTGCGCATGGTGTTCAGCATATAGAGTTTGAGGCGGGCAGCGTTGTTTCTGGTTTTTTTCCCATTCGTTCGGAAATCGATCCTCGACCCTTGATGGATGAATTTCGAAAGCTTGGCGCAAGGCTTTGCCTGCCGGTTGTCATGGACAAAACGACGATTGTATTTCGCGAGTTGGTGCGTGGCGCTGAACTCATTGATACAGGCTTTGGCACACGCGGGCCTGGCGAGGGTGCAGAGGTTCTTGACCCTACTTTGATGATTATGCCGCTATCGGTGTTTGATTTTCATGGTGGGCGTATCGGATACGGAGCCGGGCACTATGATCGTGCGATCGCCAAAAGTATTGAAAAGGGCATCACGCCAAGACTGATTGGCATGGCGTTTGATTGTCAGCATGAGGCACGTGTTCCTGTTGAGCTGCATGATCAACCGCTGGATGCAATATTGACCGAGAGCGGATATTACCCGCGCAAAGGATAGATTATGCGAATTTTATTTCTGGGTGACATGGTTGGCAAGGTAGGCCGCGAGGCGGTTTATGAAAAACTGCCTAGCCTGGTTGAAAGCCAGAAAAGCGATTTTGTCATCGTGAACGGTGAAAACGCTGCCAAGGGGTTTGGCATTACCGAAAAGATTTTCAATGAAACGCTGGATGCAGGTGCAGATGTTGTGACAACCGGAAATCATGTCTGGGATCAAAAAGAAGCCATTGGCCTGGCTGACCGTGAAGACCGTTTCCTGCGACCAGCCAATTTCCCATCCGGTACACCGGGGCGTGGTGCATTTGTATATGAGGCAAAAAACGGTGCCCGCATCATGGTCATGAACATCATGGGGCGTGTGTTCATGCATCCAGAGCTGGATTGTCCTTTTTCCTGTGTCGAAGAACATCTGAAAGGCGCAGAATTGGGCGGTGCTGTTGATGCTATCTTCATTGACTTTCATGCGGAGGCAACTTCTGAGAAACAGTGCTTTGGACATTTTGTGGATGGCAAGGTTTCTGCGGTGGTTGGAACGCATACCCACGTGCCGACTGCTGATTATCAAATTCTCAATGGTGGAACAGCTTATATGTCAGATGCTGGCATGTGCGGGGATTATGATTCATCACTTGGCATGGACAAGGAAGAGCCGATTAACCGCTTTACGACCAAGATTAACAAAAATCGTTTTGAGCCGGCAGAAGGCGAAGCAACGCTTTCAGGGGTTGGTGTCGAGATTGATGACAAGACAGGCTTGGCCATTTCAATCAGGCCCTTGAGGCTTGGCGCAAGGCTTGAAGAGGTGCTGCCCTGGTAGGCAGATATCTTCAAGTCTTAATTTGTTTGCCTCTCCAAAGAATAAACAAACCTGAAAACACAATCAGTACACAGCCAATCATCATTGAAACGCTGAGGGTTTCGCCAAAGAACAAGAGACCCAGCGTGATGCCGAAAATCAGTCTAGTGTATCTAAATGGCGTGACTGAAGAAACATCGCCCGTGCGCATGGCCTTCATCAGGCTTGCATAGGCCAGAATTCCGATGATGATTGCAGCACTCAAATATAAGGCGGGTTCTCCGTCCGGGATGATGTAGCTTTTATTATCCCATATTGAAAAAATGGTGCCTGCAATAATAACGCATAAAAATCCATAAAACCCCAAAATGGAAGAGCTGAGAGATGCGGGTGCTGCGCGGCTTGCAAGATCACGACCGGCTAGGCCCAACATGCCGATAACAGCAAGAATTGAGAGTGCGGAAAAACTTTCGGTTCCTGGCTGGATGATAATCATGACGCCGATCAATCCGATAATGATTGCAGTCCATCTGCGCCAGCCAACTTGCTCTCCGAAGATAAGCGCAGCGCCTGAGACAACGACCAATGGCGTTGCCTGAAGGATCGCAGTTGCCGAGGAGAGAGGGGTCAATGTCACTGCCAGAATATAAAACAGACGTCCGCATACCTCAAAGAATGCGCGGATTTTCATGGCAGTTGAGGAAACTGCCTCGGTGTAGAGTTTCTCGTGATTTGTTTTTGCAATTATTGCGAAAATAATGGTTCCGCAAATGCCAAACAGGACTAAAACCTGGCCGAGGGGTATGGTTTTCGCCGCCAGTTTCAAAAACATGTCTTCCAAGGCGAAAGCAGCCATCGAAAGCACCATCCACAAACTGCCTGTCAGGTTGTTTTTAAATTGCAAGGATGTTTCGTTTTGCATGAAGATTCCGGATGAGGGCGTTTGGGCAGGTTAATGTCATGACTAAAGCCCCTAAGGTTTGAACAATCAACAGCAAAGTCGGGTAATTACCCTGTTTACAACCTTACAAATGTAATTTTGTAAATTCACAGTTTAACAAAACGACACGATAAGTCTGGCTTATGTACCCTGCATATTTCATTGTGCAGATATATTTAGGAGACTATTCAAATGGCATATAATCCGGAATTTCAAATCAATCCTGAACAGCTTGAAATTATAGAAGAAGCACTGCGTGCAGAAATTGGCCGATTGGCCAAGCCGTGCCCCGTAAAATGGAACGAGAAAAATCCCGAGAAAGAGAATGCCAAGAAAATAAGGGAAGTGCTGGGGCATCTGCACAACCAAAAGCGATGGTATAATCCCAAGGAAGTTGTTCCTCTGGGATAAACACACATGGAATTGCATACCAAAGTTCAAAAGCGCCCTCATTAAGGGCGCTTTTTTGTTTGTCTCTGTGGTAAACCTGCGCTTTATGCTTTGCGCGACCTGTTTTCTAAGGCTATGGCCTAGACGTATCGTTCAACGTTTTTTATAAGCACGCAAGAAATTCCGAAACAACCAGAGACAGGAGTGTGCCGTGGCAGGCCATTCAAAATTCAAGAATATTATGCATCGCAAGGGGCGTCAGGACGCTATTCGCTCCAAAATGTTTTCCCGGCTCTCCAAGGAAATCACCGTTGCTGTGAAAATGGGTGGTGGTGTAACCGATCCGGACATGAACCCCCGCTTGCGCCTGGCAATTCAGAATGCCAAGGGGCAATCCATGCCTAAGGATAATATTCAACGTGCTATCACCAAGGGTTCTGGTGCTGGTGGTGAGGATTATGAAGAAATCCGCTATGAAGGCTATGGCCCGGGCGGTGTTGCCATTGTCGTTGAAGCATTAACGGATAATAAAAACCGGTCAGCCTCCAACATTCGTGCCGCATTTACGAAAAATGGTGGACAAATGGGTGAGACGGGTTCCGTTTCTTTCATGTTTGACCGGATGGGTGAAATTACCTACAAGCCCGAGACTGGCTCTGAAGATGTTATCATGGAGGCTGCCATTGAAGCAGGCGCTGATGATGTTGTCTCTGATGAAGATGGTCATGTTATCTACTGTGAATTTGATGCCTTTGGGGATGTCACCAAAAATCTTGAAGAGGCATTGGGTGAAGCTGAAAGTGTTAAATCCATCTGGAAGCCACAAAACAATACACCTGTCGATGAGGACAAGGGAGCAACGTTGCTCAAGCTTCTTGAAGCGCTTGATGAAGATGATGATGTCCAGAACGTTTATTCCAATTATGAAATGGATGATGATGTTCTGGCAAAGCTGTCGGCATAGACAATCAGAACATGAAGTGCGGATTTTTTCAAATCGTTGCAACTGCACTTATAATTTCAGGCTGCACAATGCCGCAAACGAATGCTGCATATTTCTCGCTCGCTGGTAGTGAGTGGCAACCGGAAGGGTCTTCCGAACAATTTGTAGGGTTCAAGGCAGAAGGCAGACTTGCCGGTCATGGTGGCTGCAATCGGTTTTTTGGCAGTTACAGACAGGCCTCTAGTCTTGCTGAGGGTAAGCTGGCACTTGGTGGATTGGGTTCTACAAAAAAGTTCTGCCAGGATCACATGGAAGCGGAGCGCTCCTTTCTGAAGGCACTTGAAAAAACGGTTCGCTACAAGGTGAATGTCAATTCCAGAACGCTTTTCCTGTATGATGACAAAGGTGAACTTTTGCTGAAATTGCGTCAAAGCGATTGGGATTAGCGAGATATCAGCCTACCGCAGAATGTCATCCAGCAAGGGCAGCGACAGGATCGCTGCAATCAATATCATGACAAAGGCAACGTTTCGGTACGTTGCCTCACTGGCGCCTGAAAAAAAGCGTGTGCCTATTTGTATGCCGATGAAATATCCCGGAATGCAAATCAATCCTCTTAGTATCCCCTCGCGTGTATAAAGATCGGCAAGGATATAGCCCGCGATGACAATCAGATCCGTCAGGAACAGATAATAAATCATGTTTGCACGAACTGTAACTGCTTTGGCAGCACTTGCCAGCCAGTAGACGAGCACAGCAGGACCCGGCAAGGCGGCGGCTGCGCCCATAAACCCGCCCAGTCCACCAAAGGAAAAGGAAGTGGCAGCACTTCGCGAACCACGGTATTTCCAACCGGACCAAAGTATTGTCACGGCCACCAAAATACTGACAGAGATGAACCAGCGGAGCGCAGTTGCGTCTCCTGATACCAGTAACCATATTCCCAGTGGTGCAAGAACTGCATAGCCAATTACAACTGGAAAAAGTTCTTTCCAGTTCACCTCTTTTCTGGCGCTCCAGACAAGTGTGAGTGTTGGAATGGAGTCCATGATTGTAATCATGATCAATGCCATTTGGGGGCCAAAAAAAGCGGCAGTAGACGGGCCTATAATCATGCCAGAACCAAAGCCTGCAAATCCGCGCACAATTCCGGTAATAAAAACCACTGCAATGATCACCTGCATTGCGGGCTCAGAAAGATAAGAAAGGATAATTTCCAATGCTGAAGTGCCTTTTAATCTGAAGCAGGTTTGAGCTGGAAACCTATCATTCAGATTAAAGGAAAGCGATATTCATTTTTG
>CALDZZ010000007.1 GCA_937944075.1 uncultured Rhizobiaceae group bacterium
GTCCGGCACTGGCAGGTTAACGGACGTTGTGTCTTTTTCGTCCACACTTGCCATGGATTTCAGCAAGATCGCTGCATCACGCACGTCTCTGGCTATTGGCCCAGCCTGGTCGAGCGAAGAAGCAAAGGCCACCACGCCCCAGCGCGAACAACGCCCGTATGTTGGCTTGATGCCAACGGTGCCGGTAAAGGCTGCGGGTTGGCGAATAGAACCGCCCGTGTCCGTTGCGGTTGCACCCGCACAAAGTTGCGCAGCAACTGCTGCAGCAGATCCACCCGATGAACCACCAGGCACAAGCGGCGTATCATCACCTTGCGCTTTCCAGGGGTTGGTGACTGCACCATAATAAGAGGTCTCGTTGGAAGACCCCATGGCGAATTCGTCCATGTTGAGCTTGCCCAGCATGACCGCCCCATCGTCCCACATGTTTTGGGTCACAGTGGATTCATATCGTGGCTTGAAGCCATCGAGAATGTGGCTACAGGCCTGCGTGTGCACGCCTTCTGTACCGAACAAATCCTTGATACCAACCGGAATACCTTCCAGTGCGCCCGCCTCACCCCTGGCGATTTTCTCATCGGAGATTTTAGCCCATTTTCTTGCGTTCTCTGGCGTCTCTACGATATAGGCATTGAGTGTTTTATTAGCTTCCTCAATCGCTGCCAGATAAGCATCTGTCAGTTCAACGGCAGTAATTTCCTTGCCCAACAGTTTTTCACGGGCTTCAGCGATGGTAAGGCTTGTTAGTTCAGACATTTTTTATCTTTTTCAATAGGTTGACTGGAAAGGATTCCAGATTGATTCATTTACAAAGTTTGTAGTCCCGGGAAATATAATCGGGAAAGTCATCCGCAATCGTAACATTTTCCGGCAGTCTTTGGGATATCAGCTGCTGCGCTTCTGCTATCGTGTATTCATTTTGTGACTGTACAGAGATGGTTGTTTCATCCTGCACAACCAGCGTGATCAAATCCGGTCTGTTGACGCCACTGTCATCACCGCAATTGGCACGTCCCACTGCCAGATAGGTTTTGCCGGTGTCCTTGTCCACTTCCATGTCAAAACCAAAGAAAGTACAGCCGAATTCATAGCCGAAAACGCCCTCCTTTGATAATTGAAGGCTGTCGTCTTCAGTTGAGTCTCCACATTTGGAAGTATCCGTTGAATAGACTTTGTCCTTGAGAAAATCGGGAATGTCTTTTGCATTCACGGATGACAAGCTTACCATGAAAATCGCAGAAGATGCGACAAGGAAAAATCTGAGTTTGCCCAGCATCAAAGGCTCCTATTCGATAACCTTCGGCACCATGAAGTAATTATCTTCACTGGCGGGCGCATTGGCGGTGACATCATCGGCCTTGTTACCATCAGTAATCTTGTCTTCGCGTTTGCGCATGTCCATTTCAACAACAGATGTCATTGGCTCAATGCCTTCAACATCAACCTCGTTAAGCTGATCAACGAAGCCCAAGATGGCGTTCAGTTCACCTTGCATTTTTTCCGCACGCGCGTCATCAACCGCAATACGGGAAAGTTTTGCAACACGCTTTACGGTATCAATATCAACAGACATTCCAGAATCTTTCTGCGTTAAAAACCTTGTTGCATAAGCGTATACCCATGCATGCCAAAGGTTTCAATGAAAAATGAACGAATGTGGATCAAACAGGCAGGGTCAAAAGACGATCCGACAACCAATACAACATGCCTATTATCAATATGACCTGAAGAACCAGTATTCCAATCAGAATGTTTTTAAACGGCTGTTTTACGGTTTTGTGGCGAAACCGCTTCATTGCAACCATCGCAAAAGGAGAACCGCCCATGAGGCATAGCGTCAGCAAGGTTTTTTCAGAAATGCGCCGACGATTGGCCATCGAGGCTTTTTTGTCAAAATAAAAGGCTGCAAATGTAAAGGCATTGATGGCCAGAAAATAGACGACGACAAGTTTGGCGGTAAATAGCATTGAGTCTTCCAAAACCGATATTCACCTTGCCTTTATCGCTATTCGTCCGTAAACGCATCCCCAATGAGCAATATTATTGAAATTTCGCAACTCCCTGCCCTTCATGCACGCAACATGCGTATTATGGGGCTTGATCTTGGTACAAAGACAATCGGCATTGCGATATCAGATGTCCGACTTACCATTGCAACCGCAAGGCAAACCCTGTTCCGCAGGAAATTCACCCTTGATGCTGAGGCTTTGCTGTCTCTTGCCTCAAAAGAAGACATCTTTGCCTTTGTAATTGGGTTGCCGCTTAACATGGATGGCACGGAAGGCCCTCGCGCTCAGGCGACCCGGGCCTTTATCCGCAACATGCTAAAGCATACTGAGTTGCCATTCGTTTTATGGGATGAACGCCTTTCTACCGTAGCAGCGGAAGAAGCGATGATTGAGGCAGATATTTCGCGTAAAAAAAGAGCGGAAAAAATAGATGCAGTCGCCGCAGCAATTATTCTGCAGGGTGCACTCGACCGCCTGCAACAGCATTGATCTTGTCACGTGAAGCATAGGAACTTGAAAGTCCAAGCTTGTGCTTGATGAAATTCCAGGACTGCGGCAACCAGTGTTTGTACCAGCGCAAAGCCGCAATACCAAACACAATAAGCGTATCAACTACAAAGACATAGGCTAGTTTCAACGGAATTTCCGATGCAGGAATTTGCAGGATATTGGAATACACATTGAACATGTGATCATGAAAACCGCGTGAGAAAAAGAACGAAGGCCCCGTGTTGTAATAGCTCATGAAATACCATCCCCAAAAGAAGACGATTGTTGCAGCCCACAGGATTAATATCTTACGCATTCGGCATATTCCCTCTTACATTACGGTCACTATGCAACGCCTCATGAGACAAGACAATGTAAACCAATTGTTAAGGTTAAATTTCTTGGTTAATTTTCAAAAGCGCTGAATGGAATTAGGAAACGAGAGATGTTGCCTACCAGGCAGGAAAGTTTTTCTCGATGATCGCCTTTGAATTATAGCGGGTATCAAGCATTCCGTAAGTGTTGCGCCACAGGCCACCAAGACGGGTTTCGATGAATGCCTGCGCTGTTTGCCCTGCCCCAAGGCGGGTCAGTTCTGCAGCAGCAGCAGTCAGAGCCAGTTGCTCAATCAATATCCTTGCAGAACCCGGGTCCTCAATGGTCATTTTGGCAGCTGTTCGAATAACATCAATTGCCTTGGAGGCATTCTCGCCTCCCAAGTCTTCTTGCAGTCCATCCAGAACAGCATCCAATATGTTTCTGCTTTTGGAAAGGACCCGAATGAGATCCAGGCACATAATGTTACCTGCCCCTTCCCATATGCCATTTAGTGGTGCCTCCCTGTAATGACGGGAAAGATTTCCGGTTTCGACATATCCGTTGCCTCCCAGACACTCGAGGGCTTCACCCACAAGTGCCGGAGCAATCTTGCAGGTCCAATATTTGATGACAGGCGTCATCAACCTCACATAGGCGGCTTCCTGCGGGTTGGCGTTTGATCTGTCAAAGGCAGTTGCCAGTCGCATCGTAAGAGCTGAGGCTGCAACGGCATCCAGCGACATATCGGCCAGAACCCGCTCCATCAAGGGTTGATCAAGCAGCTTCTTGCCAAAGGCAGAACGATGCCTTGTATGGTGTACGGCTTCAGCCAGGCTTGTATGCATCAAGCCGCCTGAAAACACGGAGCAATCCAGCCTTGTCAGCGTAACCATTTCCATGATTGTAGGTATGCCTTTACCTTCTTCACCAACCAAATACGCAAGCGCGTCATGCAATTCTATTTCACTTGAGGCATTGGAACGATTGCCAAGCTTGTCTTTCAATCGCTGGATGCGCATGCCATTGGCTTCACCATCCGGCAATATTCTGGGCATCATGAAACAGCTGACACCATTTTCGGTTTTTGCAAGGACCAGAAAGGCGTCACACATGGGAGCAGAGACAAACCATTTGCTGCCATTCAACCGCCAAATGCCATCCTGCAAGGGACTGGCAACTGTTTGAAGTGAGCGGACATCAGAACCGCCCTGACGCTCTGTCATCGCCATTCCAAGCGTGACGCCCCTTTTGTCAGCAACCGGTTTGTGAGACGGGTCATAACTTGGAGAAAGTATTTTATCCTGCCATTCGCTCAAAAGATTTTGATTTGCAACCAGCGCGCCTACAGAGGCATTCGTCATGCTCATGGGGCAAAGATGGCCGCTTTCCACGCCACCTGAAATGAACATCCTGATGGCTCTCGCCAAATTTCGATGTCCCTTGTCTACATTATCCTCACGCCAAATCGAGCAATGCAATCCTGTATCGACCCCCTTTCGCATCAGTGCATGCCATGCCGGATGATACTCAACCTGATCCAGCCTTTCGCCCTTTGCGTCATGGGTATGAAGAACCGGCGGATTTTGGTTTGCCAGAGCACCAAGCTTGATGGCATCAGCACTACCCGCCCAGGCACCCAGCTTTTTGAAGCCGTTTTTGGCTTCGTTTGACATGGAAACGGAGACCAGCTTCAGCAAAGGGTCATTGTCATAGGCATTAAAGCCTGAATATGAAGGCGATTGATTGGTCATTTGCTATTTATGGGCAGGAAAAGTCGATTCTGCAATTCCTGCTCAAAAAAAACCGCACTGCAAGCGCAATGCGGTTTGTTCCTGTCCAAATCGAAATCCGGACTGTTTACGAATTCATTCCAAACAAACCAAAATTAGCTGCTTGGCAACAAAACGTTATCGATGACGTGGATAATACCATTGGAGGCCTTGATGTCTGCCTTTATTACACGGGCATTATCGACAAGTACCTTGCCGAAACGCTTGCGTACCTTGACAGTTGTGTCACCTTTGCTTTTTAGCGTTTTTACCTTGACTGACTTTATTTTTGCAGCTGAGGATGGAAGCTTGCCGGGTACAACATGATATTTCAAAATGGCTGCCAGCTTGTGCTTGTTTTCCGGCTTCAAGAGACTTTTTACAGTGCCTTTTGGCAGTTTTGCAAAAGCTGCATCCGTTGGCGCAAAAACAGTAATGTTTTTGGTATGTCCCAGTGCACCTGCAAGACCGGCTGCTTTTGCTGCGGCCAATAATGTGTTGAACTGACCTGTTGAGGCTGCTGTCTGAACAATATTGCCTGCTGCCGTTGCCGGTAGTGACATTGCCAGTGCAATAATACCTGTTGCTAGAAACTTCTTCATTAGTACTCTCCCTTACTAGAGTTTAGTTGATGTTATGTCTTGGGAAGACAGTGTCAGTAACGGGAGCTTTTTCGTTTAGTTTCAAGAAAATTGAAAAAAGTGTGAATTCATTTCCGTTTTCAGATTTTAAGTCTGACTTGGGCTGGCTTGTCGGTTTAGGATTAGGGGGAAGTAAAATCTGATTTTTCTTGCGCAAACAATCAACTGCGCCTATAGGGTAGGCTTTAATGGTAAATGTTAAAAATTCTCCTTTGAAAAACTATACCAAGCGTCACCTGCTTGGCATTGCAGAGCTTTCCCCCCACGAAATACAATACCTTCTCGATCGCGCTGATGATGCGGTTTCCGTTTCTCGCAAACTGGAAAAGAAAAAGAATGTTCTTCGTGGCAGAACCCAGGTC
>CALDZZ010000008.1 GCA_937944075.1 uncultured Rhizobiaceae group bacterium
TTATAAACCCCTCGGCGATACCTGCACCGCCTTCAACCATGATGGATTGTATGCCTCTTGCTGCAAGATCATCCATTAACTCAGGTAGGGCAATTCTGCTACCTTCCATTTCGCAAGCCTGATGTTGGACACCGTTTTGGGCTAGCATCTGCCGATATTCCTGGGGAGCGGACATGGGGGCAACAATAATTGTTGGCACTTTCAATGCAGTTTTTATTACAGTTGCATTTCCGTCCAGACGCGCTTTTTCATCCAGAATGATGCGGGTTGGCGATCTGGATTCAAGGCCTGGTAACCGACAATCAAGACTTGGGTCATCGTGATAGACTGTACCACTGCCAACCAGAATTGCAGAATGTCTTGCGCGTTGGAGATGGGTTTGCGAACTGGAAACCGCAGAAGAAATTCGAAGGTTATCTGTTTGTGCAGAGCCAATCAGTCCGGTTTCAGTCATTGCCATTTTGAGCGTTACAAACGGTTTTATAGAAGTTCTAGCCTTCAAATAACCCTGCATGACTCGTCTGGCTGCCATTCCGCCATCCATGCAAGTAACCTCTATACCTGCCTTGATGAGCATCTCATGCCCCTTGCCATTAACTCTTGCATCGGGATCAGTAATTGCTGTTACAACTCTGGCAACTCCTGCATCAATGAGGGTTTGTGCACAAGGCGGTGTTTTTCCATGATGTGCACATGGTTCCAGGGTTACATAGGCAGTGGCACCTTTTGCCAATTCTCCTGCCTCTTCTATTGCGGGGGGTTCAGCATGCGGGCGACCTCCCTTTGCTGTAACACCAGAACCTACGATCTTTGGGCCGGATTGCGAAAATGAGACTATGACACATGCAACCGAAGGATTGGTTCCTGTAAGGCCCTGATTCCTTTTTGCAAGTCGCAAAGCTGCATCCAGAAACTTCTGATCCTGGGCAATATCTGCCGTCATTTTTGCATTAATGTTCATGTCTGGTTTACACCATATGTCATCTTGTCAATAAAGTCGTTTGCGCATCAAAAATTCGTCATACTCATCCAGAATCAACCCTTCCAGATTTGCAACTTTCTTATAACCGCATGCCTTGTAAAATGCCTGCGCATCATGGTTGAATTCTGACACACAAATAAAAATATTTCTTGATGAATGAGCACGCGCTGTTTCATCCAGCCAATTCAATAGTGTTTTACCGATTCCCTTGCCTTGTGCATCAGGTATTACACCCAGAAAACCCAAATATGGTCCAAGCAACCAGGGAAATCTGACTGAAATTATACCAACAGGCTTTCCTTCAAACATTACGGTGTAGGTATTGGTTGAGCTGGTTTGAGATTGAAACCCCTGTTCAAATTCATTTGGGGTTGAACCCAGTGTTTTCCAGGGGTCGATTTTGGACAGTGTTACGCTCAAGAGTTTTGCATCACTTGCGGTTGTATGGCGAAGTTTGCACATGCCAAGATTATAAGCCTTTTCTCCAAACTTGCTCATTCGCCGGTTCCCCTGCCAAAAATTCTATCATAGCGTTTATTATCGCCCGGTCGGTTTTCATAGCATGTTTTGGCAATGACAGGCTTACCCATTTCCAGCAATTCAGTCACAGTTACAAACTTCCATCCTGCCTTTATCATTTTTGGAATTGCGCTTTTGAGAGCTTTTCCGGTATTCCAGCCACGCCCGTTTGCATGGGCAACCACGATTGACCCCGGCTTTACATTCAATAACGCACGTTCAATTGCCCTTGCTGATTGCCCCTTTGAAGGGTCGCCCGTTACAACGTCCCATTGAACTGCCGGAAGGCCTGCATCATTCACTTGTTTCAAGGAACGGGCATTGCAGGTTCCATATGGAAAGCGAAAAGTCGCAATGCGTTTGGGTATGAGGTTCATGCCGGAATTTGCACACTCAAGATCTGCAAGCCCACGCCTTTGCTTCTCATACTCGGCTTGCGTAAACCAGATTTGATCTTCTACTTCCTGCTGCTTCAAAACGCGAAAATTACCATGCGTCCAGGCATGATTGCCAATTTCAAACAAAGGATCTGCGATCAGTTGTTTTGCCCGCTCAGGGTGAGTTGCCATCCATTTGCCACCAACATACATGGTCGACTTGATGTTGTACTTCCTGAGCGTATCAATAACACTTGCATCATAGCCTGCAAAATCATTGTTTTGTTCACCGATATCAAACCCAAGCGCGACTATTTTTTGAGTTCCAACATTAACTCGACGTATGGAACCGCGATATTCAGCAGAAAGTTTTGCCGGTGCAAGCCTGGGTCGCTTCACAACAGGTGGCTTCAAATAAGCACCGGGACCTCGTCTTCGCGTATTCCGCTCACCTTTTTTTGCTGCAAGATCATTAGCTGAAAAGCAGTTTTTAAAAAGCTGGGCAGAACCGTGCGTTCGAGGCGAAAAATCTGTCCATACCTTACCAGCATGAACCGGTGCAATTGAAAGGCTCAATATACAAATTGTCAGCGATGTTTTCAAAAGGATCATGCAAGTGGTAATCGCACAATAATCCCTGCATTGACAATCACACTTGTGCGGTCAGTCACCTCATCGTGAATATTCAACCCACCGAAAACAGCCTTGGGCGAAACTTGCCCGTATGGTAGTTCTTTTGCCACTTCTTCAAGATTGATTTTTTCCGGTTCCTGAGCTGCAAGATTAAGTTCTATCTGCATTTGCATGGGATCAATATCAAGGCTTTTGAAAAGCGTTAGTGAAGAATGATGAATAGCATCCTGCACCGCACGTTTTGCAGCCTTGGTGTAATCCTGACCATAAAGATCATTGCCTGTACCCAACTCCAGTATTATGCGCTTTAAATCACTCATGATGCCAGCCACTCCTGTCCGTCTTCCAGGTCAAGATAAACAATCAGTGCAGCGTTCACCATGATCGTACCCGGCGTGCCATCATCCTTGAATGTATCAAGACCACCAGCATGAGCGATTACTTCGCCATTTCCATATGGCAGGATTGCTGCAATTTGTTCCTTGTCAATCTCTTCAGGCTTGCCCGCGCCGATGTGGATATCAACTTTCATCTCGTCACGCGCTTTTCCGAACGCATCCGCCACTACCAGTGCATTTTGGCGCAGTGCATTTTCAACCGCGCGAATGGCAGCCTTGGTATAATCCTGACCACGGATATCCGTGCCCATACCAAGTTCCATGACCAACCGTTTGTAAGGCATTATTCTTCGTCCTCTTCCAGCTTGCTGAGAAAACCTTCGAAATCCTTGGCTTCCTGAAAATCCTTGTAGACTGAAGCAAAGCGGACGTAGGCTACTTCATCTACTTGCTTGAGACCTTCCATGACCAGTTTGCCGATTTGGTCTGAAGTGATATCCCCCTCGGTTTGTGACTCGAGTTGGCGAACGATGCCTGAAATCATTTGTTCAACACGATCAGGATCGAGGTCGCGTTTTCTGATAGCGGTTGAAACTGAGCGGGTAAGCTTGTCCCTGTCCAGCGGCACGCGTTTGCCTGATTTTTTCAAAACCGTTAGCTCACGCAGTTGAACACGCTCAAATGTTGTGAACCGTCCGCC
>CALDZZ010000009.1 GCA_937944075.1 uncultured Rhizobiaceae group bacterium
ACCTTCGACACTTCATCCACTTCCCTGAACAAGGATGGTGTTTCAGTCAGGAACTTGACACCGGTTTCACTGGAAAAGAACTCATGAATTGTATCAAGCTCTGCCTTGGTGAAGCGGTTGCTGTAAATGGTTGCGACTTCAGTCTCCAGCGGACCACGCCTTGCAGCCAGTGAAATTGCCACCTTGTTTACAATATCAGAGATTTCAGACTCAATATCCGGGCGATTGGCAATAAGACCTGCTTTGATAAACGTAGCAACTTCAGGCAAGATTGCATCCAATCTGTCAGTAGCGCCAGTCGCTTCCATCGCAGAGCGTGCAGACTTGATGTGTTCAGGCGTGATTTCTTGTGCCTGTGCCGGCATGTATGATGCCGCAACAACAAGGCAAAAAGCCATGGCTTTTGTACAGGATTTCATTTTTTGCGTTAGTGTATTCACAGAATTCATCTAAGCTATTCTCCACCGATAATTATTATTATATGTCGCCTAACTGCTTAACACCGCTAGAACTTGCCAAAAATACTACCTTCGCGTAACCCAAAAACAATCCGTGTTCAACCACACCAGGTATATTCAGTAGTTTTTCTGAAAGAGCTGATGCGTCAGGAATATGGCCAAAAGAAGCATCGAGTATGAAATGACCACCATCTGTTTCAAATGGTTCATCAGCCCCTCCCCGCAATTCTATAGCACCAGACAAACCCAAGCTGTTTGCGACTTCCTGTACCGCCTGATGGGTAGCAGCAAGGCCAAACTTGTTGACTTCAATTGGCAATGCAAATGCACCAAGGGTATTAACAAGCTTACTTTCATCAGCGATTACAGCCATGGCCTTGGAGGCGTGAGCAACGATCTTCTCGCGTAGCAGGGCACCGCCACCGCCTTTGATCAACTGAAACTCATCATCAACCTCATCTGCCCCATCAATCACAAGATCAAGTTCAGGGAGCTCATCTAGTGTTTTCAGCGGAACCCCAAGTTCCTGACAGAGTTTTTCTGTTTTGACTGACGTGGGAACGCCTACAACATTCAAACCTTCTTTGATTTTAACTGCAAGCAATCTGATGAATTCATCGGCGGTAGAACCGGTACCAATGCCAAGTCTCATTCCGTCTTGAACCAGTGAAAGCGCAGCCCTGGCAGCTTCAATTTTCAATTCTCTGCTCATGGAAGTGTAGTCTCTTGGCATATTTAGTGTTATCGCAAAACTAACACGTGAGGATTTGATTCACTACTGATTTTCACATTTTCAACAAGGTAAGCGCATCATGAAATACGAACTGATTATTTTCGATCTGGATGGAACCCTTGCGCATACTGCTCCCGATTTGCTGGGTACGCTAAACCGGATCACAAAATCATACAATTTAACAAAACTTGGCATGGCAGAATTCGGTCAAATCATCGGCCATGGTGCAAAGGCGATGATTGAACGATCATTCGCAGTCAACGGCAAAACACTCGATGAAGATACTGCCGAAGAACTTCTGAAAGCTTTTTTGGAAGATTATGCAGCCAACATTGCCAATGAAACGCATTTGTTTGACGGTGTTTTGGAAGCCATGGATACTCTGGAAACTAAGGGGTACAAGTTTGCCCTTTGTACAAACAAGACAGAAAGCATGGCAAGGCTTTTGCTTGAGGAGCTGAATGTAACTCAACGTTTTCTCTCGATTACCGGCGGGGATACATTTGACTTCAAGAAACCAGACAAACGCCACCTAGAAGAGACTGCGAAACTGGCTGGTTTTCCTATTGAGAAAGCTATCATGATCGGGGACTCAGCCACAGATATCAATGCAGCAAAGAATGCTGATATTCCATCCATTGCGGTTACGTTTGGCTATACGGAAATACCTGTTGAACAACTTGGCGCAAACCTTATCATCAATGATTTCAGTCAATTACCGCCAGCAATTGAATCACTATCACAACAAAAGACTTAAGCTGCAGCACCCTGCCGCATCATGGCAGCCATAACACTCTTGTCTTGCTTCTTCCACGCAGTGTACCACTGCGTGAACTCCTGTGATGGCATAGGTCGTGCAAAATAATAACCCTGGGCGTAAGTACAGCCATACTCTGTCAGGAATTCCAGTTGGGATATGGTCTCGACACCCTCCGCAACAGTTTCATAATTCAGGCTATTTGCCATCCCAAGAATTGTCTTAACAATGACACGGCCATGTTCATCATCACGGTTTGTCAGTTTATCAACAAAGGATCGGTCAATTTTGAAAACATCAAACGGCAAGCGGGAAAGCTGTGAAAGGTTTGAATAGCCTGTACCAAAGTCATCAATTGCAAAACGCACACCCAGTTTTTTAAGGATATTGATATGATTCAACGCAATATCCGGATTCTGCATCGCCATGCTTTCAGTAAGCTCAAGCTCTAGATTTGCAGGGTTTGCGCCAGTTTCCTCAAGCACTTCAATGACAATATTTGAAAGATCTGGGCGTTCAAATTGAGCAGTGGAGATATTCACGGCAATTGAAATATCTATGCCCGCGTCTTCAAATTTCTTCAACTGCTGACAGGCCTGTAATAAAATCCAGCGACCTAGTGGCAATATCAATCCACAGTCTTCTGCCACATTGATGAAATCAAGGGGTTGAATCATGCCCTTTTCAGGGTGCTTCCAGCGGATAAGCGCTTCAGCAGATTTGGGCAAGGCAGTACCACAGTGAATTTTTGGCTGGTAATAGAGTTCCAACTCATTGTTGTTTTCAAGCGCAACACGCAAATCCTGCTCAATTTCCATGCGTCGAGCAGCTTCCTGGTTCAGCTCTTCAGAGAAATAGCGATAGGTATTTTTACCTTCTTCCTTAGCCTGATACATGGCCATGTCAGCACTTTTCAAAATGGTTTGATAATCCGAACCATCCTTAGGGAAAATGGCAATGCCTACAGATGCACCAATATTCACTTTCGTACCATTAACGTCAAAGGGCAGTGATACTGCATCTATAATACGTTGAGAAACAGTTGCGGCGTCTGTTGCTTCCCTTATTTCAGAAAGCAGAACCGTAAATTCATCACCCCCCAAACGCGCAAGCATCTGTTTGTTTTTATTCGCTTTTTCAGAATCACCGGCCTCGGTTTCCATGGCATTCATGGCTTTAAACGCAATCAAATCCTCAGCCCGCAATACATTTGCAAGGCGCTCTGAGAACTGGCTTAGAATCATATCGCCGGCATCATGCCCGTGCGTATCATTCACACGTTTGAAACCATCAAGATCAACAAACAGCAAAGCACCTGTTACTTTTTGTCGAACAGCACGTCTGATTGCACGAGTAAGTTCCTTGCGAAAAAATTCACGATTTGGAAGTTGTGTTGTGCGGTCCACATAAGCAAGTTCATAGATTTGCTCAATATTTTCCTTTAGCTTGCCAATCATGCCGGAAAAAGCATGCCCAAGCTGACGAATTTCATTGGGACCTTCAACAGGCATTGAACGGTCAAGGTCGCCTTGCGCCACCAACTTTGCACTATTGGCAAGACTAAGGAGAGGTTTTGTTATCTGGTTGACCAAAACACCCGCCAACATGATACCAAGGGTCAAAATTGGAATAAGGGAAAAGAAATTGGTCTTCAAAATGGGCCACATGACTTCAGAAAACTTCGGGTTTTCAAAACGGATCATGACAGCACCGATGGATTGACCACCTCTTAAAAGAGGTTCTACCACCGTTATGGCATCTTCGGTAATTTCAAAAGTAGGTTTTGATGTCTCTATTGCCTTTGTTTGTTGCGCACTGTCGCCAGAAGGCAACAAGGTCGGCGTAACAGGATCTCCATCCAGAAAGAATGTAAATTCACGGTCAACCGCACTCACCTGTTTGACATGTTCACTGGTACGAACAGACTTCAGAATTTCTTCAATGTCGGAGAGTTCAAAAAAATCAAATTGTTTTTCGAGGCTGCGGGCAACGACATTCGTCATTGAACGCGCCTCTACAAGGCGTTGATCTTGCACTTTCTGGGTTTCGACGACTGTGTCAGTTACAAACTGCGCGGCTACGAGAGTAACTGCAACGCCCACTACAAGCATCAAAACACGGAAATGAATTCCGTTACTGACATGTTTTATCTTAGCTAACATCCAACCCTTGCCGCACTAACCATTCCCTAATACGAACAGACATTAATAGGAAGATGCGCAGAAATGGTAAACATTTGAGCAAACAGCATTTTATTTAAATATATTTTTGCTTTGTAGTTAACAAAAGAAAAACAATAAATTACCCAAAAACAAGATTGCAATCAGGCTTGGCCTGTGAAACCGTCCCGTTCATATAAACCAAAGGCTTCCTAGACACGTTAATGCGATTTCAAAAACCCACTTTCAGTGACAACATGCTGGGTAGTTTGTTCATGCTGCTTGCAATGTCTAGCTTTGCAATTGGGGATTCGATAATGAAATTCATCAGTTCAGAAATGCCTTTGGGCCAGATCTTGTTCACCAGAGGGTTGTTTGCCATAGCAGCACTATACTTGATCGCCTGGAAACTGGACAAGCTGAGGCCATTAAATTCCATTCTCAATCTTCCATTTATCCTGCGTGTTACGGGAGAAGTTTGTGCTACATATTTCTTTTTCACAGCGCTATTTCAAATCCCGCTGGCAAACGCTGCAGCAATCATGCAAGCCCTGCCCTTAACCGTCACACTAGCCGCCGCCTATTTTTTGAGTGAGCCTATTGGTTGGCGCAGAATTACAGCAATTATGGTTGGTTTTATTGGTGTTATTCTGATCATACAGCCCGGTCTTGAAGGGTTTAACGTTTACTCACTATATTGCCTTTTGGCTGTTGCTGCCTGCACCTTGAGAGACGTAGCGACCCGTCGCCTTGACAAGGATATGCCTACACTTTTTGTAACCCTGGTAACTGTATTCATCGTCGCCATGGGAGGCGGACTTTTAAGCATCACCGAAGTTTGGGTACCGGTAAGTCTTTACACATCAGGTGTATTGGCTATTGCTTCAATTTTCTTGATTACGGGTTTCATCGGGATCGTTTCATCAATGCGAGTTGGCGAAGTTGCGGTTGTAACACCATTCAGATATTCGGTTTTGATATTTGCAATCCTGATAGGATTTTTCTTTTTTGATGAGATTCCGAATAATCTAACAATAATTGGCTCACTCATAGTGGTAAGCAGCGGCGTCTATACAATTTACAGGGAGCAAAAGACTGTCCGGAAAGCCAAGTTGAGCCAGGCACCGATGTGATGATAACTTCAAGAACACCGCCTCACATCATTACGCTTGTGACAACGGCAGCACTTGGTCCGCTTGCAATGAATGTATTTTTGCCATCACTGCCTGCTATTACCACATACTTTGAAACCACGCCTTCCACAGTACAATTATCGGTCTCACTCTATCTCGCGACGGTCGCATTATTGCAATTGGTATTCGGCCCCTTGTCAGACAAGTTTGGCAGACGACCCGTCATATTGCTTGCCTTCGCAATCATGATTATTGGTACTTTGATGTGCATTTTTGCCAGTTCCATAGAATGGTTTCTGGCAGGTCGTGTTATTCAGGCAGCCTCCTCTGCCGGACTGGTTTTATCAAGAGCAATAGCCCGAGATTTGAAGGAAGGTGCAGATGCTGCAGTTCTTATTGCTTATATCACTATGGGCATGAGCCTCGCCCCCATGATTGGCCCCTTGATTGGGGGCTATCTTGATGAAATATATGGCTGGCAATCCTCATTTTATTTAACATTGGGGTTTGCAGTTTTCGCACTTTTCTTGATCTATTTTGACTTGGGTGAGACAAACAAGCACAAGCAGAACTCCTTGAAGGAACAAATCAACGGTTATCCGGAACTGCTGACCTCAAGGCGGTTTTGGGGCTATTCTGCAACCGCAATGTTTTCGTCGGGCGCTTTCTTTGCCTTTCTGGGTGGCGGCTCAATCCTGGCCAATAAAGCTTATGATCTCTCTCCCTCTCAGTACGGATTTTATTTCATGTTCATCAGCCTCGGCTATCTGTTGGGCAACATGATATCAGGACGTATTACAAAAAGAATTGGCATTAATCGCATGATGCTAAGCGGAAACATAACTGTCGCCCTTGGCTTGCTCGCCTCTATTATGACAATATACCTTGGCTTAATGCATCCGGCCTCCTTTTTTGGGTTTATATTCTTTGTTGGTATCGGCAATGGCATGACCCTACCAAGTGCCAATGCTGGTGTGGTAAATGTGCGCCCAAGTCTTGCAGGCTCGGCATCGGGTCTGGCGGGCAGCATGCAATTGGGCGGTGGCGCCATTCTTTCAGTCATTGCAGGCTATATGATTACGCTTGAATCCAATGCAATCCCTCTCGCAGCAATGATGTTTATTTCTGTCCTTTTCGCTCTCGCTTCAACACTGTATGTTATGCAGGTAGAAAGCCGCATCCAAGCTGAGAATAACGCCAACAATGACTGAAAAAGAAAATCTTATAATTGCGCCCAACCCGCATGATCCTGCGCTTTCAACACTCGTCTCAGGCATTGATCACAATGGAAAGGCAATCGATACAAAAGTTGTTACTGAACGCGCATTGACGCTTTATCTCAACTCCCAGGAAGTTGTCACCATGATGACAATTGGTGACCACCCTGAGCTTCTGGCCATAGGCTATCTTGTTAATCAGAATATGTTGGCAAAAAATGAGAAAATAACAGGCGTCGATTATGATGATGACCTCTCTGTCGTCGTGGTACGAACTGGTGTTGAGACCAACTTTGAAGAGAAAATGAAGAAAAAGGTTCGCACCTCCGGCTGCGCCCAAGGCACTGTGTTTGGTGACATCATGGAAAGCTTCAACAAGATTGATCTCACCGACACTGCCAAACTGAAAACAAGCTGGCTGTATCAACTGACCAAACAAATCAATACTGCGCCAAGCCTTTATCTTGAAGCAGGTGCCATACATGGATGTGTGCTTTGTCAGGAAAACAGGCCACTTGTTTATATGGAAGATGTTGGCCGGCATAATGCAGTTGATAAAATCGCTGGCTGGATGTTCAAAAACAAAACCAATTCCAGCAACAAGATTTTTTATACAACTGGAAGATTAACCTCAGAGATGGTCATCAAAACGGTAATGATGGGCATTCCCATATTGGTATCTCGTTCAGGCTTCACGGCTGCAGGTGTCGAGTTGGCAAGACAGGTTGGATTGACTTTGATAGGTCGTGCACGCGGAAAACGCTTCATCGTATTATCCGGAGATCATCGCATAGAGTTTGATAGCAAACCTGAAGAACATGAAGAAGAAGATGGCAAACATCGCAGAAAGAGCAGTCGAAATGACTGAACCGCTCGGAGTGATATTGGCTGGCGGGCTTTCAAGGCGCATGGAAGGCCCGGAAAAAAGCCTGCTTGAACTCAATAACAAACCACTGATTAAGTGGGTTAAAGACAGACTTTCCAGTCAGACAGAGCAAATCATTCTCAATGCAAATGGAAACCCTGAACGCTTGAGCAAACTAGATATGATTGTTCAGGCTGACACGGTGGAAGGCTATGCTGGCCCTCTTGCAGGTATTCTTGCAGGCATGAAGTGGGCAAAAGCGAATACATCTTTAACGCATATCATAACAGCAGCGGCTGACACCCCTTTCTTTCCCGATGACTATGTGAAACGCATGACCGTCGAAGCTCATGAAACCGGGGCAAGCATTGCACTGGCATCTTCCAACGACAGAAAACATCCTGTCTTTGGACTGTGGCCTGTCGACCTGGCTGACGAGCTTGAAAAATTCATCGTTGATGAAAACAACCGCAAAGTAATGATGTTTGTCGAAAGATATCCAAATTGCATGATAAATTTCAACGAAGTTCACGTTGGCGTCGATCCTTTCTTTAACGTGAACACACCAGATGATATGGAGATGGCAAGAAAAATTGCGTTGGGATTTGAAACAGGATGAACATCGATAAGTGTTTTGGAATTGCAGGTTGGAAAAACTCAGGCAAGACCTCATTGGTTGCAAGTCTCGTTTCAGAGTTCAACAGACGCGGACTGAAAATCTCCACTATCAAACATGCTCATCACAGCTTTGATCTGGACACTCCTGGCACAGACAGCTTTAAACACCGGCAAGCAGGTGCAGGAGAAGTCGTGCTTGTTTCAGCTAATCGCTGGGCTATCCAACATGAATTGAACGATGAGGCTGAGCCAGACTTTGCAACCATCCTGTCGAAACTAACCCCTTGCGATCTTGTGCTGGTAGAAGGCTACAAAAAAGAACAAATTGCAAAACTGGAAATCAGGGGGGCTGAAACTGAACAGGACTTTCTTTGGCCAGATGACAAAACTATAAAAGCAATTGCCAGTGACGAACCAATTGAAGGCTGCTCGCTTCCGGTTTTCCAACGCAGCCAAATAGAAGAAATAGCAGACTTCATTCTAAAAACCTGTGAGATAGAAGATGAAACTGACTGACGATTGCTTCGTTCATGACAAGGACAGGCTGAGACATGACGAAGCTTTGGATATCCTCAGCAACCGCATGCAAACCATTGCGCAAGAAGAGACGATCACACTGGAGAATGCCCGCGGTAGAATTATTGCCAGTGATGTAACAGCCCCACGCAATATTCCTGCATTCAATAACTCTGCCGTCGATGGCTTTGCTTTCTCTCACGCTGATTTCGAACCGACCGGAGGTTTCTTTCCTCTTATGGCAAGAATTGCTGCTGGTGAACAGGAAACGATTGAATTACCAGGATTTTCTGCTGCGCGGATTTTTACCGGTGCCAAAATGCCCCAAGGCGCAGATACGGTAGCCATGCAGGAAGATTGCGAAATGCATGAGCAAAATGGTACAAACTACGTTGTAATTCCGTCCGGTTTGAAAAAGAGAGCTAATTGCAGGCTTGCGGGTGAAGATGTCAGCTTGAACGATGTAGTTGTAAAAGCTGGCACAAAACTTCGACCACAGGATCTGGCGGCAATTGCCTCTACAGGAACAGATAAAATCAGAGCCTATAAACCCTTGAAAGTGGGTCTTCTTTCAAGTGGTGATGAACTGTTGTTGCCAGGTGAAACATTTGTTGATGGCATGGTCTATGACGCTAACCACCCAATGCTTGGCAGCCTTATGAAATCATCCGGCATTGAAGTGCATGATCTTGGATTGTTTCCTGATAAAGCAAGTGAAGTTGAAAGTCGTTTGCAGCAGGCAGCATCGCATTATGATGTAATCATTTCGTCAGGAGGTGCCTCAAAGGGCGAAGAAGATCACTTCGTGGATGCGATGGGCAATTTGGGAAAATGTCATCTTTGGCAGTTGGCAGTAAAACCGGGACGTCCCATGAGTTTTGGCCAGATAAACGACACCCTCATATTCACCTTGCCTGGAAATCCAGTAGCTGCATTTGTATGTTATGTTTTATACGTAAGGCCATCTCTGGAACGCTTGGGTGGAGGACAGTTCAAGACACCTCAACGCTACAAGATACCTTCAGCCTTTGAAATTAAATCAAAACCTGACAGGCGAGAATTTCTGCGCGGTTTTCTTATTCGCACCAACGCTAAAACAAGCGTTCAAAAATTCGACAGGGATGGTTCCGGATTGATAACCGGACTGCGTGAAGCAACAGGACTGATAGAAATACCCGAGGAAACTACAAGCGTTTCTATTGGAGACGATGTTGATTACATACCGTTTGCCGAATTCGGCATAGGCGTATAAGTCTATTCTACAACGACAGTATAGGTAACGCTTGCGCCATCATCACTTTCCAGATCACCTGGCTGTTCAAGCAGAGTAAACGTGAGGCGATAATTACCAAGCCTGTCACCGGCAATAAATACGACTTGAAGTATTGAGCCGCCAAAAGCAGCCCCTGCGCGCTTATTGAAATCGGAAGTTGGTTTGGAAAGAAACGGCTTTTCATTTACCAAGGGTGTCACCACCTGATACCCCTGAGCGCCTTCAGGGGCCTGGCTCGAAATACCGCCTAAAATAATATCAACACGCGGGTCCAGGAAACCGTCTCCATTTCGGTCTTTTAATATGAGACCCGCATCATATCGCAAGAGGCTTTCCGGCATTTCATAACCGTTTTCATCAAGTTGCTTTCTGGACAATACCCCAACTCCAAAGATGCCCTTATTGTGTATGCCTTGATCTGCATCAAACAACAAAAACGGCATTGGAAGCGTGCCCTTGGCTACTCCTACAACCTGCCCTGGACCAAGTCTTTGCCAATTGTGATTGCGTTGATCATGGGTAACGTTTGTAGGGAAAATTTGGGGTATGGGTTTTTGCAAGAAATTGATTGCACCTCTACCACGGGCAATAACATTACCACCACCATCCTTGAACCGAACTTCGACAACACCTTGTTCACCGCGTGACATGAATGCAAAATTTCTGCCGATATGGATAATCTTGATACCGCGTTGCTGTACCTGATCAAAGGCAGCTCCCTTGGCAGGCGATTCCAGTCGCTCGGGAATCATTCCGTCTCTACCAACAGGCTTGATGAGAAACGTGTTTTTGTTATTACCCTGGGAAACAATATGCCCACCGGTCTTTTCCGGCAATCCCTGTTGAGGCACACCGACAGTAAGCAGCAAGGATGTCCCATCCAGAGGAACTTCTGGCACACGTTCAAATCCACTGATCATTTCAACTTCAATGCTGCCACCTGGCGGAACGCCATATCCCAGAACTTCCGGGTTCATAAAATCCAGCCCCTGAACATTATCAGTTTGCAGATAAATATTAAGGCCGCTTGGCATGTCGCGCAGCGTGCCATTGGCAAATACAGGTGCTGAGACTACCTGACTGACAATGCCTTCTGCAAAGGTATTCAGGCTGGTAAAAATCAAGAAGAAAAGTGTAAGAAATATCTTTTTCATAATGGATAAAAAATCACGGGGTAAAGAGCCATGTCCCTTTTGCATTCTCGGAATAATCAGGCTTGTTAGTTGTCATCGGAATGAATCTAGATTGTGACCAGTCATCCGTAAAGTCACGATAATGTTGAGAAAGAAAATTCCCGCTTTGGCCTGTAGACTGAATGAAAACAGATTTATCAAGATCAGAGAAATCATAAATACCACGATAGGCAGCACCGTGCCTGTTTCTGTAAGGACCCTCTTCACCAAAGTCTGTTTGACCTCGATGGAGTGTATAAGGCCCACCACTACTTTCGATAGTAATATTGAAAAAGCGAGAAAGTGGATCAACCTTTCCGAAGGGACGATGCTCACTGTAGGCAACATGAGCCTTGCCATACTGCCAGCTATTCCAGTCCTCGCCATAAAGCTGTTTCAATTCTGCAAGCGCTGCATCAAAAGACTGGTCCAGAATAATTGAACAACTCTCACGGGTTTCCGTATCAATACGATCACACCAGTCCCTCGCTGTACCCCTACTAAGAATATAAAGCACCTTTGTTATACGACCACGATCAAACAGTTCGTACTGATCTCCAAGATCATCTTTTAGAAGAGCTTCATGCAGATGCCTGAACCATGCAAGCATTATGAGAGGTTCACTTGCCTTGGCATCCATTTTTCCGTCCCATTTCACAAGCGCATCAAAAATATCCCCTCGATCTCCTGCCCCATCAAATTCGGACTCCTTTGCTATTTTCACCAATTCAAAGAGAGGCTTGGAAAAATCATCTGCCATTATTTCCCTGGAAGCCTGAACCGTGTGCTTTTCATTTCGACCAAAAACAAGTTCTTCCACCCTGCCCTGACGAAAATGCTCTGCCCAGTCAAAGGTTATGTGATGTGGATAATCAGGTTTGAAGAACCTTGCATTTGCGGTGGCAATCATGCCTTCTTCAGGATTTACAATTTTGGGCAGGTCGCCTGCTTTGACGTAGCCTTCCCAATGGTATTTTGGCATCCATCCTGGGACAGGAGCCCGCCCCATAATTATGTTATCACTTCGCCGCTTCGGCACACGGGCCGGTGTCGCCAACCCGATGTTGCCATCGATATCCCCGACGACAAGGGATTGCATGGGTGACACTGCGTATTGAGTTGCTTTCATGGCATCTTGAAGGTTTTTGGCAAACATGTTTTCCATCAAGGTATCAAGCGTCGTGTCATCCTCATCAAGTCCTGTCCATCGCAAGGCAGCAACGTGTCGCTCTGGCAAAAGTAGTTCCAGATCCCTGAAATCACTCGGCAATACAGGCCCGTGTCTGGTCGTTTTTTTAATGATTTTTTTGGGTTGCTT
>CALDZZ010000010.1 GCA_937944075.1 uncultured Rhizobiaceae group bacterium
GTAGCCAGACTTGAATCAAGTTTTTCAATGGCAGCATTAAGTTTTTGAATTTGATTTTCTTTTTCCGAGATTTTCATCTTTAGTGGTGCAAGTTCCTTGCGTTTTTCTTCTCGGTCTTTTTTAGGTACTTTCGGTTTTTCAGTCTTTACTGGAATAACGATATCCGGCTCAGCTTCGAGAATATGTTCCTTGCGTTTGGCTTTTGCGTCCTGCAAGACCTTCTTGCGATAAGTATCGAGATCATCGTCATAGGGACCTACTTTGCCTTCAGACACAATCCATAGTCGTTCCATGGTGGAATCAATTAGATGTCGATCATGACTTACAAGAATGACAGCGCCCTTGAATTCATTCAATCCATGGACAAGTGCCTCACGCGCTCCAACATCAAGGTGATTGGTAGGTTCGTCCAGAATTAAAAGGTCAGGTCCATCAAACGTACAAAGCCCGAGTAGCAGTCTTGCCTTTTCACCGCCAGACAAATGCGCGGTTACTGTATCCATCCGTTCATGGTTTAATCCCATCTGAGCAACCTTGGAACGAACCTGTGCCTCTCCAGCTTGAGGCATGAGTTTGCGCACATGATCAACAGCTGTCTGGTCTGCATGCAAATCATCCATCTGGTGTTGTGCAAACATTGCAACCTTGATCTTTGGGGCTTTTACAATATTGCCTTCCACAAGAGGCAAACGCTCAACCAGTAGTTTTGAGAAAGTTGATTTGCCATTACCATTTGAGCCAAGAAGCGCAATCCGGTCATCTGCATCAATGTTCAGCTTGATGTTGTTCAGAATGATTGCATCCTCGGCGTAACCACAGTTGACTTCTTCAAGCTTAATCATGGGAGAGGCAGATATTTTCTCCGGGTTTGGAAAATTAAAAGGCTTGGTGCCTTCCTGTTCCAATTGCGCCGGAAGCTTCAGTTTGCCGATTGCCTTGAGTTTGGATTGCGCCTGTTTAGCCTTAGAAGCTTTTGCTCCAAACCGGTCGACAAACGCCATCATGTGCTTTTTCTGACTTTCAATCTTGTCACGGGCTTTTTCAATCAACTCGCGTTTTTCTGCACGCTGTCTTTCAAAATTGTCATAGTTACCGCGATAAAAAGTAAGCTTGCGCCCTTCAAGGTGAACGATGGAATCCACAACGGTATTCAGCATATCCCTGTCGTGGCTGATCACCAGTACAGTTCCAGGATATTTCCCCATGTAGTTTTCCAGCCAAAGTGCACCTTCAAGATCAAGATAGTTGGTAGGTTCATCCAGCAATAACAAGTCTGGCTCAGCAAACAATACAGCTGCCAGTGCAACGCGCATGCGCCAGCCGCCTGAAAATGAAGAAGCTGGTGAGTTTTGATCCCGGTCTGAAAATCCCAGTCCGGCAAGAATGGTGCTGGCACGGCTTTCAGCGGAATAAGCATCAATATCTGCAAGACGCATGTGGATGTCCGAAATTCGTGTCGGGTCTGTCGCAGTCTCAGCTTCTGCCATGAGGGATGTCATTTCCTCATCTGCTTTCATGACAATTTCAAGCAGGCTTTCTTCAGTTCCTGGTGCCTCTTGCGCAACCTGTCCGATTTTCCAGTCTTTTGAAATAGAAATTGAACCTGTTTCACTGGCGTGTAGTCCGGTAATAACCTTGAATAGTGTTGTCTTGCCGGTGCCATTGGCACCAACAAGGCCTGCCTTGACCCCCTTGGGGATCGTAATGTCAGCATTTTCAATAAGTGTTCGTCCGGCCATGCGAACTGTAAGATCAGTAATTTTAAGCATTGGCAGGCAATGCCGTATATTTTCCCAACAATCAAGCTTTCATAGTTTTTTAAGCCTATTTTGAGATTATTTCTTCTACTAGTAGAGGGTAAGAATATGAGTAGTCCGGCTTTTACGCAAAATGCAGAGCAAAACCTGCGTGAATTCAAGGAAATGTCTTATGCAGATGTTTATACCTTGATACGTCAAATGCGTTTTTCAGAGGCACGCGAGAAGTACGCCAATGTATTGGCGAATATGGATACAAATCTGTTTTTGGCCGCACGAAATCTTGAAATTACAACGTCTCATGATGAATTGCTGGATCTGATGTCTGGACTTGCAGGCAATGCATCTGAGCCGGAAAATATCAGCGCTATCGGTTTTGATCTCTCTGCACATCAGGTTTACGACAATGTCGAAGGGTTTACCGGACAAGGTTTGGAATTAAGCCTGTTCGGCAAGGATGTCTTTGATTTTAATTCTGCAAGTGATGAAGAGCTTCAGGAGCAATGTGAAGCCGTTTCCAGCGCTTGGCAAGGGCGTCATATGGATATTACCGCACATCCCTTGCAGGGCCTTGGTGAGATTACACGGCAATTTCTCGACTATCAGACACTATCTGAAAATACGAGTGGAATTATACAATCCGAGGAGGGATCAGCTGTCGTTGACCCTGACAGCATTGCCTACCACGTTGCCAAACTTCTGGTTGCTATTGAGTATCATCGGTTTATGGCTGAATTCATCCGGGAAATTGATGTCCCTTCAGATATGGTCTTTATTGTTGGGGAGCACGATGAAATTGAAGTGCCAATCGTGTTTCATCGGGTAAAGGCAGTTGTGCCAGAGTTTGAAGAACATTCAGAGGTTGTACCTGACTTGCCAATGCAGGAAGAAACGCTTTCTCTTTCTGAGGCAGAAGATCAGTTGAACGAAGTGGCTGCAGAAGCTACTCCGGCATTGGATGATGATGCAGTCTATGGTGTTCATTATGAAAAGGACGCTTTAGAAGAGCGTATTGATGTTGAGCATGAAACAACAGTAGAAACCTCTTTTGCTTCTGTAGCCGAGACAGTCAGACAGGACTTCCACGAAAGTAATCTGGAAACAGAAGACATGCACAAACCGGAAGGGATTACTGCTCACGAGGATGAAATAGTCTCAGAATATGAGAACGAACCTGTTCAGGTCAGTCATACACTTTTGGGCAAACCTTTAAAGACAAAAACATTTGGTCAACGCCATAATTCATCACTGCCGGATCTGACCGACGAACATGAGGGCGATGACCAATCTGAGCCTGATGAATTGGCCGGATAGAAAGCCTTGAAACAGAAACCATTCTTGCCCGAAATGTTCTTCTGGCCAAGAATGTTTGCACTTCGCATTTACAGCTTGCGGTAGAGGCCGCTAGCGCGTATACACGCGGAAAATCTCCCATTTATTATAACACAGGAACTGAATCATGGCGATTGAACGTACATTTTCAATGATTAAACCCGATGCAACAAAGCGTAATCTGACTGGTGCAATTACCGCAAAGCTTGAAGAAGCAGGCCTTCGTGTCGTTGCATCAAAGCGTGTGCATATGAGCTTGCGTCAGGCAGAAGCCTTTTATGCAGTACATTCAGAACGTCCGTTCTTTGGTGAATTGACTGAATTCATGTCTTCAGGTCCAACAATCGTTCAGGTTCTTGAAGGTGAAAATGCAATTCTTAAAAATCGCGAAGTCATGGGCGCAACAAACCCTGCAGAAGCTGACGAAGGTACCATCCGCAAGGAATTTGCTTTGTCTCTTGGCGAAAACTCAGTGCATGGCTCAGATGCTCCTGAAACGGCTGCAGAAGAAATTGCATTCTGGTTCGCAGGTTGTGAAATCGTTGGCTAATTAAAGCTCAACCACAAAACGTTTAAAGCCGGGCATTTGTCCGGCTTTTTTTATGCGGTAATTTGTTTCTTGAACATGCAAGTGGCACAATAATTGCAGCACATGCCGTGATAAGTTGCATCTTCAATTAACAGGTGCAAACCCAACTGTCAGGCTGATGATATGGAAATTGATCCAATTAATATTGCCCGCAAGGTAACGGACTCGCTCAATCCTAAAGAGGTTGAGGGAAAGAATGCACCTGCCAGAGAGCATCAAATTGATTTTTCCACTGAACACACCAATGGACGATTATTTGAACAAGCCGTTCAAAATGCAAACAAGACCCATGAGGTAAGCGCACCTCCTGAAACGATTACTGGGTCGGATTCCAAGGTGGATGCCAAGGATAAATCCGCTCATGACAGGCCGCTGGTTTTGAACAATGGAGATCCAAGATCAACCATGGAAATGGCACATGAGCGCGAGGAAAAAAGAAAGCTGACGGGCGAAGAAGCTTTGCTGGAGGCTCTCAAACAACGCAATATAAATATCAAGACATTATCACAACTCACACTCGATCTAATCGTGCTTAAAGGTGAAAAAATTGATGAGCAGACAACGAAGAATAATGTTCATTCTGAAAACTCACCAGAAACTGAGGCCGATGCTTCCAAACCGCCAGGTAACATAAATCTGGATACCGAACAGACAATCATATCCTTCAGCAGCAAGCGTACGCGCATAGAAAAGATAGCAGAGGCAACATACCAGGATATCTTGCGCATTGAAGACGGACTGGGAAATAGGCTTGATGAAAGCCTGGCAAAGGACCTGAACCACACTGCCTTCGGTAAGGAAGTCGTGCTCAGGGTTTTTGATTAATTTAGTCGCAAAAGCTTCTTATCTGGAATTTTCTACGTAATAAACATTACGTATGCAGCAAAGTTTTCCGTTTGCGCTTATGTTTTTCATCTCCATAAATTGTATAATCACGTCAGGTTATATTGGGAAATCATTCATCATGGATATGTGTGAGTGTTTGGCGTGAGAGGCTTAAGTAATGGAGATTGATGGCATTAAGTCTGTGAATGTTGCAATCAATACCAGTCTGGGCGCCAATAGTACCCAGGGGCTTGACCAGCATAACCTTGGCCTTGCCAAAAATATAAATACATCCCGTGTCCTGTCCCAGGTTCACACCAATGGACGAATGTTTGAGCAAGCCGTGCAAAACGCAAACAAGGCAGGCGCAACACCAGGCGCCAGCAGTGACACTGTAGAGCTTTCCAATTCAAAGGTGGACCAGGCTGCCAACACGACAACAGGTAATCCTCTAACTCTTAATCAAAGAGACGCAAGGTTCATCCGTGAACAGGCTCAAGCAACTTTTACGGATGCTAAAAGCCATGGAGAAACAATCCTGAAACAGGTGTTCAAGGACAACGGAATTAATTACACAACCATGACGACCATGTCCAAGGACACAATCGGCATGAAGGGAAACTTGATCGATAGCCTGATGTTGAAAGGTAATGAAGCAAGTGCAAATAACGCGACCAAGGGTACGATTACGCTTGGGCAGAGTGCTAATCTTGCAGAACAAAAAAACCTACGACAGGCTGTCCGCACTCTTGCTAGTGAGGCCTTTAGGGATGTTTCTGAAATAGAGACGACTGAAGGTCTGGTTATCCATTCTGAAGCCTTGAAACAGGTTCATCCAGACGATTTCGCGAAACAGGTATACCTGAGGGTTTTTGATCATACCGGTGCCTTTTTGGCCCACGAGAAACAGTCATAAAATCAGGCTTGCTGAATTAGCATATAATTGCCTGCAGCTCTAAATTATTTTTAACAACAAGTTGAGAACTCATCTCCTTGCACTTACTATGGGCATGGGTAAAAGGAGTCGTTCATGCCATCAGATCAGATAATACTGTTTTCACTTTTTGCAGGTGTTTTTGCAATGCTTCTTTGGGGTAGGTGGCGCTATGACATCGTTGCATTTTGTGCGCTTCTGATTGCCCTGGTGCTGGGTGTTGTTGAGACAAAGGATGCCTTCTCAGGCTTTGGGCATCCGGCAACGATTATCGTTGCGCTCGTGCTCATTGTGTCCCGTGGTCTGCAAAATTCTGGTGCAATTGATATCATCACGCGATCGGTAATTGATGCTGGGCGGGGCATAGGTGCCCATATTTCTATCATGGCTTCCACAGGTGCCGTGTTGTCTGCTTTCATGAACAACGTAGCGGCGCTTGCGCTTCTCATGCCTGTAGACATTCAGGCAGCTCAAAAAGCAGGGCGTAGCATTCGCGCAACCTTGATGCCACTTTCCTTTGCAACTATTTTGGGTGGTCTGGTTACACTCATAGGTACACCGCCTAACATTATCATCGCTCAATATCGCGAGACAGTATCAGGCGCTCCGTTTCAGATGTTTGACTTTGCACCGGTCGGATTGATTTGTGCAGGCGTTGGCATTCTTTTTGTTGCACTCATCGGCTGGCGGCTCGTACCGGGTGTTGATGAAAAAACCGATGATGGGTCGAGCAGTATGAATCTTGAAGATTATATTGCCGAGCTCGTAGTGCCTGAAAAGTCCAAGGCCATAGGGCAACAGGTGCGTGATCTTTATGAAGATGCAAACGAACATGATCTGGTTATTATCGGCGTTGCGAGAAACAATCGACGCTTGAAAGGATTTAGCTCCAGTCTTGAGCTAAGAGGAGGTGACATTCTGGTCGTTGAAGCCGCAGCTGAGGATATTGACCGTTTTCGTGGTGTCTATGCGCTCGAGTTTTTTGGCGAAAAGACCACCAATGAGAAAGCTATTGGCGACCTTCAACTGACAGAAGTCCTCGTAACACCGGAAACCCGAATAGTGGGAAAAGCGGCCATTGACCTTCGACTTCGCGCAAGAAGGGGGGTTGCGCTGCTGGGCATTTCCAGAAAAGGCCGTCGTTTCACAAAACGGGTTCGACATGAAAACATTCGTGTTGGTGATATTCTGTTGCTGATTGGTCCTGCTGAAAACGTCGATGAAACGATCAACTGGCTAAATGCAATGCCATTGGCAGAGCGTGGCCTTTCCGTGACGCAGCACACCCGTGCATGGCTGGCAGCGGGCATATTTGCTGCAGCCATTACCCTTGCAAGTGTGGGGTATTTGTATCTTGCTGTAGCGCTGGGTGTGGTCGTGGCCCTTTATGTCTTGCTCGATATTGTGCCGATCAGAAATGTTTATGATTATGTTGAATGGCCAGTGATTGTTTTGCTGGGTTCCATGATCCCGCTTGGTTCTGCCCTGGAGGCTTCTGGCGGCACGCAACTGATTGCACAGCAGATTGTCAACATCACCTCAGGATACGCGCCATGGGTTGTGCTGACTATCCTGATGGTGGTTGTGATGACCTTGTCTGATGTCTTGAACAATACCGCAACTGCCGTTATCGGCGCGCCTGTAGCGGTTGATATCGCAGCAAAGCTTGGAGTTAATTCAGACCCCTTCCTGATGGCCGTCGCCATTGCAGCCTCATGCGCCTTCCTCACGCCCATAGGCCACAAAAACAACACGCTCATCATGGGGCCGGGCGGCTACGCTTTCGGTGATTACTGGAAAATGGGACTGCCACTGGAAGTGATTGTTATTGGAGCAGCCGTGCCAGCGCTACTCTTCTTCTGGCCTATGTGACTTTATGGCTGGTTATGACCCAAGATGATCATTGGATCTAAAATACTGATTGTCTGGGATTTGAAAAAGATTACGTAAAAGAATAATTTCCGAATGGCGGTTTACTCCAGGGTCACCCATTCTCTGTTTCCATATTCCATGCTGCTAGCAGAAGGGGAAGGGCGCGGTCCCAATCCATGACACCGACCTGTTCAGCCCATGCGTGATACTGTTTCGTGAGGTTTATCTCAAACTGCGCGTGTTGCCCTGCAAGATTTGTAAGCTCGGTGCGGTCTGCCTCCATGTCGTACAACTCCCATGGCTGATTGTGCAGGCGGACCAGTTTAAACTGTCCTAGTCGGATAGCAGCATTGCCTTCGTGTTCCCAGAAAATTGGTTGTTCACGTTCCCAGTTTTTGTTGCGGAGCAAGTCCAAAAGTGACTCGCCTTGAAGTGGCTGGATCTCATGGCCACCTACCTCGGTTTGATAGTACGCCCCGCAAGCCTCCAGAATGGTCGGCAGGATATCGACCACATGGCAAGGTGCATGTGCGGTGCTACGCGGCGCGAACCCTTTGGGCCAATGGGCCACAAGTGGCGTCGATATGCCGCCTTCATGCACATAATGTTTGAACAGTCGAAACGGGGCGTTCGACACATTTGCCCAAGGCTTGTCATAGCTTTGGAAGGTCTGTGCATCGCCCGGGTGCAGATCCGTTATATTCCCCATCGTGACCTTGCGACCATCATGTGTGCGGTCGGGGTAGAATTGTGCCCAGCCATCCTCGGCCATGAACTCAGCACACCCGCCGTTGTCTGACAAAAACAGGATCAATGTATTTTCGAACTGACCAAGCCGTTTAAGTGAAGCAACCAGCATCCCGATAGATTGGTCCATCCGATCCACCATGGCAGCGTAAGTGGCCATCTTGCTTGCCTCCCAATCCTTATGCGTCTCGTCAGCCCAGCGGTGTACACCTACATCACGGGGCGAGATATTCCAAGCGTGTTGAAAGATGCCTTGCCCGTTCATTTCCTCATGGCGCGCAGTACGGATATGATCCCAGCCCTTGTTATACAGGCCTTCATATTTGGCAATGTCTTCCGGATGCGCATGTAGCGGCCAATGCGGTGCAGTGTGCGCGAGATAGAGGAAGAACGGTTTTTCATCCGCGACTGCACCTTCGATCATCCCGATTGCCCTGTGCGTAATCGCGTCGGTGAAATAAAAGTCATCGGGGATCGTTTCAACGCGGCTGTCATCTTCCAGCATGTAGTGGGGTGAGAAGAAATGCGTGGCCCCATCCATGATCCCATAAAAATGGTCAAACCCGCGTTGACGGGGTGTGGGGTGTTCGATATCTCCGACGCGCCAACTGTCGTAGTTGCGGGCCTCGAAATCACCAGCCACATGCCACTTGCCAGACATGAGCGTCTTGTAGCCATTGGCCCGAAGGTGTTCGGCAATGGTGGCGCTATCGTTGCGCAGAAACCCTTGATAGGCGGGTGTGCCCAAATTCGCGCCCATATGACCAACGCCCGCATTGTGCGGATAAAGCCCCGTCAACAAAGAGGCCCGTGTTGGGCAGCAGCGGGCACAATTATACATGGCCGACAGCAGGACACCGTCTCGTGCTAGTGTGTCAATATTGGGTGTTTTGATTTCAGATCCGGTCACGCCGAGATCGGCGAACCCCATGTCATCGGCCAAAATTAGAATGACGTTCGGTTTTTGCAACTCAGCCATCGTAAATCACTCTTCGGTTTTGCCTGTCTTGTGTAACGACTATGGTTGCATTCCATGTATTTTGAAAGAACTTATTCCACGTTTTTCGGATATATATTCTTTCCTTCTATAGCTGACAAAAGACATGTGGTAGTACTTGGCAGGTTTAGGCTCAGATCAGACCTTTAGAGAATTTCAAAACCTAGTCTGCCTTTGGCACTCAGCAGTCATCCAACTATCACTTTTCCCACTTCGCCAAAGCATCATCGTCCGCGTCTTTCGCATCTACCCAGCCGCCGTCTACACCATCTGCCCTGTGGTTCTTTTTCCAAAATGGCGCTCTTGTTTTTAGAAAGTCCATAAGGAAGTTTGCGCCGTCAAAGCTTGGTTGGCGGT
>CALDZZ010000011.1 GCA_937944075.1 uncultured Rhizobiaceae group bacterium
TTTTCTTGATATCTCAATGCCCGAGATGGGTGGACTGGAAGCTGCAAAGAAAATTCTGATGGTGAACCCTCATCAGAAAATCATTTTCCTGTCTGTTTATGACAATCCTGAATACATTCATGAAGCCTTGCGGATTGGTGCAAAGGGGTATCTTTTAAAGGATATTTCCCGCGAGGAAATGACCCTTGCTGTTAATGCTGTCTATAATGGTGGAACATACCTTGGCTCAAAAGTGGCGCAAGCCTTTGATACTAAAAATGTACAAGACGAAAAAACCACAGACGTCTACAAACTGTCCAACCGAGAAAAAGAAGTGCTTGCAGAAATTGCCCTGGGTGTAACCAATCGAGAAATTGCCGAAAAACTAAGGATTTCGGTTCGTACCGTTGAAAGCCATCGTCTTGCAATCCGAGAAAAAACAGGTGGCGGTAATGCTGCAGCCTTGTTCAAGATAGCAAATGAATTGGGGCTGGTATAACCCCAATCCGGAATTGCGTGCCTAGGCAGATTTGTTTCTGATCGCAGACTGAGCCGCCGCCAACCGTGCTATCGGCACACGGAACGGAGAACAGGACACATAATCAAGCTTGATCGTTTCACAGAACTCAATCGAGTCCGGATCACCACCATGCTCACCACAAATACCCAATTTGATATCATTGCGCGTTGAGCGGCCTTTTTCTGTTGCAATCTTCACCAGTTCGCCCACGCCGTCTACATCAATGGTCACAAACGGATCACGCTTGATGATACCCTTTGCCTCATAACTGGTGAGGAACATCGAAGCATCATCGCGTGATATGCCAAAGGTTGTTTGCGTCAGGTCGTTTGTGCCAAAAGAGAAAAACTCGGCAGAGTTTGCAATTTCATGCGCCTGTAGCGCTGCACGTGGCAATTCAATCATGGTTCCAACCATGTAGTCTACAGTCTCTCCGGTTTCTGCCATGACATCCTTGATTACTGCGTCTATGCGCTCTTTTACATAATCAAGTTCGGTTTTCATGCCAACGAGTGGAACCATGATTTCAGGAACCACGGCCTTACCCGCCTTTTTGCCGGCTTCAATAGCGGCCTCTGTAATCGCCCTCACCTGCATTTCTGCAATTTCCGGATATGAAACTGCCAATCGGCAGCCTCTGTGACCCAACATCGGATTTGATTCCTGCAAGGCTACGTTGCGTCTGCGCAATATTTCTGCCTCAACCCCCATCGCCTTGGCGACTTCTTCAATATCCTTGTCTGTATGTGGCAAGAACTCATGCAAAGGCGGGTCCAACAAACGAATGGTTACGGGAAGTCCTGCCATGATTTCGAAAAGTTCGATGAAATCTGACCGCTGCATCGGCAATAGTTTAGCCAAGGCTTTGCGGCGGTCTTCTTCTGTCTCGGACAAAATCATTTCACGGGCAGCAATGATACGCTCACCTTCAAAGAACATATGCTCTGTACGGCAAAGACCTATGCCTTCTGCTCCAAAAGATCTGGCCGATTTTGCATCCGCAGGTGTTTCCGCATTTGTGCGGACATCCATACGGCGTAACTCGTCAGCCCATTCCATCAAATCACCGAAAGAACCTGATAGCTCAGGTCGTTGCATGGCAACCGCACCCAAAAGAACTTGTCCTGTTGAACCATCAATCGTCAAAACATCGCCTTTTTTGAAAGTATGTCCTGGAACACGCAATTCACCAGCTTCGTAGTCAATTCGGATACCGCCAGCACCGGATACACAAGGCTTGCCCATACCACGCGCCACAACTGCAGCATGAGAGGTCATGCCACCTCTTGCTGTCAGAATACCTTCTGCAGCATGCATGCCGTGAATATCTTCAGGGCTTGTTTCCACTCGCACTAGAATTGTAGGGGTTCCCTCACCCTTCATTTTCTCGGCGTCTTCAGAATTGAATACCACATGTCCTGTCGCAGCACCTGGCGAAGCCGGAAGGCCATTGCCGATCACCGTTTTTTCTGCCTTTGGATCAATTGTCGGGTGCAAGAGTTGATCGAGTGATGCCGGTTCGACACGCAGTACAGCTTCTTCCTTTGTAATCAGATCCTCATTAGCCATTTCAACAGCGATACGAAGTGAAGCCTTTGCTGTTCGTTTGCCAGCACGGGTCTGGAGCATCCAGAGCTTGCCTTTTTCGATCGTAAATTCCAGATCCTGCATATCGCGGTAATGTTGTTCAAGCTTGTCCGCAGTTGCCACAAATTCAGCAAATGCTTCAGGCATCAAATTCTCAAGCGAGGGCATTTCAGATCCGGCTGCAATGCGTGCTTCTTCTGTCAAATCCTGAGGTGTGCGAATGCCGGCAACGACGTCTTCACCTTGCGCGTTTACAAGAAACTCACCATAGAGTTTGTTCTCACCAGTTGACGGATTACGGGTAAAGGCAACGCCTGTTGCAGAGCTGTCGCCCATGTTGCCGAACACCATCGCCTGTACGTTAACGGCTGTTCCCCATTCCACTGGAATGTTGTGTAACTTGCGATAAGTATTGGCTCTTGCATTCATCCATGAAGCGAAGACAGCACCAACGGCACCCCAAAGTTGTTGTTGCGGATCCTGCGGGAACGGTTTGCCCAAGGCTTCCTCGACGCTTGCAAGATAACGTTTTACGACATCTTTCCAGTCATCAGCACTAAGATCAGTGTCCTGAGAGTAACCGTTGTTATCCTTTGTGTCTTCCAGAATGTCTTCAAAGATGCCATGATCAACACCTAATACAACGTCAGAATACATCTGGATAAAACGGCGATAGCTGTCATAGGCGAATCTCGCATCGTCAGCCTCGATAGCCATGGCTTCAACGGTTTGATCATTCAATCCGAGATTCAAGACTGTATCCATCATGCCCGGCATGGATGCACGCGCACCAGACCTTACAGAAACCAGAAGCGGGCTTTTGGCATCTCCAAACTTTCGCCCTGTAGCAACTTCAATGGTACCAAGTGCGGCAACCATTTGATCGCCCAGTTCCTTTGGATATTCCTCGTTGTTGGCGTAGTACCAGTTACAAGCTTCAGTCGTGATGGTAAAGCCGGGAGGAACAGGCAAGCCCAGCGAGCTCATTTCTGCCAGATTGGCCCCTTTACCACCCAATAGTTCTTTCATGCCTGATTCACCCTCAGCACTACCGTTGCCAAAGGTGTAAATCCATTTGCTCATGACTGAATGTCTCCGCTAATTTAAAGCTAGTGATAGCGGTGTATTAGTAGACTGCTTAAATAAGCGCAACCCGTTAACCGGGTAGATTAACGGGTTGCGCTCATTTAATTTTCAATTCCGTAGGTAGTTTTTGGTAGTTTTACTTACCCAATGCAGACAAAAGTGTTTCACCAAGTTTTGCCGGTGATGGTGAAACCTTGATTCCGGCTGCTTCCATCGCTTCAATCTTGTCTTCTGCGCCACCTTTACCACCAGAAATTACCGCACCGGCATGACCCATTGTGCGTCCTGGAGGCGCTGTTCTGCCAGCAATAAATCCTGCCATTGGCTTGGAACGGCCCTTCTTGGCTTCATCAGCAATGAATTGAGCTGCATCTTCTTCTGCAGAACCGCCAATTTCACCAATCATGATGATGCTTTCAGTTTCATCATCCGCCAGGAACATTTCCAGCATGTCAATAAATTCAGTGCCCTTGACCGGGTCACCACCAATGCCAACAGCCGTGGTCTGACCCAGACCTGCATTCGATGTCTGGAATACGGCTTCATACGTCAGGGTTCCTGAACGAGATACAACACCAACGGAACCTTTTTTGAAAATTGAACCTGGCATAATGCCGATTTTGCACTGCTCAGGGGTCAGGATTCCCGGGCAGTTTGGCCCAATCAATCGTGAGTTGGACTTTTCAAGTTTTGCTTTTACCTTGACCATGTCCATCACGGGAACACCTTCCGTGATACAGATAATCAGCGGTATCTCAGCATCAATGGCTTCCATGATGGCACCTGCAGCACCTGCGGGTGGAACATAAACCACAGAAGCATTGGCACCCGTGCGCTCCTTGCCTTCTGCAACACTTGTGAAAATCGGCAATTCCTCACAGGATGCCCCTGTCCATGTTTCGCCTCCCTTTTTCGGGTGTGTCCCACCAACCATTTGTGTTCCATAATAGGCAAGCGCCTGTTCTGTATGAAAAGAGCCTGTTTTGCCGGTCAAGCCTTGCACAAGAATTTTGGTATCGCGGTCGATAAGAATAGACATTTATAGTTTCCCCGAATGGAATGGTTTAATCGTTAGATTTTCTCTTTGGACAGTATTGTCACGTTTAATAAATTTGCCCGGTTTTGCTGGTCAGACTTGAAGAAGACAAACACCTTGAAATCTTCATTCCCACCTGCCCACGTTGTCGTAAGCAAGTCACCATCTGGCACATCACTGCTTACTGGCTCCTTGCCAACAAGCGTATTCATGCGTCCAAGAATGATATCGGCATCATCTTCGCCATCGAGCACAATGGTACAAGCGGTGGCTGTGCCATCCTTGAACTCCGGAAAGTTTTTGTTGAATTGTTCACTTGGCGCTGATTGCACGACACCAAGACGATAAATGCGCTTGGACAACCGCACATCCCAACCTTCCAGATAGTCAGGATTTTCCAAAGCCGTAAACTGTTTCAGATCTTCGCCACCCATACGCTCCCACGCAAAGCGGGTTGACATGTCCTCAATGTTCTTGACAACAGGCACTTGCGCATAACAGGCGCGGTTGAACAAGAAAACAGGATCAGTTGTTTTTTCAGGCACTTCAGATTGCTGCTGAGCAAGAGTGGATGTTGTCAGCATTGTCACTGCAAAAGCGGTAGTTGTGATATTACGGATAATGTTCATTACTATTTTCCTTGGCCATGAAGCTTCTCTGTCATTTAGAATTTTCAAGTTCATCACGGAGTTCTTCAAGTGCACCAATCATATCTTTGTTAGTGTCTACAATTTCGAACAAAAAGCTTGATTGTTTACCCCTTAACCGCCTTAACAATTTTCTGAGCAGCATCGTCAAGGTCATCAGCGGCGACAACATCAACATCGCTTTCATTAATGATTTTTTTGCCTTCTTCTACCTTTGTACCTTCAAGGCGTACAACCAGTGGTACTTTAAGTCCTACATCTTTCACAGCCGTTACAACGCCTTCTGCAATCACATCACAGCGCATGATACCGCCAAAGATGTTGACGAGAATGCCTTTAACATTCGGGTCTGAAGTAATAATCTTGAATGCAGCGGTAACTTTTTCGACTGTTGCGCCACCGCCAACGTCCAGGAAGTTTGCAGGTTCTGCGCCATAAAGCTTGATGATGTCCATGGTTGCCATGGCAAGGCCTGCACCGTTCACCATACAACCAATGTCGCCGTCCAGAGCGATGTAGGCCAGATCGTATTTGGAAGCTTCGATTTCCTTTTCGTCTTCTTCTGACAGATCACGAAGCTCCTGCAATTCAGGATGGCGGAATTCTGCGTTTCCATCGAATGACATTTTGGCATCCAACACGCGCAAATGACCATCCTTCATTACAATAAGCGGATTAACTTCGAGCAAGCTCATGTCTTTTTCTACGAAGGCATTGTACAAAAGCGGGAAAAGGGTTTCCGCGTCCTTGGCTGCGTCACCTTCGAGTTTGAACGCAGAAACCAGTTTTGCAACGTCATCTGACGTACATCCTGTTTCAGCCTCAATGCCAACTGTATGAATGAGTTCCGGCGTTTCCTCGGCAACGGCTTCAATGTCCATGCCACCTTCTGTTGAAGCGACGAAGGAAACCATTCCCGTTTCACGATCAACAAGAACTGAAAGGTAAAGTTCACGATCAATGTCAGCACCATCTTCAAGATAAAGACGGTTTACCTGCTTACCAGCCGGGCCCGTCTGTTTGGTAACAAGTGTATTGCCCAGCATTTCTTTTACATGAGAGCGCACTTCATCAGGGTTGAAAGCAAGACGAACACCGCCCTTTGCGTCATCAGGTAATTCCTTGAATTTGCCCTTGCCACGGCCACCTGCATGAATTTGGCTTTTCACCACATAAAGTGGGCCAGGAAGTGCGTCGATTGCGGCATCAACATCAGCTTCTGTCATGATCGGAATGCCTGCCGCTACTGGTGCGCCATATTCTTTCAAGAGTGCTTTTGCCTGATATTCGTGAATGTTCATGGGAATAATTTACCTGTTTGCAGTAAAGTTGGAATCTCGCAAACAGGTTTATTACCCCACTCGCCTAATGGCAACAGGCATAAAGTAGTATTTTGGTGTGCAGAATTGAAAGACTGCCTATTCAGCAGCCTCTTTTTGCTTAATCGGACCGACTTTCGCTGCGCAGTATTTGAACTCCGGAATTTTGCCAAATGGATCAAGTTGCGGGTTTGTCAGGCGATTGGCGGGAGATTCGTTAAAGCAGAATGGTATAAACACCATGTTGTCAGCCACCTCACGGTCCTCTCGCAAGACTGCAGATATCGTTCCCCTTCTTGTGGAAACTTCAATCATCTGACCAGCTTCAAGCCCCATTTTGGCAATTTGATGCCTGTTCATGGCAGCAATGCCTTCCGGCTCCAGCTCATCCAGCACATTGGCACGGCGGGTCATTGCACCAGTATGCCAGTGTTCCAGCAGTCGACCGGTTGTCAGTACCATTGGGAATTCTTCATCCGGCACTTCATCTGGTGGCAGTAGATCAGCAGGTACAATCTTGCCTCGACCATCCGGTGTCGGGAAACCATTGGTGAAGATCACTTCATTGCCAAAACCACCCGGCTCATCGACCGGATAACAGACCACATCCTCATCATTCAGGCGTTCCCAAGTGATATAGTTCAACGAATTCATGACAGAAGCCATTTCGGTATAGACATCCCCTACGCCTGAATATTGCCAATCAAGGCCAACACGATTTGCCAATTCTACAATCAGTTCCCAGTCCTGACGTGCATCCCCTGGCGGATCAAGCGCAGGACGGCCCAATTGTACCTGTCTGTTGGTATTGGTAAATGTACCCAATTTTTCTGCATGTGCAGAAGCTGGCAGAATGACATCCGCATGCCAGCAGGTTTCTGTCAGGAAAATATCCTGCACAACCAAATGGTCCAGTTTTGCCAAAGCCGATCGGGCATGAATTTGATCCGGGTCAGACATGGCGGGGTTTTCACCCATGATATACATGCCTGATATTTCATCATCATGAATGGCATCCATGATCTCAACCACGGTAAGTCCACGTTTGGGATCAAGTGAACGTCCCCATACATCTTCCATGTTGGCACGAATGTCATCGTTCTCTACCAGACGATAATCCGGATACATCATAGGAATTAGTCCCGCATCAGATGCACCCTGTACATTGTTTTGGCCGCGTAAAGGATGCAGGCCTGTGCCTTCGCGTCCGACCTGCCCTGTAATCAAGGCAAGTGCAATGAGACAACGCGCATTGTCGGTTCCGTGTGTATGCTGGGAAACACCCATGCCCCAGAA
>CALDZZ010000012.1 GCA_937944075.1 uncultured Rhizobiaceae group bacterium
TAACATCCCTTGAAGTGCCCCTGACCTGCGCCCGGTCCGTACTGTATGGAAAAGCGGATATGGTACCCTTATCCAAGCCGGTGGCGGAAGTCTGCGCTCTTGCCAAAAAGGACCTTCAACCCGGGGATAGGCTTGATGCAATCGGGCTCTACACTTACCGGGCGTGGGCGATGCCGCGTGATGAAGCCCAACGCGCAAATGCCATTCCCTGCGGATTACTGGATAACGGAACAGTCAGTAAGGCAATCAAAAAGGGCGAGCTGATTACATATGAAAATGCCGCTCCGGAAGAAGGTTCCAAAATCGCGGAACTTCGCGCCAAACAGGATGCCATGGTGGCATCCCTCTAAGCCATGCAACTCACACCTGAAGAACTGGAACGCTACGCCCGCCATATTGTCCTTGCAGATATTGGCGGTGCAGGACAGCAAAAACTGAAGGCAGCAAAAGTGCTTGTTATTGGTGCCGGAGGGCTGGGCTCTCCGGTTTTGCAATATCTTGCTGCAGCAGGCGTTGGCACGCTGGGTGTTGTAGACAACGATACGGTTTCACTTTCCAACCTGCAACGACAGACCATCCACAAAAGCAATGATGCCGGAAAACCAAAGGTTGAAAGTGCAACAGCCTTTGTGGAAGCATTAAACCCTCACGTGCGCGTTGAATCACACGCGTGTCGACTGAATGGTGAAAACGGTGATGCACTCATCCGCTCATATGACATTGTGGCTGATGGCAGTGATAATTTTGATACCCGATATTTAAGTGCTGATCTTTGCGAAAAACATGAAAAGATTTTGGTTACGGCTGCGGTTGGTCAATTTGATGCTTCCATCACGACTGTAAAGCCGCACCAAAAGGATGCCTCCGGAAATCCTTACCCGCGCTACCGGGACATATTCCCCAAACAACCGCCTGAGGGATTATTGCCAACCTGCGAGGAGGCCGGAATCCTTGGTGCGCTTACAGGTGTAATCGGCGCCATGCAAGCACTGGAAGTTATCAAGGAAATTACCGGAACTGGTGAAAGCCTGGCAGGACGCCTTCTGCTCTATGATGCAAAATATGCTCGCTTTCAGGAAATATCATATCAGGCAAGCCAAAAGTCGACGCCCTGATGGATCTAACCTGACTTGTTCCTGCTGAGCAGGACGACGGGCAGTATTCCGATGCATATGATAATCAGACAAGCCAGGGCACCATCTTCGACGCGACCTTGCGAGGCAAAGTCATAAACGTTTGTTGCCAGTGTATTCATTCCGAAAGGACGCAAGAGAATAGTGGCAGACAGCTCTTTGACAACATCCACAAATACCAAGAGTGCAGCACTTGCAATTGCAGGTCTCATCATGGGCAAGAGTACCTGCGTCACCACCTTGAAGCGGCTACGTCCCAGACTTCTTGCAGCCATGTCCAGGTTTGGAGAAATTTTCGACAAGCCGTTTTCAAGACTGCCTTCCGCCATTGCCATGAACCTGACGATATAGGCAAAGATAAGCGCTGCCCCAGAACCTGTCAGCAAAAGCCCGGTTGAGATGCCAACCGTTTGTCTAAGGATTCCATCCAGGGCATTGTCAAAGGCGGCGAGAGGAATAAACACACCGATTGCTATCAAGGTGCCGGGAACCGCATAGCCGAGACTGGCAAGCCTGACCATGAGAATGTTCATTCTTCCAGGCTTGGCTCGCAAGGCCAGTGACAACAACAGCCCTCCAAGAACTGCCAAAGAAGCGGCAACAAGTCCTAACAGAACGGTCGTGGCAATTGCCTCAAGCAAGGATGGAGACAAAAGCTGGTCGATGTCCTTGATTGCAAACTCGCTCAATATGAGAACCGGTATTCCAAAGCCAATGAGGACAGGCAGAAAACATGACACAGTAGCCACCAGCGCAGTTGCTCCCTTTAGTCTTCTGGGATTAAAGCCCTGCTCGGAGCTGGTTCTTGTTTTGTGATATCGTCGTGCACCGCGTGAGAGATTTTCAATAAAGACCAGTATTGCAACGAGAAGCAGAAGGAAAATTGCTATCTGTGCAGCGCCAGCCAGATCGCTCTGATTAAGCCAAACTGAGAAGACAGAAAATGTCAGTGTTCTGGTTCCAAGATATTCAACTGCACCGATATCATTGATGGTTTCCATCATTGCCAGTGAAACACCCAGAATGATTGCCGGGCGTGCCAACGGCAATGTGATTCGAATGAACAGTCTTATGTGCCCGGCGCCCAATATTCTTGCTGAATCAGGTATGCTGCTACCCTGCAGCATGAAGAGCGCTCTCACAGAAAGATAAACATAAGGGTAGAGTACAATGCCCAGTACAAAGATGGTTCCTGCAAGTGATCGAATATCCGGAAACCAATAATCCCTTGCAGATGTGTAGCCGCCAAGCGTCCGCACCAATTCCTGCATTGATCCGGTATAGGAAAAAAACTCAACAAACGTATACGCAGAAATATAAGTCGGTACGGCCAAAGGCAACATCAAGGCCCATTTTAGCAGGTGCTTGAACGGGAAGTCAAAAAAGGTAATCAGCCAGGCTGATAACGTACCGATAAGTGCTGTCATCAGACCAACACCAATCATCAGCACAATGGTTGTCAAACCTGCTGAAGGCAAGACCGTTGTAGCAATATGCCTGAAACTGTCCAAAGTGCCGCCAAGCGCCAGAACCAGCAAGGTGATTACCGGCAGGCAGAGCAATAATACAAAAAGAACAGCACCGGGCATTAAATACCCGGTGCCGAATTTTGCAATTCCAGTTTGTTTAACCGGATTAATCAAAGTCATTAACTGGCGGGGCCTTCATCATAACCAACTTTATCAACAAGCTGGGATGCCTTCTTGCGCAATTTGGCAATGGCGTCAAGAGACAGCGTATCCGGCTTGATCTTGCCAAACCCTGCAACGGTGGCTGAAGGCTTTGTTCCCTCTTTCAAGGGATATTCATGGACTACTTCAGCATAGAGTTCCTGGGCCTTTCCGCTTGAAAGAAATTCCATCAGTTTCAAGGCTGCATCCTTGTTGGGTGCATGTTTTGCAAGCGCCATGCCAGACAAGTTGACATGTGTGCCACGCTCCTCAGTATTCGGGAACAGAACCTTCATGGAATTGGCCCATTCCTTTTGTTCAGGATCTTTTTCGTTGTTTTGCATCAAGCCAACATAATAGGTATTGCCAAGACCCAGATCACATTCACCTGAGAAAATGCCTTTTGCCTGTGCGCGGTCATTGCCATTTGGTTTTCGAGCCAGATTGTTCTTTACACCTGTCAGCCAGGTTTCAGTGAACTCTTCACCCTTGTTTGCTATCATGGATGCAATCAAGGCAATGTTATAGGCATGCTGTCCTGAGCGGGTGCAAATCTTGCCCTTCCATTTCGGGTCAGCCAATTCTTCATAGGTAATGGTATTCTGTGAAACACGGTCTTTGGAAGCATAGACAACTCGCCCACGCATCGTTAGTCCAAACCAGTTTCCTGAAGGATCGCGAAAGCTTTCTGGAATGTTTCCATCAATGTTGTCGTTGCTGATTTGCTGGGTAAGACCAGAATTTGTTATTTCAGAAAGCCTGCCAATATCGACGGTCAAAATCACGTCTGCAGGCGAATTTTTACCTTCGGCCTTCAGTTTTTCAACCATGCCTTTTTTTAGGAACTGAACTTTTGTCTTGATACCGGTTTCTTTTGTGAAAGCCTCCAATAGCGGGGCAATCAGGTCTGCCTGGCGGTATGAATATATATTGACCGTCTCGGCAGACAAGGCTGGCGTTGAAATTGAAGTTGCAACGGCAAACAAGGCAGATTTCAAAACCGGGCTGGATATGGGCATTCTGGAGTTCCTTCACATTGAATTTCATCATCAATTACAGATTGGAAATCCAGTGTCAATATAAACTTGACTTTTTTTGTATAGTTTAGAATTATTCTAAAAATTCTCTTTGCTACCACTTAGCACCTGGTGCTTTTCAATGTGTCTGACAGATCGAATAACAAGAATTCAAAATCAGGCTGACGCTTTTTGCAATTCGTCAATACCCAGCAGCTTGTCTATTCTGTGTCGATTGATCGCCAGATCCTCGATTGTGTATTTATCGAGAACAGCAAAAAACGCTCCCAATGCCTCTCGCAGAGCCGAATTCAATTCACACGAATCCATCAACGGGCAATCACCATCTTCTCCAAAACATTCGGCCATTTCGAAATTGTCTTCTGTTACGCGAACAATTTCCGAGAGACGAATTTCAGACGCTTCACGTGAAAGCCTGATGCCACCATTTCGCCCGCGAACCGAATCCACCAATCCATTTTTGGTAAGGGGTTTGAGAATTTTGAACAAAAACAGTTCTGACAGACCATAAGCCTTGGCAATCTCCGGTATCTGGCTGAGCCTGCCCTGGTTTGCGGCGCAATACATCATGATCCGTATTGCATAATTGGTCTGTTTCGTGAGGCGCATGATAATTCCTGTCCTGAAAGTAGACTATTATATACAGGATTTATATTGAGGTCGTCCAGATGTCAGGCATCGTTTTTCATGGTTCCCTACCCAAAGAATAACCCAATGTTGAAACCAAAATATCCATTGGTAACTTTAGGTCGTTTTTATGGTTCCATCGGCAAGCCAGGCATCAAATATTTCCAATACGCGATTGGCAAACATTTCATCATTGATATGGCAGTCCAGCTCCTCGTAAATGACGGGTGCAGTGAATGCATTGCGCATCTCATCCAGAAATTCATTGAAAGCTTCCGGATCATGGGCATCGCCTCCTTCACGGTCCCATTCCTCGATGCCTTTGTTGGGCATTAAAACATGAACCTTCGCCCTGGCAGTTGCCAAACGTTTTGACATTTCCCTTGCAGTGTCTCTGCGCTCCTTGCCGTTCAGACCGGAAGACTTGATCAACCGATTATGGGCATGAAATGGTCTGTCCTGATATTGATCAGGAATTTCCTGCCAGCCTGCAAAGTCAATCAAGTCAAGACATCCAGGCGCTACAATTTGTGGAATGCCTGCATTGCCTGCATTCTCCAACCGGTCGGTACCTGCATTTACAACGGAACCCGCCATTAGATTGCCAAGCTCGGGCAATGCAAAGTCCATCACACAGGCAAAACCGCCTTCCCCTGCAATGTTTTCAAAAGCCATTCCCCCCATACCGGTTGCATGAAATACAGCAACTTCAAATCCCCGCTTTTCCAGTTCGGGCTTCAGGTACTTTTGATATCTGAGACAAGAGGTGCCCAGCGCTGTCATTCCTACAATTGGCATTTTTCCGTCCGGCATTTCAACGGCTCTTGCCGCCCCCAAGACAGCGCCTGCTGCCTGACTGAGTGATGATTTGCAAATTGAGTTGAGACCATAAAGCCCACCTGCCCAGAGTATCATCTGAATATCTGAGGAAAGCCTGTCAGCTGGAATGAGCGGGGAAAAGGCAACCGTGGTAACAATATATTTGGGAACACCCATCGGCAGGCTTTTGCAAACATCCAAGGCAAGGTCTGTACCCATGGTACCACCAAGGATTACAACCCCGTCAAACTTGCCAGCTTCATAATTGGCCTTGGCTAGACTGCCGGCTCCCAACGCCATTATCTGCATGGCTGAGTTTTCATCACCGCTGTCAATCACCTGCTGAATGCTTTTGCCGCCCGCTTTTGCAACATCATGTTTTGAAAAATCTGTTGGGCTGCTCGGGTCACCCAAAACACTGACGTCCATGGTCAACACACCACCACCCTGATTGCGTATGCAGGTCGTGATATAATTTAACTCATCATCTTTTGTGTCGTAGGTTCCAACTACCAATATTGTTTTGTCTGCCATGGCTTATCTCCATTCCAGGCTTACACATCAACTGCGCATCAACTTGCCTTCATGATCGTAAAACGGTTTTAACTGAACAGATAAAGGGAACATGTTTCCTGCAATCTGCACCTCAAAACCACCCTCCTCTATCCATTGTCTTGTGACGCCTTCCTGCCTGTGCAAGCTTGCAAGACCCACCATTCGCTCCAGTCTGAACCCATAATCACCAGATGTAACATAGCCAACAATATTACCGTTCTTGAAGATTGGCTCGTTATGGATCAGCCATGGATCGTGCCTTGGATCCTGTTTATCAATCGCTATTGAAACGGTTTTATAGGAGGTATCGCTACCAGCCTGTTTTTGAGCTTGCAGTCTTTCCTTGCCAAGGAAATCGTCTTCTTTGCCAAGATCAACTGCAAAACCCAAGCCTGTTTCATACGGTGTATCTTCCTCACCAATATCGTGACCAAAATGTCTAAAGCCTTTTTCCAGGCGACAGGCATTCATTGCGAACATGCCCATATGGCGCAAGCCGTGGGCTTTGCCTTCGCGCACAATCGCATCATACACTCCTTGGGAAAACTCGGATGGCAATAGAAGTTCGTAACCCAGTTCGCCAAGATACGAGCGTCTGATTGCCCAGACCCGGGCATATTCAAGATCTATTTCCCTGGCTGCACCAAACCCAAAGGCCTCGTTTGACAAATCGTCATCTGACAGGGCAGACAAGATTGCCCGGGAGTTTGGTCCATGAAGGGTGATTAATCCATACGCAGAAGTTGCATCGAAAATTTCAAAATTCCAATCTGCATCTGCATGGGTTTTTATCCACGTCTTGTCACGCGTTTGGGAAGGATGGCCAGTGATGACCATAAAGGCATTTTCATGCATGCGGATGACCGTGACGTCTGCTTCTATCCCACCGCTTGCGTTTAGGAACTGGGTATAGACAGAGGTGCCGATCGCAACATCCAGTTGGGCACCGCAAACGCGATTTAACGCCTTTACTGAATCAGGCCCCTGCACCAGAATTTTGGCATACATGGACTGGTCTATCAGCACACTGGCATCACGGGCAGCCAGACATTCCTCCTTGACCCTTTCAGACCATGGCTTCCAACCAAGAGCAGGTTCTTTTGGCCATGCTGGATTGTTGGTTTGCGAAGCCACAGCATCAAAATACATTGGCACTTCCCAACCTATTCGCTCGGCAAAGAGAGCTCCTGCCTGCGCCAATCGATCATGCAAAGGAACCTTTCGAACATTGCGCGTAGTAGAAACTTGTCTGCCCTGCCAGGAAATTCCGTAATGAAACCCGATTGATTCCGCACTTCTGTCTCGCACATATTTTGTATTGGATTGAAAAGGCTGTGCACGCAGCGAAGACAAGGCTCCCATCGAGCTTGAGGGAGCGCCATCAATCATCCATTCGGCCATGGTAAGGCCAACACCGCCAGAGTTTAAAATGCCATTCGAATTCATGCCGGCAGCAAGATATAATCCGCTGATTTCAGGTGCCGGTCCCAGATAGGGCTTGCCATCGGGGGTGAAACTTTCCGGCCCATTGAAAAACGTCTGTATCCCAAGTTCTGCCAGTTTGGGCATTCGGGCAAACATGGTCTCCAGCTCCGCCTCAACATGATCCATGTCGAAAGGCAATTCATCGAATTCAAATTCTTTGGGGATTCCTTCCTTTGCCCATGGCTTCCCCATTTCCTCAAAGGCTCCTATGAGCAACTTGCCAGCGTCTTCTTTCCAATAGGTTCGTTCTTCGACAATGTTCAGGATCGGTTGATCTTTTGGCAAATCCGTCATCGGTTCTGTCACAATGTAATAATGCTCTACGGCATGAAGTGGGAGCGTTACGCCATGCGCCTTTGCAAAGAGATGGCTCCACATGCCGCCCGCCAATAAAACCTTGTCCGTGGCGATAACCCCATGATTGGTTTCAACACCAGCAACCTTGCCTTGATGGAGAACCAGCTGTTTGACCTCAACATTTTCAAATGTTGAAGCACCCAGCTTTCTTGCCCCCTTATCAAGGGCGACTGAAACATCCATCGGATTAACCTGACCGTTTGAAGGGACGTAAAACCCTGACCGGATATCACTGCTGTCAATCCATGGCCATTTTTCTGCAACTTCATCCTGTGTCAGCAACCGGGTTTCTATGCCCATTCTTGCAGCATGGTCATGGCTTCTCAGCAATTGCTCGTGGCGCACATCCCCCAGAGCAATGTTGATGGTTCCGTTCGGCTTGTATCCGGTTGCCTGTCCGGTTTCTTGTTCAAGCTCTTTGAACAATCTGGCTGTATATTTTCCAAGCTCGGTTTGAGCCGTGCTGTCTCTCAATTGCCCGACAATCCCGGCAGCGTGCCAGGTTGTGCCGCTGGCAATCTTCTTGCGCTCAAGCAAAACGGCATGCACCCCACGTTTGGCAAGATGGTATAATGTCGAGACACCAATGATCCCGCCACCAATGATGACAACAGGGGCTTTTTCGGGCAGCGCAGGGGTCATCTTACAATTGCATCCAGGCAGTCTTGAGGTTCATGTATTTATCAAGGGCATGAAGGGATTTATCCGACCCATTGCCTGACTGCCCGACACCGCCAAGTGGCACGGTGACATCAGGACCACCATATGTATTTACATGCACAACGCCTGCATGAATTGCCTTGATCATTCGATGTGCCCTTGAGACATCACAAGTCCACACGCCTGCAGCCAATCCGTAATCCGAATGATTGGCAAGTCTGATCGCTTCTTCCTCATCATCGAATTGAGTTACAGAGAGGACAGGCCCAAAGACTTCCTGTTGAAAGAGCGTATTATCAGGGCTTATACCATCAATGATTGTTGGCTCCATATAAAAACCGCCTGTTTCTGCCAGCACGCGCTCACCACCCAACATCACTTCACCCCCTTCTGATACAGCGGTTTGCACAGCTTCAAGGTTTTGATTTAGCTGAACTTCAGAATTGATTGCGCCTACGGCTGTTTCCAGCAAAAGCGGATCTCCAGGGTTAAGCATTTTTGCAGCTTCGGCCACTGCTTTCACAAAATCATGTCTGATTTCCCTTTGCACCAACAATCGCGAACCCGCTACACAGACTTGCCCGGAATTCCTGAAAATACCACCTGCCACCACCTTGGCTGCTTTTGCCAGATCACTTGTATCATTGAAAATGATATGCGGTGACTTGCCACCCAGTTCCAGGTAAACCCGCTTGAGGTTTGAACGTGCTGAATATTCAAGCAGGCGTCGACCCGTATTGCCAGAACCGGTAAAGGCAATTACATCAACATCCATTGAAAGCGCCATGGCCTCACCCACTACGGCACCCTCACCTGTAACGACATTGAGCACGCCGTCGGGAATACCTGCCTCAAGAGCAAGCTCGGCGATACGGATCAAAGTAAGCGAGGCAGTTTCGGGTGGTTTGACCACAATGCTATTGCCAAGTGCAAGGGCTGGGCCGATTTTCCAGGCACCGATCATAAGAGGGAAATTCCAGGGAATTATTGCGCCCACTACACCAACGGGTTCATGATGAACCATCCCCAAAATATCATTTGGTGTCGGCGCGATCTCACCATAGATCTTGTCCGTGGTCTCACCGTAGTATCGAAGGGTTGCAGCCGCAGACATTGGCTCAGCCTTATAGGCCATGGCAATCTCGGTGCCGTTATCACGCACGCCAAGCACTGCAAGTTCAAGCGCATGTTCCTCGATCAAATCCGCCCATCTGTGCATAACCCTTTTACGCATCGCGGGCGGCATGTTTTTCCAGCGCCCATCCACAAAGGCTGCTCTTGCCGAAGCGATTGCCGAAGTCATGTCGTCTGCAGTACCACGTGCAATTGTAGTGAGTTGAGAGCCATCTATCGGAGAGACAACCTTCATGGTGTCACCATTTGAAGCCGGGACTTGCTTGCCGCCTATCAAATGATTGAAGGCTGGAATTTCAGCATTTCGAATAGCGTTGATTGATGCCTGATCCATTAAACACTCCTATCGGATTTGTGTGTCATGCAACTCGTGATCTTCGTCTTGCGAGTGTTTGCGATATTCAAAGAACAATGTTCTGAGGTGAATTGCGATGACAATCAAAATTATTGCAAACAAAATTGCAGCGATCGGTCGGTCGATGAAATCCAGCGGCTCCTTGACACGTGCCATTGCACTGCGCAGCTTGGTTTCCATTATTCCACCAAGAACCATGCCAAGGACAATCGGTACAATTGGCAGATTCAATCTTTTAAGGATCACGCCAAGAACGCCAAAGACGGAGGCTATTGCACAATCGGTTACAGAGTTTCTGAGCGAGTACACACCGACGAAACTCAGGACAAGAATTACTATGCCAAGGAAGCGCGTGGGTATCTGAATTATTTTTGTCAGCAAATTCGTTGAAAAAAGCAGAAACAATAAAACCATCACATTCAGCAACAACATGGCGATATACAGCGCCATGACAAAGTCCATCTGATTTTGGAAAAGCTGAGGCCCCGGAATAACGTTGTGAACATAGAACACAGACAACATCATCGCGGTAAGTGCTTCGCCCGGCACACCCAAAGCCAGAAGCGGGATCATCGCTGCAGCTGGTACTGCATTATTGGCAGCTTCGGATGCAATCAAACCCTCCGGTGCACCATCGCCAAATTGTTCAGGCGTGCTCGATGTTTTTTGTGCGTATGTGTAGGACATGAACTGAGCCGTGAATTCACCCACGCCAGGGATCATGCCCATGATTACACCAAAGCCCGAGGCAACTGATGTGACACGCTTGTGAGCGAGCAGCTCTTTCAGACCCGTAAAAAGCGAGCCCTTCAAGGGTTGTGGTTTTGGACTATTGTCCTTATCCAGCAAAAGCAGGAATGCCTGCGACAGGGCAAATAACCCTAGAACAACCACAATCAGGTCAAAGCCTGAAGAGAGCCATGACTGGCCAAAGGTAAAGCGTTGTGTGTATTTGATCGGCTCAAGACCAACGGTATTCAGAAAAACACCGAAACTGGCCAACATGCCTGCTGCAAAGATTTGTCCCCTGTGTGCCAAGACAACCAGAATGACACCCAGCAATGCTGCAAGAAATATTTCCCGACTGCCAAAATGTGGTGCAATCCATGCAAGGATTGGGGATAGAAATATCAAACACAAAATACCAATGACACCGCCGGCAAAGGATGCGGAATAAGCAAGCGAGATTGCACGCCTTGCTTCGCCTCGCCTGGTCATGGGATAGCCGTCATAGGTTGTCAGGGCATTTACTGCAGTACCCGGGGTGTTCACCAGAATTGCAGGAATAGACCCCCCGTACATGGATGAACCATAGATACCCAGCAGCAAGGTTAACCCCACCAAAGGGTCCAGTGAAAAGGTGGCAGGTAACAAGATTGCAATCGCAACCGCGGCACCAACGCCGGGAATGGCGCCAATAATTACACCACCGATTGAGCCTATGAGCAGGGCAATCAAAACATCCAGGCGGGCAAGCAGGTTGATAGCTGAGTAAAAATCTTCCATCCTGTGTGCCTATAAATACGTAAGCATGAAAGATCGAATAGCGTCCGGCAGCAGTTCATATATTTGTCCACCAGGCACTTTTACCTGTAAAAATGACTTGAATAAAACGACTATCAAAATTGCGATCACTACAGAGCTGATCAGCATTTTTCGGGAGCGATACCCTGCCCTGACTGCCAACAAGAAGGCAAAGATGATTGTTGATGGTAGATAGCCCACAAATGGTACACTGATTACATAAAGCATGAACCAGCCGACATATTCAAACGCTCGGAGCCAGAAGCCGATTTCTTGCCAACGGCCTTCTATCTTTTTCGATACAATGGCACTTGTCCAGTTCAGGGTTGCAAATATCGTCATTCCAAGAATGGAGATGATTGGCCATAATGCTGGTTGGGAAAACCATTTGGTTCCCTTTTGCCAAACAGTCTGATCCGGTACTTTAATCAAGAGAGCTATGGAGAGAATTAAAAAGGTTGTTGCAAAGAACAGGTTTCCAGGCCTTCGATGCCTTTGGAACAACTGTTTCAGAGTTTTAACCTGTAGCACCCTCGATACCTCCGGATTTCAAATAAAACGCCCGGCACAATCTTGTGTCGGGCGTCATTTGTCTAAAGCCTACTTTAGAAGCTCGTTGATTGCTCCGAAGGTTGCGGAATCCTTTTTGATACGTTCCGCTGATGTTTTTGCATCCTGCCAGTAGACAAGTGCACCAGTTTCCTTGGCAAGCTTTTGAGCGCGTTCTGAGGCAATTGTCTCTTTGGCAACCGCGATGATTTTCTCGCGAACATCATCAGGCGTATCCTTGAGGACGAACAACCCATTCCACAGCGTGATGCCCAAATCAGGTGAAATCTCTGCAACTGTCGGTGTATCAGGCGTTAGCGGAATACGGTTTTCTCCAATTGATGCCAGCACCTTTACCTTGTCGAGACACGGCAATACCAATTGCAAGGTTGTATTCATGACATCCACATCACCTGATGCAAGTGTGTTGCAATCAAGAGAATCAAAGGCCGCATCGGACGCAAAGCTGAAGCCCTTTTTATTGGCCAATGCCAAGGTCACCTTGGTTGGTGGCAAAGGTGCACCGAAATGCCCCAGGGCAACATCATTTGATTGTGCATGTTTCGCCAATCCATCAATATCGTCATAAGGTGCGTTTTCACCGGCAACAATGACAAACGGGTATGTCAGGAAAATACCGAGAGGATCAAACTTTTCAGGTGCCAGCTCGGGAATGCCGATTTTATGACCCAGCATGGGTACACCAATCACAAAGGAACCTATCGTGTAACCATCAGCCGGCTTGCTTGCAGTATATATGGCACCGGGAAATGGCCCGCCACCGCCACCAGGCTTGTTAATAACAGCTGCAGGAGAACTGTATTTTTTCTGGAAATCTTCAGCAATCATTCTTGTCAGGACGTCTTCCAGATCACCTGGTCCCCATGGGACAACAAACTCTACAGGCTTTTCAGGATATTCAGCCATCACGGGCGCTGTAAACAGCGCTCCCATAGATACGGACGCAGCCAGCGCCAACTTGATTATTGATTTCATTGTGTTTAAGTCCTCCGGTAGTAAGGTTCATTATTTGAACCAATTATTGCATTTTAATCTTGATAGAAAACTTGTTGTCTGTCAACGTAAGCACTATCAGGAACTCGGGTTTTGAACTTGTGAGGCCAAAGGAAAAATGGGAACGATAACAAAGTCCTTAAACTTGTTAAATTATTTCTCAAAGGAGCGGCCTGAAATTGGACTGGTTGATTTCAAAAACCTGACAGGCCAGGACAAGGCTACAATTCACCGCCATCTGACAGAACTGGTTGAAAACGGTTTCCTTGAACAAAATCCGGAAACCAGAAAATATCGCCTTGGCGCAACACTCATGAGGCTGTCTGCCGTGCGGGAATCAACCTTCCCGATGCGCAAGATTGTGACAAGACAGGTTACATCGCTTTCTGAGTCACTTGGCGAACTGGTGCACGCTTCCCTTATTGTCAGCAAGGGGATGTCTCCGCTCTGTTATCATGATGGGGGAACGGGTGGTACGCGGGTTTATTTCAATGAGGCAGATATGCTGCCCTTGCATGCTACTGCTTCCGGCATCACAGCCCTAGCATTTGGACACCCCGAGTTATTGGAAAAGACAATTAATTCCAGGCTCGTGAAATATACAGACAACACAATTACAGATCCTGAAAAAATCAATGAGAGTGTTTCAACAGCCAGACGCAACGGCTATGTCATTTCGGACCAATCTTTTGAACGTGAAGTCAGCTCAATTGCCGTTCCCTTTTTTGAAATCAGCCCTTACGCCTATGGCACTATTTCACTTGCCGTACCCACTGCACGCATGGCGCGACTGAATGAGAACCAACTGGTTCATTCTTTATGGGCAACCTCAAGGGCTATTTCAAAAGATCTTGGTGGGGATGTGCCAGAGCATTTGTCGAATAACCTCGCAAAGTCTGTTGTGCTGGCATGACGTCAGTTTTCAAAGAATGATGCAACAAGCAAATCTGCAAAAAAATTACAGCTTGTCCCTTGGGATGTGACCAGCAAAATAGGCATCCAGATTATCAAGCGCGCGAAACCCCATTGCATCGCGGGTTGCAACCGTGGCACTTCCAATATGAGGCAACATAAAGATGTTCTGGTATGATGCGAACTTCGGATTTCCACCCGGTTCCTGCACAAAGCAATCCAGACCAGCGGCTGCCAGTTTTTTGCTGTCCAAGGCGTCAAGAAGTGCATCTTCATCGACTAGCGCACCACGAGCAGAGTTTACCAGTACAGCGCCATCCGGCATCATGGCCAAGCGTTCAGCATTCATCAGTCCTGTTGTTTGAGGCGTGGCCGGACAATGCAGGGACAAAAAGTCAGAGACAGCAAGCAGGCTGTCGATGTTTTCATGAAAAATCGCTCCTTGCTCTCTTTCCGCATCAAGGCGTGAACGGTTGTGATAATGAACTTCCATGCCAAAGCCGCGAGCATTGCGTGCCATAGCCTGCCCTACGCGGCCCATGCCGATGATGCCAATGCGAGCGCCTGAAACCTGCTTTCCCACCAAAAAGGCAGGTGACCAGAAGTCCCACTCCCCTTTACGAACCAGCGTATCTCCCATGACTGCATGCCGCGCTGCACCCAACATAAGCAGGAATGCAATTTCTGCAGTTGCGTCCGACAAAACATCAGGCGTGTTCGTTACTGTAATACCGCGGGCATTAAGAGCTGCTATATCGCAATGATCGGTACCGACAGAATGGTTTGCTATTATCTTTACACGTGAAGAAAGTTCTTCAACTGTAGGACCTCGAAATACCTCGGAATGACAGGGCATGATGGCATCCACGGTTTTACTCATGGCTATGATTTCATCTGGAGTATGTTCTGTATCAGCGTGATTGATGATACATTCATAGTTTTCCTGTGCACGTTTCAAAGTGTTGTCGGAAAGTTTCCGGGTAATCCACAAAACAGGCTTGGAAGTCATGACAGCAAGCTCCAGACGTCAGCGCAAAACCAGAAGCTTTACTGTTTTCGATACAGTCTCATCACCATGTAACTGGTTAGCAGAACAAAGAAGATCGTAAGGCCTATCCAAATCATGACCAGAGAGCCTTGAGAGAAATGAAATTCAGTGTCTGAAAAAGGGAAACTGAAACTGCCACCTTCCTCAAATTTCTTCACATAACTTGATGCCTGCCAGGAACCAAATGCCAATGACAGGCCACCGTACAGAATGCCAATGGTGTGCAGAACACGTTTCACATTATGCGAGAGGCCGGTTGTTTCTTCAAACAGATTGTAAATGGCCAGTGAAAGTACAAAGATGATAATCATCCAAAATGGTAATCCACCCCAGAACCCGGCAAAACCAGCGGAAATACTTTGAGCCAGAGCAATCACAAAAATTGCCAATATTGCAGTGGCTATGAAAGCTGAAAATCCGTTGAGCGGTGCTTTTTCCATTTTACGTCTCCTGCATCCAAGTTTGATGCTTAATCCAATTTAGTCAACAACCAATTTGCTGTTCTGAGTAATCTGTTATCCTCTTCGTATCCGCCAACGAGTTGAAGGCCAATCGGGAGGTTATTGCTGCCTGCAAGCAAGGGTATTGTCACACAGGGTGCGCCAGCGAGTGTCCATATTGTACAAAATGCCGGGTCGCCTGTATTTCCACTAGAAAGCAATGGCGCTTCGCCAGTTGATGATGGGGTAATAATCGCATCATAATCCAGAAAAAAGTCTGCCAGAAAACTTTGCGTTTGCTTCATGACATCCAGTGCATGTTCGTATTCTTCTTTTGTAATTGTTCGAGCACGTTCAATTACCGGCTTTAGGGTGTTGCTGATTTGATCCCAGTGGTTTTCGAATACATCTGCCTGCTGACGATTGATTTCATATTCATGAATGATGCGTTGTGTATCCAGCAGACCGATAAAGGTTTCAGGTGCCTGAATTCGGGTTACACGATCTGAAAGCGTTGACAGAACCTCTTCGAAACCCTCGATTGAATCTTGCGACAGGCGATCTGCAAACGGCAAGTCAAACCATGCAAAGTCAGGTTCTATCTCCATCTTTTCTTGTGCGCCTGCGAACATGTCTGGTCTGGGTCGGGCAAATGATTTTTCATCCTGGGGGTCATAACTGCCGATGGCATTACTCAATAATGCAACATCTTCCAACGTCCTGCCGAATACGCCCACTTGATCAAGTGAGTTTGAGGTTTGCAACAATCCGGTTCTGGAAATAACACCCCTGCTTGGCTTGAAACCGTAGAGATCACAATAGGAAGCAGGCCGGATAACAGACCCGTTCGTTTGTGTGCCGATTGCAAGGGGTGTGTGAAACGCTGCGACGGCTGCTGCCGACCCACTGGATGAACCACCTGGAGAATGCTCCGGATTATGCGGATTGCAGGTTTCAGCAGGGTGAACAAATGCCAGTTCCGTACTGACTGTTTTGCCCAGTATCACTGCTCCAGCCTCATAGAGACGATTTACAATTGTGGCATCTACACTGGGTTGACGCCCCTTGTGAATTTCAGTGCCACATTCCGTGGGCAGTGTCTTGGTATCAATGATATCCTTCAAACCGACAGGAATGCCATGAAGCGGCCCCATCGCACGCCCGTGCATGCGAATATCATCCATCTCTTTTGCCTGGGCAAGCGCATGGTCCCTGTCAACATGCGCCCAAGCCTTGATCTGCCCATCGGTTTGTTCAATGCGATCAAGACAGGCCTTTGTAAGCTCAACAGACGTAAGCCATCCTTCACGGATTTTCTGAGCAGCCTCCGTCGCGCTCAGACCATTTGGTGGGAGGTCAGACATAATCCAGATTACCGCCCTATGGGAAAAGATAATCAGGCAACCAAAGCGCAAGGCCAGGGAACTGATACATCATGATCATGCAGAAGATAACGATAAACAGATACGGCATGATGCCCTTGAATATCTCGACCAGCTCAATTTGTGACTTAAGCACCCCTTTGAGGTAGTAAGCAGACATTGCCATTGGAGGTGTCAGGAATGAGGTTTGTAGATTGAGCGCAACCAGCATCGCAAAGAAATAAGGGTCCACATCAAACAATGGCAACATTGGCAGGAATATTGGCACAAAGATAATCAAAATCTCGGACCATTCCAGCGGCCAGCCCAAAATGAAAATGATCAGCTGGACAAGGATGAGGAATTGCCATGGCTCAAGATCAAACCCGACCACAAATTCCTTGATCAGATGCTCTCCGCCAAGCAGGGAAAATACAGCCGAGAAAATAAACGACCCGATGAACAACCAACAAACCATTGAGGTTGCCTTGGCTGTCAGAAAGACACTTTCCTTGAGCTTGTTCCATGTCAACGCGCGGTAAGCTGCCGCTAAACAAATACCCCCAGCGGCTCCCATGGCAGCTGCCTCAGCCGGTGTTGCCAAGCCACCCAGAATTGAACCAAGCACGAGCATGATAAGGATTGTCAACGGGAAGAACGAAATCAAAAGATCAAGCAGAATTTCTCTCGTTGGCGGCACATCCTCTTCATCTGGTGGAGGGGCAAGGCTTGGGTTTATGGCCGCACGCGTCACCACATAGACCATGTAAAAGCCTGCCAGCAACAAGCCGGGAAATACTGCCGCCGCATATAATCTGAGCGGTGAAAGTTCTGCAATTACAGAATATACAATCAACATGATTGACGGTGGGATTAGAATACCAAGTGTACCACCAGCACAGATGACACCTGAGGCAAATTGTTTGTTGTAATTTGCATTGGCCATCGCCGGAAAGGCCAGTAGTCCCATCAAGGTCACAACAGCGCCTACGATACCTGACGCAGTTGAGAAAACGGTACAGGTGACAAGAGCGGCAATCGCCATGGAGCCTGGCAGTTTGCGTGCAGACAGGTAAATCGAGAAGAAGAGCTTATCGATAATATTGGCGCGTTCGACAATATAGCCCATGAACAGGAATAGCGGAATCGCAACCAGTGTCGCGTTGTCCATGACCTCAAAGGTACGCTGGGCAAACAAGTCAAAAATACTGTTATTGAACAGATCACTAATCTGTTCAAATTTATTGCCTTGTGTCAGGTAATAATAGAAACCAAAACTGATCCCCATCGCCATAAGCGTGAAGGCAACCGGGAAGCCTAACAGCACCAGAAAAATAAAGCTGGTAAGCATTAAAATTGCGACTTGAGGATTTGACATCTAATTTACTCTGTATATTCGAGATGCAATGACTGCATGATTGTTTTATTTGTTTTCAGGCATGATTGGCGGCGTACCTCTGTCCATTACTTCATGGGCAGATGCAGCCAACAGATCTTCAGTCTCTTTAACATCGGCCAATCGTGGCATCCATTTGCCTGTCTTGATAGCCTTGATGCATCTTAAAATTTCCGAGAAACCCTGTAGCAGCATGAAAAATCCGATAATCGGAACAAGGGTTTTGAGATAATAAATCTGGATACCAGCCGGACTGTTCAGACTGACTTCTTTCCAGCGCCAGCTCTCATCAGCAGCCGTGTAACCTGCATAAACGAGTGCGAACATGCCTGGTACGAAAAATATTATGTAGAGAATAAGGTCTGAGCTTGCTTGCCATTTCACCGGGTAAAGCCGGTAGAGAAAATCGCCCCGTACATGCGCGCCTTGGGCAAGCGCATAAGGCCCCGTCATCAGGAACAGTGCACCATACATTTGTATTTGCATATCCAGCGACCATACCGTTGGTGAGTTCAGCACATATCGGACAAAAACTTCATAAGCCACGGCCAGTGTCAAAATCAAGATACACCAGCCGAAAGCACGGCCCAGCCAGACACTAACACCTTCGATGGTATAGATGACTTTTTCCAACTGTTTTCCTCCCAGCCAAGGACAAGTTATCCTGGACAAGCAACTTTTATATTTTTTGATTAGAGAAATCCAGAGGCCAAATTATTAGCCTCTGGAAAGTATTTTGAACGTTTAAGGCTTAGCCAAAGTAGTGCTTGTAAGCCAGCTTGTAGTCAGGCTGGTTCAAGTTCAGGTAGTTCATAACGTTTTTAGCATATGCTTTTTGTGATTCGATCACTTTAGCGAAGAACTCATCTTCACCAGAAATGCGATCAACAACCTTGTCCCAAGCATTCAACTGAGCCTGCATAACAGAGTCCGGTGTACGGTAAACGTTTACACCTTGCTCATCACGTAGCTTCACCAGATCATCAGCATAGCGCTTTGTGTTGTTCCAGTAGAAGTTTGCACTTTCAGCTTCGGAAGCATGTTTCAAGATAGCTTGATGCTCAGCCGGTAGTGAGTTGTACTTGTCCTTGTTGAAAGTCACCTCAAAGAATTCCTGGGACTGGTGGAATGATGCCAAGTGATAGTGTTTGGAAACATCCTGCATACCGAAGTCACGGTCAGAAGTCGGGTTGTTGAATTCAGCAGCATCAATCAAACCTGATTTCATTGCTGGCTGGATTTCACCACCTGGAAGCTGAACAACTGACATGCCCATTTCCAAAAGAACATCTGCAGCAAGACCAACAGTACGATATTTAAGACCTTCCATTTGAGAAGCGTCTTTAATCTCTTCCTTGAACCAACCCATTGGCTGAGCAGGCATTGGTGAGTTGAAGAATGAAACAACGTTCAAACCAAGTGTGCCCATTAGCTCGTCAAACAATGCTTGACCGCCACCATAGTGAACCCAACCAAGAACTTCGTTTGAAGACCAACCAAGACACGGACCTGTACCGAAGAGTGAAGCTGCCTTTGATTTTGAATACCAGTAAGCAGGCACATAGTGAGCACCATCTAGAAGGCCCTTGTGCACAGCGTTTTGCATTTGACCAGTTTTAACAACCGAGTTTACTGCAAGCAGGTCAATTTTGAGATCCTTACCGGCCATGGCATGGACACGGTCAACATATGACTTGGCATTTTCAAGGAAAATCCCGCCGCCCCATGCTGCTTGAACTTTAAGTACTGTAGGTTCAGCGCGAGCAATAGCGGGTGCCGCCAATGTGCTAGCTGCAACTGTAGAAGCTAGTGCACTACCTTTCAGAAATTTTCTGCGATTTACGTTATTAGACATGATTGTCTCCTCCAAAGTTATAACGGCAAAGACGCATTATGTAACCAACAACCGGTTTTAGCAAATGCCAATATTCGACTGTCTGTTTAAAAAAGCTGATCCCTGATTGTTGGAAACATGTAAATAATTGATATATCTACCAAATTTCCCCCAAACCAAGTAACAAGCCCGTTTTGTCACACTTTGCATCAATGAACCTTGCGTAAGTTAGGTCATTTTGAGAAAAAGTCTACAACTAGCTGATGGATCGTTGATCAATTTTCCGCAAGTTCGTTTTCGGCTGGGTAAATCGATCAATGCATTCCCAAGCAATACTTGAATCAATAGTTTATTTTTATTGAGATGAAAGACACTTTTACTTTGTGCGCCAGCTTTAACAATCTGGTTTTCCCGTCAAAGCTTTTTCAGATTACGCGGCAAAAGGCCTGCGTCTTTTGCTAAAGTTCAAATCAGTGACAAGCAAAAAAAAGCTTGGCGATCTTGAAAACAATATCAAAATGTAAAATTGTGCATTGCACAATTTTACATTTTACGGCACATAATGTTTATGACTAGCAGCTCTCTTTCTATTTTGGTCATTGATGAAAATGTGTCCCGTGCGCATTTGATTGAAGCTGCTTTGAATGAGGTTGGCCATAGCGAAGTAATGCTGGTGCACACCGTCGAAGGGGTTGCTGCAAAGATTGCCACGGTTGATCCTGATGTCATTGTCATTGATCTTGATAATCCAAACCGTGACATGCTTGAAAACCTGTTTCAATTGACCCGTACGGTGCAGCGGCCGATTGCGATGTTTGTCGATCGCTCCGATCATGGATCGATGGAAGCCGCGATTGATGCCGGTGTTTCCGCCTATGTGGTTGACGGTTTGCGACCGGACCGGATCAAGCCCATTCTGGATATGGCGATCAGCCGTTTTAATGCCTACACAAAAATGATGAACGAACTTGTCCAGGCCAAGGGTGAACTGGCAGCTCGCAAAACAATTGATCGCGCCAAAGGCATTTTGATGAAGGCCAAGGGCATTTCCGAGGATGAGGCTTATGCGCTTTTGCGCAAAACAGCGATGAACCAAAATCGCAAGATTGTCGATGTTGCTGAAACGCTGGTACTGGCTGCTGACATGATGGGGGATGACTAGAATGGCTATGCTTAAAACAGTGACAGCCGGCTTCCTTCCACTCACAGACAGCATGATTCTCATCGCAGCACGGGAGAAGGGCTTTGCAAAAGCTAATGGAGTTGACCTCATCCTTTCCAAGGAATTGTCTTGGGCAACGATAAGGGATCGCATTACTGTTGGACATTTGGATGTAGCCCATATGTTGGCGCCTATGCCAATTGCCATGAATGCCGGGCTAGTTCCTTTTTCTGCACCAATGGTAGTGCCGATGGCCTTGGGGCTTGGTGGGAATGCCATCACACTACAAAAAGACATTTGGGAAAATATATCAGATAAAGAAAATAATAATGATGTCGATGCCCTGGCTAATGGGGAAACCCTAAAACAGCATGTGGTTCAACGTTTAAAGTCTGGACAACAGAAGTTGCGATTTGGCGTTGTGCATCCTTTTTCCGGGCATAATCTGGAGTTGCGCTATTGGCTTTCTTCTTGTGGAATAAACCCTGAAGAAGATATCGAGATTGTTATTGTCCCACCACCCCTGATGCCAGACGCTCTTGCTAGCGGACAAATTGATGGGTTTTGTGTTGGTGAACCGTGGAATAGCGTTTGTGTATCAAAAGGACATGGCAGGATCATCACAACAAAATCTGAAGTATGGAAATCAAGTCCTGAGAAAGTATTGGGCGTGAGGGCAGAATGGGCAGAGGAAAACCAGCAAACACTTTCATCTCTTGTGCGCGCGCTTCACAAGGCAGCCAAATGGTGTGGCGATCGCTCAAACCGGCCTGAGCTGGCCGCCATTCTTTCAAAGGCCGAATATATCAATATTTCAAAAGAAATCATTTTACACGGGCTTGAGGGCACTATTACTCCAAGCAAAGGCAATACGATCATGCTCAAGGATTTCATGGTTCCTTTTGATCGTGCGGCGAACTTTCCGTGGCAAAGTCATGCCCTTTGGTTTTATTCGCAGATGGTACGGTGGGGGCAAATTCCGCATACTGCCAAAAACATGGAACTCGCCAAAAATGCCTACAGACCAGATCTCTTTCGTTCCGCATTAAAAGACAGCGATGCGGCAATTCCCTCCGCCAACATGAAAGTGGAAGGCGCGCTCAGGCAAGAAACAGCTGTAGGCTCTACTGGCAGGCTAATGCTTGGACCAGATGGGTTTTTCGACGGCAAAACCTTTGATCCGGACAAGGTGGAAGACTATATCGCTTCTTTTGCCAAGGATATATGAAAGCGCCAACCGTTGCATTTTTTGCATCGGCATGGTTCTTATTTAACACCAAACAACAACACTTTTTTCTTGAAGTCACACTTTTGACTCGATACTAAAAAGCAAGCCTATGACAGGCATATAATTTATCCAAAGTCGGATATTTCAAAGGCAAAGCCGCCAACCAGCCCGCGCACGATCTCCTCAGAGTGCGCCTTCTGGTTGGCGGCTTTTTCTTTTCAAAAACAAACTGGCTTCATCGCAATCATAAAGGACACCCCTCATGGAAAAGAAAGCATCGAAACTTACCGCATTAAAGAATAGCACTTCCATTCAGCGCAGAACCTTTCTGGCAGGTTTAGGCGCAACCGCAACGCTTTCTGCAGCAAGCTTGTTATCGCCAAGAAAGGCAAGAGCTGAACTGCTTGACCTTGAAAAGGACGAGTTGAAATTCGGTTTCATCAAATTGACAGACATGGCGCCGCTCGCGATTGCCTATGAAAAGGGATACTTTGAGGATGAAGGTCTTTTTGTAACGCTTGAACCACAGGCGAACTGGAAAGTATTGCTTGATCGTGTGATTACCGGTGAGCTGGATGGTGCGCACATGCTGGCAGGGCAGCCTCTCGCCGCAACCATCGGTTTCGGTACCAAGGCGCATATTGTGACACCTTTCTCCATGGATTTGAATGGTAATGGTATTACGGTTTCCAATGAAATCTGGGAAATGATGAAACCAAACGTACCGAAGATGGATGATGGCCGACCATTGCATCCGATCAAGGCAGATGCACTCAAACCTGTTGTTGACAAGTTTATTACGGAAGGCAAGCCTTTCAATATGGGTATGGTCTTCCCGGTTTCGACACACAATTATGAGTTACGCTACTGGCTTGCGTCCGGTGGCATCCACCCTGGCTATTATTCAGCAACAGACATATCCGGACAGATATTGGGTGAGGCACTCCTTTCCGTTACCCCGCCACCACAAATGCCGGCAACACTCGAAGCTGGCACAATCCATGGCTATTGCGTGGGTGAGCCGTGGAACCAGCAGGCTGTTTTCAAGGGCATCGGTGTTCCGGTGATTACCGACTATCAAATCTGGAAAAACAACCCTGAAAAAGTCTTTGGCCTTACCAAGGAGTTCACGGAGCAAAACCCGAATACAACACTTGCTCTTACCAAGGCTCTCATTCGTGCTGCCAAATGGCTGGATGAGAATAACAATGCCAACCGACCTGAAGCGGTGGAGATTCTTTCACGCTCTGAATATGTCGGCGCTGACTATGACGTGATCGCGAATTCCATGACAGGCACCTTCGAGTTTGAAAAAGGAGACAAGCGCGAAATTCCTGACTTCAATGTCTTCTATCGTTATTTCGCGACCTATCCTTACTACTCAGATGCGATCTGGTACCTGACCCAAATGCGCCGCTGGGGTCAGATTGCCGAGCAAAAACCTGATGAATGGTATGATGAAGTAGCCAAATCCGTGTATCGCCCTGACATCTATATGAAAGCTGCCGAGATGCTGATTGAGGAAGGCCATGTTGAAAAGGCCGACTTCCCGTTTGGCACTGATGGTTACAAGGAACCAACACCCGCCGAGGATATCATTGATGGCATTGCCTACGATGGACGCAAGCCAAATGAGTATATCGACGCTCTCAAGATCGGGTTGAAAACAGGCCAGTCTGTCGAAGGCAACAAGGTCATTGGCGGCTAATCAAAGCTTGAAGAAGAGTCGGAGAAATACTGGCTCTTTTCAATTCTCTTCTCTCAAATCCGGAATAACAAAAATGTCTGATGCAAGTGTAACACCTGATGAAATTGATACGCGCCCAAAGCGGGAAAAGCTATTCACTGCGATCAACAAGGCTAGTGGCTGGCTGGAAGCGCTTGGCTTTGCCTGGCTTGTTCCAATTTTGAAACTTGGTGCTGGTGACAGCCCAAAGGAGCAGTTTGGTGAACTCAAGCGTGTCCTTGTTATTCCACTTGTTGGCATTATGGTGTTTTTGCTTGCCTGGGCCTATCTTGCTCCAAAGGTTCAAACCTCGCTTGGCGCGGTTCCTGGTCCTGTTCAGGTTTGGGCTCAGGTTGATAATCTGTGGGAAGACCACAAGCGCGAACGAGAAAAAGCAGATGCCTTTTATGAACGGCAGGATATACGAAATGCAAAACTGATTGAGGCAGGCAAGGCTGACAAGGTCAAGGAACGTACCTATACCGGCAAACCGACCTATCTTGACCAAATCCTGACATCACTTTTCACAGTTGGACTTGGGTTTTTGATTGCAACCCTGATCGCAGTGCCACTTGGTATTGCTTCGGGTTTGTCAAAAACCTTCAATGGTGCAATCAATCCGCTTATCCAAATTTTCAAACCGGTCTCACCCCTTGCATGGTTACCGATCGTTACCATGATCGTTTCAGCAACTTACGCGAATCCGTGGGACTGGATGCCCAAGTCACTGCTTATTTCTGCGATTACTGTAACCCTATGCTCCATGTGGCCAACGCTCATCAATACTGCACTGGGTGTCGCATCAGTTGACAAGGATCTGATGAATGTTGGGCGTGTGCTTCAGCTTCCGACATGGAAAACCGTTACCAAACTTGTCCTTCCATCCTCGCTGCCTCTGATTTTCACAGGACTTCGTTTGTCTCTGGGTGTGGGCTGGATGGTTCTGATTGCTGCAGAAATGCTTGCTCAGAACCCGGGTCTTGGAAAATTCGTATGGGATGAATTCCAGAATGGTTCTTCTCAGTCGTTGGCAAAAATCATGGTTGCGGTACTGACCATCGGCATCATCGGGTTCATGCTTGATCGTCTGATGTTTGCCTTGCAACGTGCCTTTACCTTCTCGGCCAACCGATAGGAGTGGATGATGAGTTTTCTGGAAATTTCCAAACTGTCAAAACACTTCGGTGAGGGCGAAGACAGGAACCCGGTTCTGAATGATATCAATCTCAAAGTTGAAGACGGAGAATTCATTGCGATCGTCGGCTTCTCCGGCTCGGGGAAGACAACCCTGATCTCTGCTCTTGCAGGTCTTATCAAACCGGATTCAGGTGGTGTAATCTTCAAGGGAAAGGAAGTTACCGAACCTGGTTCTGAACGTGGTGTTGTGTTCCAGTCCTATTCACTAATGCCGTGGCTTTCGGTTATGGGCAATGTCAGCCTTGCGGTGGATCAGGTGTTTGGTTCCAAACCAAGGTCGGAGCGTGCAGAAATTGCCGAGCATTATATCGAGATGGTTGGCCTGTCTCATGCCAAGGAACGCAAACCTGCGGAACTCTCCGGCGGCATGCGTCAACGCGTTGCAGTTGCCCGTGCCCTTGCCATGCGACCTGAAGTATTATTGCTGGATGAACCGCTTTCAGCACTTGATGCGCTTACCCGCGCCAAACTGCAGGATGAGTTTGCCGAGATCTCGGAAAAAGAAAAGAAGACAATCATTCTCATTACCAATGATGTGGATGAGGCCATTCTTCTGGCAGACCGGATTATCCCTCTTACGCCCGGTCCCAATGCAACACTTGGACCTGAATTCAAGGTAGACTTGCCAAGGCCACGTGACCGTGGGGCCATGAATTCCAGCGATGAGTTTATTCGGTTGCGCAGTGAAGTAACACAATATCTGATGGACATTGGCAATGAACGCGGCGCTGAAATCGAGCGCGATATCAACCTGCCGGACATTGTTCCAATCTTCCAGGAAGAACCACCAAAAGCTTACAAGGAAGAAGCCCAATCCAATCGCGATGAGCGTTATCTTGAGTTCTCTAAACTGACGAAAGTTTATCCAACGCCCAAAGGCCCTTTAACGGTGCTGGAAGACGTCGAACTCAAAATGAACAAGGGCGAGTTTATCACGTTGATTGGTCATTCAGGCTGTGGCAAGTCCACTGCCCTTACCATGGCGGCCGGTTTGAATGAAATCACCAAAGGCTCCATCATTCTGGATGGCAAACACGTCACGAATGCAGGTCCCGACCGTGCGGTAGTTTTTCAGGCGCCAAGTCTTCTGCCATGGCTAACAGCCTATGAAAATGTTGCGCTTGGTGTTGATGGCGTTTATCCAAAAGCAAGTTCCAAGGAAAAACGCGATATCTGTGAATATTACCTTGAACGTGTTGGCTTGGGCGACAGCATGAATCGTGCCGCCTCAGACCTTTCCAATGGCATGAAGCAACGTGTCGGTATAGCGCGCGCCTTTGCCCTTTCTCCAAAACTTCTTTTATTGGATGAGCCTTTCGGCATGCTCGACAGTCTCACCCGATGGGAGTTGCAGGATGTCTTGATGGATGTCTGGAAGAAAACACAAGTTACTGCAATTTGTGTGACACATGATGTGGACGAAGCCATTCTTCTGGCTGACCGTGTTGTGATGATGTCGAACGGCCCCAATGCAAAGATCGGTAACATCATGGAAGTTGATCTGCCAAGACCGCGCTCGCGCAAGGAACTTCTCAACCATCCGGACTACTACGCGTACCGCGAGGAATTACTCGATTTCCTTGAAGCTTATGAAGGCGGCGCGAACCCGACCGAAGAACAGCTTCGATCAATCGAGAAAAAACGCGAAGTGCGTTTGAAAAGACAACGCTCCAATTATTCCGGCTCTAATATTGTGGAGGCTGCAGAATGACTGACAAACAAAAACTCGTCATCATAGGCAACGGCATGGCACCAGGGCGCATGCTGGAAAACCTTCTGGACAAAAATCCGGATGCCTATGACATCACCATTTTCAATGCAGAGCCAAGGGTAAACTATAATCGCCTGATGCTTTCTCCGGTATTGTCTGGTGAAAAAACATATCAGGACATTATCACTCACGATGATGACTGGTATGCCGAACATGGCATTACGCTGCATAAGTCGTCCTCAATCTCTAATATTGACCGTGAGGCGCAAATTGTAACCAGCTACAATGG
>CALDZZ010000013.1 GCA_937944075.1 uncultured Rhizobiaceae group bacterium
CTTGCAGATGTGTTGATGGCAATCTTTGGCGCCATCATGTTCGTGTACTGTCTTGAACTGGTGCAATTTGGCTGGGGAACAAATTTGGCTATGCTAAACATTCCCGAAGGCATTCGAACCATGCCGGCTGCCGTAGCCGGGGCACTCATCTTTTTCTTTGCCTCATCACACGCCTTGTCGCGTACCTATCAATATTATTTTTCTGATACGCCGTCAGAGATTGAAAACGCTGAAAGAGAGCAGGATTAAATGGGGCTTTTAATTCTTCTTGCCATGTTTGCCTTTTGCGTGGTCATCGGTGTGCCGGTTGCCTTTGCAATGGGTATTGCTTCTGTTGTTACATTCTTCTTTGAAGGCTTTTCACTCGTTGTTCCGTTTCAGCGGATAGTCTCAGGCTCAACTGTATTTTCATTGCTCGCAATCCCGTTCTTCATTTTTGCTGGCGAATTGATGCTGCATGGTGGCATCGCAAAACGACTTGTCCTGTTTGCCTCTGCGCTGGTTGGGCATGTCAGGGGTGGTCTTGCGTCAGTGAATATTTTTTCCAGCATGTTGTTTGGAGGCATCTCGGGATCAGCCATAGCAGACATTTCAGCACTTGGCTCGCTTCTGATCCCGGTCATGAAGGAAAAAGGTTATAGCGGTGATTATGCTGTAAACGTAACCGTAACCTCATCCATCGCGGGTATTGTGATTCCACCCAGCCATAACATGATTATCTATGCCGTCGCCGCAGGGGGTGGTATTTCGATTTCAAAACTGTTTCTGGCAGGCATGGTGCCAGGTATCCTGATGTGCATTTGTCTGGCAATTGCTGCTTATGCAATTGCCATCAAGCACAATTATCCATCTGAACCTTTCCCCGGCTGGAAAACAGTATTTGTAACTGCCGCTTCAGCCATTCCCGGTTTCATTACGGCAGTCATCATTGTGGGTGGCGTTTTGTCTGGTGTCTTCACAGTGACCGAGTCCGGTGCCTTTGGCGCAATTTACGCGCTGCTTCTGACCTTCTTTGTTTACAGGTCGCTTGACTGGGCAAAATTCAAGCTGGCTGTCGTAACCTCGGTACGTACAACCTCCATGGTCATGATCCTCATCGCATGTGCAGGTGCATTTGGTTATCTGTTGGCTCTTTATCAGGTGCCGGCTCTCTTGTCTGAATTTTTGCTGGCAATTTCGGATAATCCGATCATGATTTTGCTCATGGTCAATATCATGTTGTTGCTGCTTGGCATGATTATGGATATGGCCGCACTCATTCTTATTTGCACACCAATCTTCCTCCCAATAGCCAGAGACTTGGGCATGGACCCGCATCAATTTGGTATCATGTTGATGATGAACCTGGGGCTTGGTTTGTGTACGCCGCCAGTTGGTTCCTGTCTCTTTGTAGGATGCGCAGTCGGGAAGGTGCCGATAGAAGAAGCCCTGAAAACCATTTGGCCATTTTATCTTGCCATTCTGGCGGCCTTGTTGCTGGTCACTTATGTACCATTCATTTCAATGGGGCTTCCCAATTATATGGGCGTGTAAATTATTTGAAATTTTGTGTGCAGACAGGCCTTGTAAAAGGCCTGTCTATTGGCTTTAGAAGATAACGTTAGATAAAGAGGAAGTTATCTTCAGTCAGGTCATTCATATCAAAATTATGAATTTTGATTGTTGCTTCATTTTCGAAATCAAGCACAACCGTATTACCTGATTGTGTCATGTTGGCATTGACATCATTCATGTCATAGCCGGAATTCAACAAAGAGATTGTTTCATTCGAGCTGAAGTCATAAATGCGGTCTGTACCAAGATCACCTTCGGCAAAGTCAAATACGAAATTATCATCACCTGAACCGCCTCGCAGTTTATCGTTGCCTGTGCCACCGCTTAGGGTATCACTGCCACTGCTTGCTGTAAGGTAGTCATTGCCAGAACCACCAGTCATGACGTCATCACCTGAACCGCCATATAGCTTGTCGTTGTTGGCGCCACCATCAAGTGTGTCGTTACCGCCACCGCCGACGAGTTTGTCAGAGCCATTGCCGCCAAACAGGATGTCATGTCCAGATTGGCCATTCATGATATCAGAACCGCCATCGCCGTGCATTTCGTCATTGCCGCTGTTGCCGTTCAGTGTATCTGTGCCGTTGCCACCACGAACAATGTCATCGCCAGAGCCACCTGAAACGGTATCGCTTCCTGAGCCACCATCAAGTGTATCGTTACCACTGCCACCAGACAGTGTATCATTGCCTGAGTTGCCAGAAAGGACATCTTCTCCGGAGTTGCCGGAAAGTTCGTCAGCACCTGCACCACCATTCAATTCATCATTGCCTGAGTTGCCTGCGAGGATGTCATCACCGTTATTGCCGAACAAAACATCATTACCTGAGTTGCCTGACATTTCATCATTGCCGATGCCGCCATAGATCATGTCGTCACCAGAGATGCCGAACATGACATCGTCGCCGTCACCGCCATAAATGATATCATCATCTGGCAGGTTGTTTCCGTTACCTGATGGAGTTGGCAAAAGAGCAACAATATTGGCCTGGCCTAGATCGACGTTAATGACAGTGTCATCATAGTCGTTGTCCCCACCGCCACGGATGTCTTCAAAACCCAGTAGCAAATCGCCACCAACTGCATTTGCGCGACCTACAACGTGCAGGTAATTGTCCGGATTGGTTGCAAGGTCTGTCGGGACTGAACCGGTTGAATGGAAGATGTCATTGCCAAACTGACTTTTAACATGTGTTTCTTCACCCGTTGTGCTGTCCTTGTACCATAGCTCCATAGGCGCACCTACAGAAGCCGGCTGACCATCTAGCGTACGCATTTCATACGTTCCGTTAAGGCCTTCAAGTGCTTCCCGGTTGTCTGCATCTTTGCCGTAGCCGTTAGAAACCACGAAGAAGCCCAGTTTTGCACCGGCATTTACATCAAACTGAACGGCTGATTCATTCTTGATCAAATCACCGCCACTTCCCTGTTTGGAAGCATTGGCAAAAAGAACTTGCACATTTGAAACGCTGCCATCTTCAGCAATCTCATACACACCAAGTGCGTTTCTGTAACCCGCACCTTCATCAACAAATGTAACGGTTGCGGTTGTTGCGTTTTGCACTACCAGGTTTTGCAGGTCAACGTAAGCGGGCTTGCCGTTACCATAAATGGTGTCATTACCACCCTGGCCATAAAGTATGTCGTTACCTGTGCCGCCGTAAACGTCATCGTTACCACTCAGTGCGGTGATGATATCATCACCACCCGCACCAGAAATAACTTCAGACCGACCTGTGCCTCGTATACTATCTTCTACATTCGTTCCCTGAATGAGCGAGATATTCATATCTGTATCTACAGTCATTTTTTATCCTTGATTATCGTTAGGGGATTACCAACCAATGCCCTGATAGCTCTGGAACATGGGTTGATCTTTGAACACCCGAACAAGATCGATGATCTCGACGCGACCAAAAGCGGATGCGACCAGCTTCTGAATTTCAGGCGTATTCTGTGTAACAACGATGACATCGCTGCTCTCAATCACCTCATGGCCACAACTGCGCATCATTTGCGGAAGGGCTTCTACTGTAGGTTTGAGATGCGGGCATACGTGTTCAACATAGGTGAACTGGTTGTCGATACGTGTTTCAGGATCTATCGCGGGGTCGAAAGTGCTGATTTCGTATTGTTCCTTGACCAGTGAATTAATCACCTCAAGGATCGGACTTTCACGAAGGTCATCCGTACCAGCCTTGAAGGCCAGCCCCAGAAAACCAATTCGTTTGTGGCCGGAAGCACGAACCATCTCGGTAGCTTGCTCTACTTGCACATCATTGGAAATTGAAAGGCTATTTATGAGGGGGGTATCAATTTCCAGTTTGTCAGCAAGGTGCGCGACGGCTCGTACTTCCTTTGGCAGGCAGGAACCGCCAAATGCAAAGCCTGGTTTTAGGTAATAGGGTGAAAGGTTTAGTTTTGTATCCTGAACAAAAATGTCCATGACTTTGTGACTGTCGATTTGCAGAGGCTTGCAAATTCTTCCAATTTCATTTGCAAAACTGACCTTTGCAGCATGCCAGACATTATCGACATATTTGACCATTTCAGCCACATCAATTGTGGTCATGATGACGTTGTCATCGACCGGAGCATAGATGTCAGCAACAACTTTTGCAGCACGCTCATCATTTGCACCAACAACTGTTTTGGGTGGTGCATAAAAGTCTTCAATCGCAGTGCCTTCACGAAGAAATTCCGGGTTAAAGCAGATGCCAAAATCATCACCCATTTTAAGACCGGAAACCTTTTCAATTTCCGGTACCATGACATTCAGGGTTGCTCCGGGAGGAATAGAACAACGCATGACGATGACATGGTAAGAGTTTTTCTGACGAAGGCCTTCGCCGATAGAGCGGGCAGCAGCTTCAATGTATCGATAATCACAACCGCCATCTTCACTGGTAGGCGTGCCAACAGAGAGAAATGTTACAGAGGTATCAATAACCGCGCCAACAAGATCCGTTGTTGCAGAAATCAGGTTGTTGGAAACACCTTCATCAAGATAGGCACCAAGATCTTTTTCGTGGATTGGCGACGTGCCTTTTGCAATTTGATCTACCTTGATGGTGTCCACGTCAACGCCAACAACACGGTGTCCAAGTTGTGAAAGGCAGGCAGTAGAAACCGCGCCAACATATCCAAGTCCTACTACCGAGATAGCTGGCTTGTTGAAGTCAATTTCAGGAAGTGCAACTGCGGTATCAAACTCATATTTCTTGGCTAATGCATTCATCGTTTTTATCCTCTTGATTTGATGATCTGCAAGTGTCTTTCAAGACTTGTGCCAAATAAAAAATATAATAAAAACAGTAACTTATGTAATTCGGTTGATTCAAAACCACATGTTTGTTTGCATTATGAAAAGATCGATTTTGCATTCTGCAATTGCTGTTAAGATTTATGTAAAAATGTATGTAATCCACATTAAAAAAGGCGGGATAAATCCCGCCTTTTTAGTCTGTTTCCCGGTTTAGAAATTGAAGTAAATGAACTCTGTAAGATCATTTAATCTGTAGATTTGAATTACAGAAACCAATGTCACGGCAGCAACTGCAGTTGCCCATGCGGGTCTTGGAGACCAATGAACAGCAAACCAGTTGAAGAGAGGTTTTCCGACTTCCTTGGTAGTATCAAGTACAGGTTTGTAATTACGTGTGAACTCGATACTGTTTGGCAACAAGACAACAATTGCAGTCATTGCCAGTAAGGCATAGGGCAGCATGCTGGCGTTTGGAACTATTTCCTGCCAGGTTTGAATGGTTACAAAATCTGTATATCCAACCATGGCCTGAACCATTAGGCTGGCGCCATCAAATGTTTCTGCGCGGAAAAATACCCAGGCAAACACGACGGCTATCATGGTGACTGACCAAGCAAAACTTGCATAGATATATGGATGAATGATAGCGCGGAAACTTTGCCCAAAGTTAGAGCCGCTCCATATATGGTTGATCATCAGATAGCCGCCGTGCAGGGCGCCCCAGATTATAAAATTCCAGCCGGCGCCATGCCAAAGACCGCCCAGCAACATGGTGATTGCTAGATTGCCTCGGGTTCCCAGAATGCCTGACTTATTGCCACCCAGTGGAATGTACAGATAGTCACGCAGGAACCTGGAAAGCGTGATATGCCAGCGACGCCAAAACTCAACAATACTCAGTGAGCGATAGGGCGAGTTGAAGTTAATGGGAAGGCGAATGCCGAACATCAGAGCAAGACCAAGCGCCATGTCACAATATCCTGAGAAGTCAAAATAGATTTGAAACGTGTAAGCTATCGCACCTAGCCACGCTGCTTCCATGGGGACATGAGTACCCTGGTCTGCCATTGTAAAGACTGCATTCGCTACTGGCGCTATGCCATCTGCCAAAACAATTTTTTTGAACAACCCGATCGAGAACAGGGTTGCTCCTGTCATGATATTGGTGAGGTATCGGTTGGAGAAATTTCCCAGTGTAAATTGTGGAATCGTATCGCGTTGCATGACAATCGGTCCGGCAATCAATTGCGGGAAGAATGTTACGAACAACACGTATTTCTTGAAGTCACAATCCACCAACTTGTCCTGATAGGTGTCGCGAAGAAACGAGATTTGCTGGAATGTGTAAAACGAGATCGCCAATGGCAAAATCAATCCCAATTCAGCCGCATCATAACCGGTAACTGCGTTGAAGTTTCCAATAAAGAAATCAGCATATTTGAAGACGCCCAGCATACCCAGATTGACTATAATCCCGAGGGTAAGCACAGCCTTGGACCTGTTTTGCTTTAAGAGCAGGTGTATTAGATAGTTAAATCCGATTGAGAATAAAAGCAGTATAAGGTGCTTCGGGCTCCAGCACAGATAAAATACCAGTGAGGCCATGATGAGCCACCAGATGATTGCGCTCTCAAGCTTCAAGGCACGCAAGCACAGGAAGCCAATCAAGACCGGTGGTAGAAACAGGTAAATAAATTCCAATGAACTGAAAACCATAATCTTAATCCCCACTTGCCAAACTGATTGATGTGTTTTGCGCAGTTGATTTTTCTGCCTTGATGATTTCTTCCAGCAGTTTTTTGCTGCCGCTATGTTTCAGGCCAGCGCCAAGCTTTGCCAACTCACGCGCTTTTTCCAGGTCATGCTGTACGTACTTTCCCTGAAAATATAACCTGCCCAGCTCTTCCATTGAGCCTGTATGCCCGGCTGCAACACCTTGTTTGAACAGGTCCACAGCCTTGCGTTCCGGCAAACCAAACTTACTTTTCAAGTGCAAGCGGCCAAGCGTAGTTATGGCAGCGGTATAATTGCGGTTTATGCTTTCTTGCAGAAGATCAAGAACCTGCTTCTTTTCAGCAAATTGCTTTTTGGTGTCCATGATCAGCAAAGCCATGTCGTGCATTGCAATGGCATCACCCAGGCTTGAAGCCATGGATAACCATTTCAAGGCTTTTTCCTCATTGGGTTCGACTAGTTGGCTGGTAACGTAAAGTCTGCCAATACTGCGTGCTGCCCTTGCATCACCACCACGTGCTGCTTCTTCAAGTCTTGGCATAAACTCATTCAGGATTTCGATCGCCTTGTCCGGATCTGCTGGGACAGTGGAGCTGCCAGTTGCCAGAAGCTCAACCAGCGGCAGGACTGCTGTCGAAGCGCTTTGCGTTGCTGCAATTCTGTAGTGTTTCAGAGCCAGTTCAACATCTTGATTGACACCAATGCCGCGTGCATAGGATTTGCCAATATCACTATGTGCTTTCAGGTAGCCCCATTGGGCGGCCTTGTTAAACCATTCAAAGGATATACGAGCGCAATCCTCTCCCTTTGACATGCGATAAACCCGGCCAAGCTCAAAAGCAGCCCTTGCACGATCCTTGAAGGGTCTTTGAACTGCCTGAAGCAACAAGTTTCGTGCTTTTTCAAGATCTCGCGTTACGCCCCAACCTTTGGCATAGAGCATTGCATATTCATATTTTGCCTGAACATTGGCACCAACCGCATTGCGTCGGAGTATCTCGGCCGCCTTGGACCAATCATTTTCCTTGCCATAAGCACGTGCCTGCGCAATTTCCTTTTGGGTAACAGGATCTGGTTCATACAACGAATTATTGCTACTGTTGTGGAGGTTTAGCGCACTGGTAATGATTGCAGTTGAAAGCGCTCCAACAATCAGAAAAGAACTGATGATGATTTTCTTATCTTGTTTCATTTTCATGCCTCCAAATTCTGCAGTTACGACCTTCAAGAAGGTTCGTCTGTTTGGTTATCTTCAAGCGTTTGTCTGCTTCAGAGTTGTTACATTTGATTTTGCGTTCACGCTTTAGGGCCTTGCCTATGGCGTCCTTGTTCTTTGTAATCAGGGGAATGACCTGTCCGACGATCTGTCGGGCGATTTTTGAATCGAAATGATAAGCATCATTGAAGTTCTCAATATTGCTTGTCAGTGTATTGGGAAAATCAAGATCCATGACCGTACCCAGTTCAGCCAGTTTTACACGCAACTGGTGATTAAGTTTTCCAAGACCATTTTCCTGGATGGTATGCTGCATGTTGGTGATCGTGGGCGGAATGACAAAGATCAGATTTTTGTTTTCCTGCTTTGCCCAGTCGCCCATTTCCTCAAAGTAATTCCAGTACTTTTGTGAAAACTCAAAACCGCGCCAATCTGATGCGCCATTCTTGCGAACTTGGCGCTCAAACTTTCCTGGGAGATCAGTAGCAAGACTGACAGTCTGGTAATAAGTCGAATACTGGTTCCATCCATAATCAGGAATATTCCCTTGCCAGCCAATGACATCATAATTCCCGTTGCCATGGAAATTATAACGTCCCTTGCGTGAAGGATATTTTACGGGCTGAAGACCTTCAGGTAGATCACAACCAAAACACACATCCGGTTCCAGTAGTTTTGAGAGAGATGTTTTTCCCTCACGTCCCAGCTCACCGGCATTGGCTTGAGAGATGAATGAACCGTATCTTTCAATCGTCTCTTCATTTTCCTTGCCAAACATTTCAAGGGTCGTTTGAAAGACATTCCAGTTTTTCAAATATTCAAACTTATGGCGAACCAGTTCGACAGCTTCCGGTACACGGTTCATGCCGCCTTTGTGATCTTCATCAAAACTTCTCAGTTGAACACCCACGACAAGATTTTGAATTGAAGGATCTGATTTGATTACCTTGAAGGTTGTATAGATTTCGGGGATTGTACCACCCCCATAAGCAAGGTTGAGGGCGTTGGTCATTTTAAGTTCATGCCAATATTTGTCGCGCAGCGCACGCGCGCGGCTATCACCCAGAATGACCGTATCGTGGGAGCCCCGCTTGAATTTTGCAAGTTTCCATAATGGGTAGTGTGCCTTCTCGGCAATGTCATTGATTTTTGTTGGGCGATCCTTTTGCGAAAACATCTGGTAGGGATCAACCGTCAGCGTTAGCAGCGCTGGTACCGTGCCAAGAGCAAACGCAGCACACAAGACCGGCAGATAAACCTTGCTGCAAGAAACAGGTTTCTTTTTCATGTCATTCTCCTATCATTCAGATGTTAAAGTGCAAAATGAATGCCACAGAAAAAATATAGCAATAACAATAGCTTAAACGAAAAATCGGAATCAAATTCTCTGCGAAATTTGCAATATGCAAAGAATGATTTGCAAAAGGCAAAACCAGTTAAACTTTAAAAGCTGAACACATCCCTGATCTGGATCATGCTGGGTATATCCACCAGACTTGTGTAGTGAACGGTTGCAAGGAAGAGCAGGGCAACTGCGACTGTTGTACAGACTGAAGCCATCCAGTTTCTGAAAACCTCAATGAAGCTTTCGCCGTTCATGCCTGCTGACTGGTTGCCACGATTGGACCAGCGCTGTTTTGACAATCTGAAGATACAATAGACTTTAACAGAGGCATTTATGACCTGGTTCAAATACAAAATCCAGGAGTAGGAAAGCTGAACTTTTCTTGAGTAGGTGCACAGCACCAGAGACAGTAAAAGACGACTGATCGCGATAAAAATTACATAGGATAAAAGATATTCAAAACCGACCAGAAATGCTGCTGATACCGCAAGCACGGGACTGACCAACATCGTCCACATGGATAGGCGCTGGTCAACAAGGCACCACCAGATGAAGAACGGCATGGCTCGTGGCCCGAGCGCAATTGCTCGCTGTCCGTTTCGCAACATGTTGCCTGACCAGCGTCGGAAGTTTTGAACCATCCGTTCCATGCCGGAGCCTTCAATGACCTCGATTGTGTAGCCAAGCGCATCGGGAATATAAAGCATGTGTGAACCATGCTTGAGCATGTAGAACCAGGTGCTTTTATCATCTCCTGATAGAAAGCGAAATTTGCCCCATAGCCAATGCTCAAGATGATCTGCCTCGAGCAGTCGGATGAACTCAAGCTGTTTGAGGTTTTTCGCGCGGAAGACGGACATGCGTCCGGTCAATGTTAGAACACGACCGGAGAGGGCATGGGATTGCATCGCCAATCGGCGTTGTGAAAATCGCATTTGCAACCAGCGCTCAATCCAGCGAGGGCCTATACAAATCACTTCCTCATCCGTTGTTACAGCTTGCAGTTTTGGGTGCAGTTTAAACATTGGCATGCAGCGTCCGATAGCCCCTTCACTCAAAACAAAGTCACCATCCATGAAAACAATCAGATCATCATCCATAACCGGCAAACGGCACATGGCCCGAAGCACAAGGCCAATTGCTGCACGTTTGCCGGATACGTTTTGTCTGATGATGCGAAGGGTAACATCCACATGCATGGCTTCGCGCCTGAGAAAATCCGAAATGATATCTTCATCAAATCGGTCTGAGGAACCAAGCCAAATGGTGCCGGGAACACCTGAGTCATGAATTTCCTTGACGATGGATCGCACCACCATTTCAGTGATCTCACGATGCTCCTTGTATGTGGTCATCATGAAATGCAGATGCCTGGGCCTCCATCCGGAATCCCATATTTTCTGGCCTTCCTGGCGATACTTGGGATAGACAATATGACCGTAGATAATTGCACGCACAGCATGGGTGAACCACCATCCATAGCGCCAAAGACCAAGGCCGCCAATTGTGAAGGTTATCGCAAGTGCCTTATGGTCGAAGATTGCATTTGGAACCGATAACAGACCAATAAGACAAACCCCAATGTACAAGGCAATGCACAAAAGAACCTTTGGCGTCCACTTGGCAAAGCCCTTTGGCCAGAAGGTTGGGTCATCTACGTTTTTGACGGTATCAAATCGAGGTTTCGTCATTGAACATATTCTTCAATCTGGTGACCGTTGCGCCCAATTGATTGTATATCGCGCTCGTGGATCGTTTCGGGAAAACAACTACGGCAGGAAGACCGGCGTAAATGTAATTTCGCTCTTCTTCCGTAATCTGTATTGAAAGGGAAACAGCTGCAGATTTTTGTTTCTGGCCATCCCAAACGTAATGAGAGGCCTTGTCATTTATAAAGGCAGAGTTTCTGTCAATTTTCGTGACGATTGCAGGTATATGCCTGTCCAGTGCCGGAATGAAAATTTTCACACTGTCATGCAGGCCAACAGAAAGGATCTGCTCCTGATCCAGGAAAGCGGTAACAGTTGGCGGTTCTTTTTTCTCAATGGTGAAAAGCTGTTCATTACGTAGAACCATGATGTTACCAGGCTGCTTAACCGAGACAATGCGTCCGTCAAAGGGGGCCTTGATGATCATGCGAGCCTTTTCAACTTCAAGTTTTTCAACCTGCATGCTTGCTGCCATGACTTGCGCATTGGCCTCTTCAACTTCAAGCGCGAGAATGTCCAGATCAGATACAAACTCCTTGTGGTTGTAATAACGTCTGCCAGAGACCGCATCCATTGCAGTTGCACGTTCAAGGTCATATTCAGCCTCTTTCAATCGACCAAGGGTCATAGATTGTTGGCGACGCAACTCATCAACCTTGCTCTCGGCAACCAATCCTTTTTTACGTAATGTGATAAGCCGATCCAGATGCGCATCAGAAGCCGTTAGTGCTTGTTTAGCAGATTCAACACGCGCTTCAGCGATTTGCTTGTCTGTTTTATTGATGATTTGATACAGCTTCATACGCTGTTCTTCGATTTTGTATTTTTCCTGGGTGCGCGCAAGGTTTCGCTTGGCTTGGTCAAGTTGTATGCGCTTTTCATCCAGGTCAGTTTCAAACTTGATGTCATGAATGCGGGCAATAGGTTGCCCGGCAATAACCCGGACATCTTCCTGCATCAGGATTGGGTGCAGAATGCCATCCATCGGCATTTTGATTGTCGCCAAGGGTGCTGAGACCACTGCAGACGAAACTTCCATACGCATTGTCTTGCTGTAAATCAAAATGCTGAGATAACCAAAGATTGCTACAGCCAGAACTGAATAAATGGCTGACATAACAATCATTTTGACCGGCAAGCGCTTTACAGGAACTTCATCGCTTGGATTAACGTCAGGTTTTGTCGAAATAGGGGTTACGGGAATATCAATACGACAAATCGTATCTTCAACCGTTGCCATATGCCCACGAATAAGATCGTCAATGAAATGGCTCATCAAATCATTGGCCCGCTCACTCAGGGCAATAAACTCAAAACCGATCGTTTTGGTTTCTTTCACCGTGCGAACGATACGTGCTTCAACTTCAAAGGCAATATCAAAACCCTGAAACGGTAACTCAAGGGTTAGGTTCCAGTTATCGTTCACTGCGGGAAGCTTGCCTTCAATCTCATCAAGCCTCAGACCGCCAATACTCCAGTCAGTTGCCATTAAGGAGTAGCCGTCAGGCGTTGTCACTTTCATCGGAGCCTTAACTCGGTGATGACGTCTTTGACAGGGTTTTTCTCTTTCAATACGCATGTGCTTCTCCTTTCAAGGAATATGAGAGCAAAAGCCATGCCATTGAAAAAACCTATATATTACAGTGTTTTATGTATTTTCATGTGTCCAAAAAATTGCATTTTGCAAATTTGGTTTTTCAAAATGCAAAGAAAATCATGCTTTTGCATTTTGCAAATCATCTAAAATTGCTTCCCTCAAAAGACGTAAGGAATTGAATTTTATACAAAAATAAAATTCTCAACGATCCAATCTCAAATTGGCCTGTGCATTGCAATTCTCCTGGCAATACAATTTATGTTAGGAGAACATCGTGAAACAAGATCGCATTACACCAATTATTCTGGCTGGTGGATCAGGCACAAGACTATGGCCGCTATCAAGACAGGACATGCCAAAACAATTTTGCTCAATCGAAGGTGACAAAAGCCTTTTTCAAAAAACACTTGATCGGGTTGATAATGATGAACTGTTTAATCCGGCCATCATCGTCTACAGTAAACATCACCATTCAATTGTGACCACGCAAATCATGGAAGTGAACAAGGAAGTTCAAACACTTGTTCTTGAGCCTGTAGGGCGTGAAACAGCTGCTGCCATTGCTCTGGGGATTCAGGTCGCCGGCAATAACGCATCAGATCAGTTTTTGGTCATGCCTTCAGATCATGAAATAGAAGATGTTGAAGGGTTTCAAAGAACGCTTCTTCAGGCAAGGTCCGTTGTTCAAAACCATGGACGTATCGTTACCATGGGCATTGAGCCAGGGTATCCTGAGACTGGCTTTGGCTATATCAGGGCAGGTCAGGCGCTTGGTAATTCCAACTGCAGCCAACTGATTGAGTTTATCGAAAAACCAAATGAGGAAACCGCTGAAATCCTAATACAGGAGAAGAACATCTTCTGGAATGCCGGTATTTTCTTCTTTGACAATATTACCATTAGAAGCGAATTTCTGAAACATTCTGCAGGCATCTTTAATGATGTTTCCAGAGCTGTTGCGATGGGTAAGTGGGAAGGCAAAAGCTTCCACCCGGATGCTGACGAGTTTTCGAAGGTGAATGCTGTTTCCCTGGACTATGCGGTTATGGAAAAAACAGAATTTGCAAGCGTTGCTCCTCTACAGTCTGACTGGTCAGACATGGGGTCCTGGAATACAGTCTGGGACATGTCTGAAAAGAATGACGATATGAATGCAGTAAAAGGCAATACCTACATGCATGATACCAATCGTTGTCTGGTTCAGTCAGATGGCCCCGTTGTTGGTGTTTGTGGCCTAGAAGACGTGGTCGTTGTTGCCAACCGGGATGCTGTACTGGTGACATCCAGGGAAAACCCTCAAGGCGTCAAGAAACTGGTGGAACAGATGAAAAACGATGAAGCCTCTGTTATTAAAAGCCATACAGGCGAGACCCGTCCATGGGGACGTTTCGACAGTCTTGATAAAGGCGAGACACATCAGGTAAAACGGATCAAGGTTACGCCAGGTGGGCAATTGTCACTACAATATCATTTTCATCGATCAGAACACTGGATTGTGGTAAAAGGGGTTGCTACCGTTACAGTGAATGATGATGTGACTCAGTTAATTCCTGGGCAACAGGTTTTCATTCCTCAGGGCGCTGTGCACCGGCTGGAAAATTTCACGGATGAAGACGTGGAAATCATTGAAGTGCAATATGGCACTTATTTTGGCGAGGATGATATTGTTAGAGTGGAAGATATTTACAATCGCTCTGCAACAGAAACGCCACAGGAAAAACCTGTCGACAAGACAGCAGTAGCATAGGGCATTATGTGATGAGTAAAATATATCTCTTTGACGTGGACGGAACCTTAACTCCGCCACGCATGCCGATGGACGAAAGTTTCAGTGAATTTTTTGATGAGTTTACTGCTAATAATCCAGTCTATTTGATTTCAGGCAGTGATTACAAGAAAATCTGTGAGCAAGTTCCACGCAAAATCCTGCTTCAATGCAAGGGTGTATATGGCTGTTCGGGTGCTGAATATTACGAACAGGATGAAATGCAATATACGCGGGAACATGAGTTTCCAGAGCAGTTGATCTACTTGTGCAAGCATTTCATTCAGGGCAGTAGTTTTCATATTCGGACAGGAAACCACATAGAAGAGCGTCCTGGCATGCTGAATATTTCCTCAGTTGGCAGAAATGCTTCAGAGCATGAAAGGCAATCTTATTACGCCTGGGATCAGATTACCCAGGAACGGGTGGAGTTTGTCAAACGGATCAATAGTAAAAACCTTGGCTATGAAGCTTCTGCGGGTGGCGAGATCAGCATTGATATCGTGCCAGAAGGTTGGAACAAGTCTGTTGTCAAAAACGAAGTGCTAAAGAAGTATCCAGACGCAGAGCTGGTTTTCTTTGGAGACCGAATTGTTGAAAACGGTAACGACCTCCCTCTTGCAAAGGCCTTGGAAACACCAGAAGGCAGGCATGCTTCTTATCGTGTTTACAGTTTTCATGATACGCGCAAATTGCTAGAGGGAAGCAAGCCGGTTTTTGACAAGGAAGTAGCCTGAAAGACTATTGATCAAAAATGACAGTGGCCAAAAAATTAAGGCCGCTGTTTTCTTTACTCCCAGCCTTCTTTCTTGCGGTATATCGTTGAAGGGCTGAGTTGAAGCATTTCCGAAGCCTTGGGAATGCTGTTGTTGCAATGCAGAATTGCAGCCTCAATGACCTGACGCTCTATGTCAGCAAAGTTCTGGTTTAGGTTGATGGAAAATGGCAATCCGTCTTCACCGAAATCATTGCCTTTATTACCAGTCATCAGCTTGAGGTTGGCTGAGTGATCAATTTGCAGCATGTCAGCAGTGACATATTCCACATCATTAAGAATAACAACTTTACGAATTGTATTTTGTAATTCCCGAATGTTGCCAGGCCACTGATAATTAAGCAGGGCATTTTCTGCGTCTTCTGCAAAGCCCTTGAAGGACTTGCCTTCCTCCAATGACATTTCTGCAAGAAACACCTTTGCAATCTCAACAGCATCGCCTTCACGATCACGAAGGGCAGGCAGGTGCAGTGGAAGGACGTGCAAACGATAGTACAGATCCTCCCTGAAACGTCCTTCTGCAACTTCAAGCATCGGGTCTCGGTTGGTGGCACAAAGAATGCGCACATCAACACGCGTTTGCTGGTCACTACCAACCTTTTGCACAATCCCGGTTTGCAAGAAACGAAGTAGCTTGGACTGAAGGTTTAAATCCATCTCGCAGATTTCATCGAGAAACAAGGTGCCGCCATCGGCTGTAATTGCTGCGCCCGTCCGGTCAGAGGTGGCGCCGGTAAAGGCTCCGGATTTATGTCCGAATATTTCAGACTCGATCAAATCTTTCGGGATGGCCGCACAATTAAGGGGTACGAAGGCAGAGTTTTTTCTTGGGCTTGCATCATGAATGGACTGCGCGCAAACTTCTTTGCCTGTACCGCTTTCACCTGTAATGAACACGCTTGCCTTGGATTGGGCTATGGAATCGATCATCCTATAAACAGCAATCATCGGTAGACTGGATCCGGTAAAGCCATGCTTGCTTTTCTTGTTGGAAACCTTTTTGATTTCCTTGACGGTGCTTTGAATTGCTTCGCGCTCAAGCGCATTGCGTACAGTAGTTACAAGGCGCTCTTCTGCAGCAGGCTTTATCAAGAAATCATAGGCGCCCATCCGCATTGCATCGACAGCTACGTTAATGGAGCCACTGGCCGTAACAATAACAAAAGTAATGTCCAGACCTTCATCCTTGGCAAGTTTTACAATGTCCTGACCTTTCATGTCGGGCAGGTCAAGATCCAGTAAAACTGCCTTGAACATTCCTGTTCTTAGGTGCTCAATTCCTTCTGATCCTGTGCCGGCAATAACAGCATTTATACCGGATTTTTTCAGCCATTTTTGAAAAACAAGTGCGATTGAAGCTGTGTCTTCAATGATAAGAATATCTGGAGTTGTCATGTTTGTAATGCCTTGCCTGTCATTTAGCCTGTTTTGGTGCCGCCCAGATAATGTTCTTGAACTTCGCGCGTAGATTCGATGATTTCCTGTGCCTTGCCAATGAGTTTTCTGGCTTCCTCGTACAGGTTTTCATGATTATCGCTCAAGCAGGTTTCATTCACCTGATTTGCCATTTCGCAAAGCTTGATAGCGCCAAACATCCCTGATACCCCCTGCAGGCCGTGGGAAGCGCGTTCGAGCAATTCCGGATTTTCTTGGGTTAATCCATCATTTGCATACTGCAGATATTTGTCTACGTCGTTATGAAACTCGGTAAAGATTGTCTGGATACTCTCTGCATCCATGTCACTTAAAATGGTATCCAGTACCTCAATGTCAAATTCACTTTCATCAGGCTCCATGAGGGCGTTGGCTTGCGAGTGTTTGAGGTGAGAAGCATTACTCATGTAAAAGACGATTTCGGCCAGCTGATCTCTTGAAAATGGTTTGGTAATGAAGGCGTTCATGCCGGAATCCAGAACCTTCTGTTGGTCTTTGTTGCTTGCATAGGCTGTCAATGCAACGATCGGGATAGAAGCCTTGGTATCATGATCCAGACTTCTTATTTTCGTTGTTGCCTCAAAGCCGTTCATCTCCGGCATAGAGATATCCATCAAAACCAGGTCATAGTCCTTGATCATGACTTTTTCGACTGCTTCCGCCCCATTGTCAGCAATCTCGAACTGGCATCCATAATGGGTCAGATATCGCGATGTAATCAACTGGTTGGTTTTATTGTCTTCTGCAATCAGAACCTTAAAGTGAGACAGATCAATATCCTCGATTAATGAACTACGCTTTTTGCCAGATCTTGGTGCATCAATTTCCTCGCAAACCGGCAATTCCAGATTAAACCAGAACTTGGATCCTTTTCCTTGTGTGCTGGAAAGACCAATTTCGCCATTCATGTTTTCCACCAGCGCCTTGCAAATTGCCAGGCCAAGTCCTGTTCCGCCATATTTTTGAGAGTAACTTTCATTAAGCGTGGAGAATTCCGAGAACAAGTCAGCGTGCTTTTCTTCAGGAACACCGATGCCGGTATCTTTTACGGAAAATGAAATTATTCCATTGGACCGGTTTTCAATCAGAATTTGAACACTTCCCTTTGGGGTGAACTTGATTGCATTCCAGGCGAGGTTCAGCAAAATTTGGCGTATTCTCGCAGGATCGCCAATCAAACGGTTGGCAATGCTTTCTTCAATCTCACAGGTCAACTTCAACTGTTTCTCATCAGCATGTGGTTCAATAAGATTGATAACAGAGTTGACCAGTTCACGTAGGTTGAAGGGCTTTCTGTCAATTTCAAATTTGCCAGCCTCTAACTTTGAGAAGTCGAGAAGGTCATTAATGATTGCGAGCAGGGATTGGCCAGATTCCGTTGCGGTATCGAGCAGTTGCTGCTGGTCATCATTCAGCGTAGTTTCGTTAAGCAGCTCATGAATGCCAAGGACCCCGTTAAGAGGCGTCCTGATTTCATGGCTCATCATGGCGAGGAAGCTGGTTTTGGCACGTGTTGCAACTTCTGCTGAGTTTTTGGCATCTAGCAATCTTGCTTCAAAAGATTTTCTATCCGTAATATCGCGCGCATATCCAATGAAGAGTTTGCCTGAAATCCCTTCAATCTCGCGTATGGCCAGCTCTATTTGTATTTCTTCGCCATTTGCATGCAAGGCTTCAATTTCTATGCGGTTACCAAGTACCGGGCCTTCGCCCGTCTTGTTATAGTGTTCCATGCCCTTGTTATGAGCATCCCGGTGCTGGTGAGGGATGATGACCTCACTGAGAGCCTTGCCTTCAATATCTTCAAACCGATGGCCAAAAATCTCTTCTGCCGCAGGATTGAAGTTTGTAATTCTGCCGTCACTATCGATGATGATAATGGCGTCCATGGCGGCGTTAAGAGCATTTTCAAACTGGCTTTTTGCGCGCTGTACATTCTCTAGCGTTTGCACCTTTGTTGTTGCATCGCGAATGAAGCCGGCAAATCGTGTTTTTCCTGACGCAGAAAATTCCGAAATTGCCAGTTCGATATTGAAACTTTCGCCACCTTTTTTAAGACCCTTGGTATCAAAGCTGTGTCCAACCATGGTGCTCGTGTCAGTCTGGATATAGTTTTCGATTGCAATGCGCAGAATACTCGCATTTTCACCGGACATCAGTCGTGAAACATTTTCGCCAATCAGCTCCTGTTCGCTGTATTTAAACAAGTTCTCAATTGCAGGATTCACCCGTTCGATAACTCCATTTCTATCAACAATAACAATTCCATCAACCGATGAGTTTAACAGCTCTTCAAACGTCTGAATGTTTTCCTCTGCCTTCATGTTTGCAATGGCAAGATCTTCAATGTGAGCTGTATTGGCAACAAATTGACGGGCGCTCTTGGTATAAAACGCTAGGATTGCAACAATTACGGCGTAACCAATGGCATATTCAAATACGGCACCCACCAGCATTTTGTCGGTAGATATATATTCTGCATAGGATTTAGTGATGGCTGGAGTGCTCATCATGGCTAGCACAAAAATTGTCATCCATCCGGTAAGGGCAGTTAAACCTGCTGTCAGGATAGCCCATGGGTCTGATCGCAAGATACGTGCAATGGTGTAAACGCCAAGAAAGATGATGGTTGGCGCCTTGAATGTGGCTTCAATAGGCAACCCATAAGCTAGATTATAGGAAAGTAGCAGTCCAAAAATCAATATCCCGTCGATAACGGTCAGAATATGCGAGTAGCCGTTGCTGAATTTTTCTGCATAAGAGGTGCGAATACGCAAAAGGGAGGCTACAAGAATAGCAGCAGAGATTGAAACCGTAATGTAACTGAGAGTTTCCCAGTAGTTGCGTGACGCAGAAACGATATGCAAAAGGAAAATCGTAAATGCCATGGTTGCTTGTATAAGCGCAATCGCACGTTCACCCTTGCGATCATTCTGCCCAAGGATTTCCCTGATTTTGGAATTACCCATGTCTTCTGCTCAAACTGTTAGACTCACTTCCATTTTATTCATGATATCTAACAGGAAGGTTAAGAATTGAGGCTTTTATTGTTTAATCTGATTTAAGTAGATTTAAAAATACCTGTCTGTTTTGCCTTGCAGGAATTTTGAAATTGTAAGCCTGATACATCTGTGTATCATGAGTGTCTGTTAGTATGATGAACCAGAATTCAGAATGGAGCCTTACGTGAGATTATCGGGGAAAAGAGCTTTGATAACAGCAGCCGGACAGGGCATTGGCCTTGCCTCCGCTCTGGCCATGGCAAAAGAAGGGGCGCATGTTTTCGCCACTGACATTAATTCTGAAACACTCGAAGAGCTTGCTGGCCGCGGAATTTCCAATATTGAAACCTTTGAATTGGACGCATTATCCAACGAGTCCATCATTGACGGTATGGAGCAAGCCAAGCCGGATGTCCTGTTTAATTGTGCAGGCTTTGTTCATCATGGAACCATCCTTGATTGCACTGATGAAGAGTGGGACTTTGCAACCAACCTGAATATGCGATCGATGTTCTGGAGCATACGGGCGGCACTGCCCGGCATGCTGGAGCGTGGTGGAGGCTCAATCATCAATATGTCTTCTGCTGTTTCAAGTGTGATCGGCGTGCCCAATCGCTTTGCTTACGGCATGAGCAAGGCTGGTGTTATCGGTATAACAAAATCCGTTGCGCGCGACTTTATTGATAAGGGTATCCGGTGCAATTGCATTTGCCCTGGCACTGTGGACAGTCCTTCGTTGCATGATCGTTTGCGAGCAACCGGAGATTACGAAAAAGCCATGAAAGCCTTTGTCGGCAGGCAGCCAATGGGCAGAATAGCAACCGCAGAAGAGATAGCCGCGCTGGTCGTTTATCTGGCATCTGATGAAAGCGCCTTCACAACCGGACATCCGCACGTCATCGATGGCGGTTGGTCTGGCGGTTAACCAACACTTACAGGGAAAGTACATGACCAAAATAGCACTCGTAACCGGCGCAAGCTCAGGGATTGGCAGAAATGCAGCCATGTCACTATCAGCAAAGGGGTTTAAGGTTGTCATTACAGCGCGCAGTCTCGATGGCCTGAAGGAGACTGCAAAGTTATGCGCAGGTGAAGTGGATTGCATCGCAAGCGATGTAACTGACGTGGCTTCAGTGGATGCGCTTTTTGAACAAATCCGTAAGCTTCATGGCAGACTGGATGTTTTGTTTAATAATGCGGGTAATTCACTCCCAAGTATAAATTTTGGCGATATGAAACTGGATCAGTTCAAAGGCGTCATTGATGTCAATTTGACAGGGGCCTTTCTAATGGCCAATCGTGCTTATCGGATGATGCGTGATCAAGGGCCTCAAGGCGGACGCATCATTAACAATGGGTCAATCTCTGCCTATATGCCCAGACCGGGCTCTGCTGCTTATACGGCCTCCAAACATGCAATCAGTGGTCTGACGCGAAGCATTGCCCTGGATGGACGGGTCCATAATATCGCCTGTGGGCAGATTGATATTGGAAACGCTGCCTCAGACATGACAACCCAGATCAGCCAAGGCGTTCCACAGGCAGATGGCTCCATCAAGGGCGAGCCTACAATCAATGTTCAGCATATTGGAGATGCAGTTGTTCATATGGCAAGTCTGCCTCTTGAGGCGAACATCCTTTTCATGAACGTCATGGCCACGACCATGCCATTCGTGGGTAGAGGCTGATTCTTGAGTTCACAATCACAGTCATCACTTGTCCTAATTGATTGGGGTTCAAGCAGTTTCAGACTTTGGGTCATGGATCATGAAGGAAACTTGAGCCACACCAAATATTCGGAAAAAGGAATGAAAACCCTGGTGTCAAATGATTATGAACCGCTGCTTGAAACAACGCTTGAAGAATTAAAGATACATAAGAATGTTCCAGTATTGATTTGCGGTATGGCAGGCGCTGCACAGGGGTGGCAGGAAGCAAACTACATAGAACTGCCAACGAACCTGAATTCGCTTTGGAAACAGGCTGTCAAGGTAAACACTATAAAAAGGGATGTTCGCATACTGCCAGGTCTTTCTCAAAGATGTGTCGAGAACCCGGATGTCATGCGAGGTGAGGAAACACTTTTATCTGGCGCGTTGGCAAGTGGTCTTGAGCATGAAACTTACTGTCTTCCAGGCACCCACTCAAAATGGGTTGAATGTAAAAAGGGAAAGATTTCATCGTTCAAAACCTTCATGACCGGAGAACTGTTTGCAATTATGAGTGAACATTCAACCCTGTCTGCTTTGCTAAATCATGAGCATCCTAAAAATGATTGTGATGATGAGTTTAGGCAGGCGATAGTAGAAGCCTGTGCGAACCCGATTGATTTGACAAACAAGCTTTTTTCCATTCGATCTGGTGCATTATTGTTTGGAGATGACAAAAAAAATCGCAGTGCAGCACGCTTATCCGGATTGTTGATAGGCGCGGAATTTGCGGCCATGCGACACAGGATAAATCAAACAGTAGGATTGATTGCTGAAGGAAAACTGGCAAACAGTTATTCCATTGCAATGGAAACACTGGACATTGATTTTAAAATATATGACAGCCATGATCTTGCCAGAACTGGGCTGTTGAACTGCGCAAGGCAAATATGGAGCGAAACAAATTGAGCGGCATATCACCTATGGAAATCTGGAAGTCGATGGACTTGAAATTGATTGCCATTCTGCGCGGGATACTGCCGCATGAAACACGTGATATAGTTCAGGTATTGTTGCGATCAGGCTTCAGAGCAATTGAAATTCCCTTGAACACACCCGATGTTTATCAATCCATAAAACTTGCAGTTGAAACATCATATGCCTTTTCAGAAAGGCCTTGTCTGATTGGTGCTGGTACTGTTTTGACTGAACAGGAAGTCTCTCTTGTTCATGAAGCAGGTGGAAACCTTATCGTCTCACCCAATGTGAATGAAACTGTAATAAGACAAACCAAAAAATTTGGTATGTTAAGCGCTCCTGGCGTTTACACAGCAAGTGAATGTTTGCGAGCGGTAAATTCCGGTGCTGACATGCTGAAACTATTTCCGGCATCAAACCTGGGCCCATCAGGTTTAAAGGCCTTGCGCGCAGTAATGCCTCAATCGCTTGAACTCTGCGCGGTTGGTGGTGTTGGTGACAATGATTTCAAAAGTTACATGGAATCAGGTGCAAGCTCGTTTGGTATCGGCTCATCACTCTACCATCCAGGCATGCCTGCTAATAAAGTTGCCAAAAAGGCAACCAAAACTGCCAGGGCATTTCAATCGTCTTTGGCTTAAGTCACTTGCCCACGCGCTGGTTTATCATGCTCAATAGTGAAGATCATTCCATCCAGTAGTTCAGCTAGATCAGGACGGGCTGCCGGACCATTGGAGATTGCTGCAATTTGAATTGTACCATCCGGCCTGATGCAAAATACTGCTGGTTCTGAAAATCGCCTGTCAGTTTCATCTGGTGTCAGTGGGTCAGAAATATAGACGTTCAATTCCTGCATTTGGGCTTCACTAAGGTCGTAGCCAACATCAAAACTCCAGCCAAATTCGGCAACATCAGCCTTTGCCTTTTCCTCAGGGTCTGCAGAAACGGTTACGATATCAAATCCTGCCGTACGCCAGTCGTTCTGCATCTTCTCCAGGATTGCAAAATATTTTTTGCATCGCCCGCAATGTTTGCCACGGTAAACAATAAAAAGCGTCCACAATTTACGCTTGCCACCAATGGAAAGGCTGCCGCCACCAAGCTTTGGAAAGGTAAGTTCGGGAATCGCTTTTCCGGCAATTGGCTTGTGCATTGTCATTTCTGTAGCCTCCTAGGTCTTGTTCATGTCTGCGCATTCAGGGACTGGAGTCATTACATTCCCGTCCTTGAAGAATTGCAGTAAATTATCGACCGTCAAATCACCCATGGCCTGACGTGTTTCAACGGTGGCACTGGCGACATGCGGTGTTAATGTGACGTTCTCAAGCTCGAACAATTGCGTTGGCGCATTGGGTTCATCTGCAAAGACATCAAGCCCCGCCCAACCCAAACGCCCATCTTGCAAGGCTGAAACAAGTTCTGCTTCATCAACAACAGACCCTCTTGCAACGTTGATAAATGTGCCCTCAGGCCCCAGTGCTTCCAGCACCTTTCGGTTTACAATCTTGTTGGTTGAAGGGCCGCCCGGTGTGATGGCAATCATATAGTCAACATCTTGCGCCATCTTGGCCAGGTCGTCGTAATAGGTATATGGTACGTCCGGTTTTGGTGTTCGCGTGTGATAAACGATTTCACAGTTAAAGACTTCAAGTTTACGCGCTATCTCACCGCCAATTCTTCCAAGTCCAAGAATGCCGACTTTCTTGTTTTCAATAGAGCGTGTGAGTGGTGCATTGCCTTTGCTCGCCCAATTGCCTGAGCGAACCCATTTGTCATCGCGTATAAGACATCTGCTTGAGGCAAGCATGAGCAGGACAGCCAAATTGGCAACATCGGCATTCAGGACGCCAGGTGTATGTGTGACCATTATGTTTCGTTCAGTAGCTACGGCTGTATCAATTGCATCGTAGCCGACACCGTAACAGGATATGATTTTTAGAGCTGACAATGCAGACATGATTTCCGGTTTGACCCCGTCATGACCATTGGTGGCCACAGCTTCGATCTTGGCACCATTGTCTTTTAGCCAACCGGTCAGATCAGAAATTTCAGAGGCTTGATGAACTGTAAACGCCGTTTCAAACCTCTCCATCATTCTGGGTGTCGCACCACCAATCAAAAGCATGTTTGGTTTCATTGTGTCTTATCCTAATGGTTATTTCTTGGAGTATGCTTTTGTGCAATACCGCGATAATTGGGAGCATCTTCCAATACCATGCCATCGCTAAAGGGTTGCACTTTTTCTCGAAAATACTGCTGCCACGGTGTTTGGCTTTCTGGTGTCTTGAATCCGCCCTTGGCCTTTAACGCCTTAACGCGTTTGGCAAGTTCTGTTTTGCTGATCAACATGTCAGCAGTGCATTTTTTTAAATCAATACGCACCTTGTCGCCTGTTCTTATGAGGGCTAGTCCGCCACCATCAGCAGCTTCAGGTGAAGCATTCAAAATGGAAGGGGAACCAGAAGTGCCCGACTGCCTTCCATCTCCAATACAGGGAAGGGCATTAATCCCTTTTTTCAACAAATAGGAAGGAGGGCGCATGTTAACAACCTCAGCGCCGCCCGGGTATCCTTTTGGTCCGGTTCCTCTCATGAACAGAATACAATTTTCATTGATTTTTAATTTGGGGTCATCAATCTTCTTGTGAAAGTCTTCCGGCCCATCAAACACGATGGCACGCCCTTCAAAGGCCATGGGATCTTTCGGGTTTTCCAGATACCGCTCACGGAATTCATCAGAAATCACGCTCGTTTTCATAATTGCAGAATCAAACAGATTGCCTTTGAGGTTTATGAAGCCGGCGTGCTCGACCATTGGTTTCTTGACAGTTTTGATAACATCCGGATTCTCAATCTTGCGGCCACGGCAATTGGCACCCATGGTCTTGCCATTGACGGTCATTGCATCCTTGTGAGGCAAAAGCCCAGCCTTCATCAATTCGTTGACAATTGCCGGCACACCGCCTGCGCGATGGTAATCTTCACCCAGATATTTTCCCGCAGGCTGCATGTTGGCAAGTAGTGGGATTTTGTGTCCTATTTTCTGCCAGTCATCATTGGTCAGCTTGATGCCCAGATGTTTTGCAATTGCGTTCAGGTGTATGGGTGCATTGGTTGAACCACCTATGGCTGAATTGATTACAATCGCATTTTCAAAGGCCTTGCGGGTCATGATGTCTGAAGGTTTCAAGTCTTCCCAAACCATTTCAACGATGCGTTTGCCGGTTGCATAGGCCATTTGACCGCGTTCACGATAGGGCGCTGGAATAGCAGCCGAGCCAGGCAATTGCATGCCAAGTGCCTCTGCCAGCGAGTTCATTGT
>CALDZZ010000014.1 GCA_937944075.1 uncultured Rhizobiaceae group bacterium
TTGCCAACATTAGGAAGGCCAACAATACCGCATTTAAATCCCATGATAAGGAACCTTTAATTTGTAATGATAAGAGTTGCACATGCTTTAGTAGATGTGAGTGCGGAGGGCAAGGGGTGGTTTGACTAAGGGCTGGTTATGACCCAGAGCAGACATTAATTACAGCAAGAATTACCCTCTTGAATTGGAGGGCATGGAACATCAGCATAAGAGCAATAGACGCAACAATCACCTTGCTTTGGTTTCAAAAGAACCCCGCATCCCTTACAATCATAAAACCACTGGCAAGCATCAGTAGGCATAGTTTCTGTTTCAACATGACTACATTCTGGACATGTAATTGTAGATTGTAATTCTACGCTGATTTCTTGCGCTTCCATAAGGCTATCCCTGTAATTAAAACAAAAAATGCAAGTGCTGGTAAAAGAACTATATCGAGATACCCGACAATTGCTGACAATCCAACAATAGCCAGAAGCCAAACCAATAATGGTGTAAAGCAACATAAGGCCGCGATTATTGTCCCAAAAACACCAGTTAAAAGAAGTTTATCACTCATAAATTAAGATTAGACAGATTAAATTATAATGCAACTGATGTCCGCTTCTGGCACACACCTGCCATTAGCCTACCGCCTTAACGTAATACCAAACACCATTTTTCTTCTTAAACAAACTCTTCTCGCGTTGCTCAATCAACTCGCCATTTAGCATAGATTTTGCAATGAAAGTTACCGTGCCTTTGGTGTCGCTCTCTTTGCCATCTTCGCTGTCCAGAATTCCAAGGCCTAGCCAGATGCTGTCTTTTGCTCTTGAAAAATATCCCGCCTCATCGAAGTGTTTTTGATAGGGTGGCCAGGTTGTTTGTTTTAGGTAGTCAATCTCATGCTTTGCAAAGGCTGAATAGCGCGAGCGCATGAGGGTTTGCGCGGTTGGGACGGTTTGTCCGCTTGCGTGGAAGACGCCACAGCAGGTTTCGTAATTGATATTAGAGCCGCAGGGACACGTCATTTGCCGTCTTTATCGCCAAACAGCTTTTTCAACATGTCTGCCATGGGGCCAGATTTTGGCTGGTCTTTAAGTAGTGACTTTCTTGCCTGACGAATATGCGATTGTGCTTTTGATGCCTTTGGCTTTTTGGTGTCTTTGTTTTGGCCTATGTCGAGCGCGACTTTGTTCATGAAGTTGGCGTCTTTGCCATCTGCTAAAAGTGGCGCGTTTTCTGCAATAGCTTGTAGCAGTTTATCCAGCCATTCCTGATCGGCCTTGGCAAAATCGCCAAGCACGTGGCCTGTTACTTTTTCACGGCTACCCGGGTGCCCGATGCCGAGCCTCATGCGGCGGTATTCTTTTCCGCAATGGGCGTCGATGGATTTAATGCCATTATGCCCGCCGTGGCCGCCGCCGGTCTTGATGCGCAGTTTGGCAGGGGGGAGGTCCAGCTCGTCATAGATGACGATGAGGTTGGACAAGTCTTCCTTGAAGAAGCGCAGGATTTCTCCCACGGCCTGGCCTGACTCATTCATGTAGGTTTGGGGTTTTACGACGAGAACCTTTTCGCCGTTCAGTTTGCCGTCGGAAATTTCAGCATTGAACTTGTTTTTCCAGGGGCCAAACGAATGGCGGCGAACGATTTCGTCCGCCGCCATAAATCCGATGTTGTGGCGATTGGCAGCATATTTGTTGCCGGGATTACCTAGTCCTGCAATGATCAGCATGACTGTAGTTCTCCTTCGCTACATGAGGCTGGAAGATTACTCTTCGCCTTCTTCTTTCTTCTCACCGATAACTTCAGTTTCAGGTGCTTCAGGTGCGCCTTCTTCATCTTCTTCGGTTTCTTGTGAGCCACCAGGAGCAGCAATTGTTGCTACCGTAAAGTCACGGTCTGTAATGGTTGGCTCAACGCCTTCCGGCATGGTGACACTTGAGATGTTGATTGAATCACCCATTTCGAATGGAAGAAGATCAATCTCAAAGCCATCCGGAATGCTGTCTGCCGGACAGTTAACTTCAACCGTGTGACGTACTACGTTGAGGATGCCGCCTTTTTTGATGCCCGGGCAATCTTCATCGTTGAGGAAGGTTACAGGGATCTCAACTGTCACAACTGTGTTTTTGGAGACGCGAAGAAAATCCACGTGTTCGATAAAATCACGGACCGGATCCAACTGATAATCTTTTGCAAGCACTTTATGCTCATCTGAACCAATCTTGATGGTTCCGATTGTGGTCATGAAACCACCGCCATTTAGTTGCATGGACAATTCCTTGTATGGAAGTGCCACGGAAACAGGGTCTTTTTTATCGCCATAAATAACGACAGGTACCATCTTGTTGCGACGAAGTTCGCGGGCGGCCCCCTTGCCAACCCGTTCGCGCAACTGGCCCTCAAGAACGTAGGTATCGCTCATAATTTAGCCTTTCAATTGCTAAACAATCTTTCGAGGATTGCATAAGTTTTTGGCATTCCGGCCGATCATTTCTGACCTCCGAAAATTGCAGTTTTTATCTCTCAAAAAACAACAAACCCGCAGTGCCTCCAAGGGTGTCTGTGCGGGTGGTCGGTTTATAGGGGAGAAAGGGGGCGAATGCAAGTATATATGATTGCACTAATCAACAATACTGCGCAGTTCGATTTCTGCAATTCCTGCTGCTATGTTCAGGCCTGTTTGCGTTTGCAGGCTTACCGGTTGCAGTGCGAAGGTTTGGCTGGAGCCGCCTACGAGCACGTTTGCTCCAAGGCCAACAGCAAAGGTTGCTGATGCTGATGCGCCGATATAGTCTCCTTGCATAAAGCCCTTGGTGAACTGGCTATCAGTCGGTGCAACGACGACCCATTTGATGTAGGATCCTTCAGTTGAGCCGATATCCAGTCCGAACTTGTTGATGACGCCGAAGTAATTATCAACAATAGCATCAGAACTGTAGGAGGTGAAAACGCAAGAGATATCCTTTTGCGAGCCAATAATGAACCCTGTGCCTGCATCGACAAAGCATTCAAGCTCGCCCAGTTCAATGCGCTCTTGCGCGAAGGATGGTGCATTGAACGCAACGAGTAGCGATAGCGACAAAAGCGCGGAATGTATTGATTTGATCATGCTGTAGGCCTTTTGTTGGATGCCCTTTAAGCAGTCCAATTGTGGCTAAAGTAGAGTCTGTAATCTGGAAACCTAGTCAAACAGGCTTGAAACGGATTTCTCCGATGCCGTGCGTTTGACAGCTTCGCCCATGAGTTCGGCAATTGAGACAACGCGGATGTTGCTTGCGGCCTGTACGGCTGCGGTTGGCTCAATGGAGTCTGTGATCACGAGTTCCTTGAGCTTAGATGAAGTGATGCGGGCTACGGCTCCGCCAGACAAAACACCGTGTGTGATGTAGGCGGTTACGCTTGTTGCGCCCATTTTCAATAATGCTTCGGCTGCGTTGCAGAGCGTGCCGCCGGAATCAATGATGTCATCGATCAAGATACAGTCCTTGCCTTTCACATCACCAATCACGTTCATGACTTCGGATTCACCAGGCTTGTCGCGGCGTTTGTCGACGATTGCAAGGAGCGAGTCCAGCCGCTTGGCCAGTGCCCTGGCTCGTACCACGCCGCCAGTATCCGGTGAAACCACCATGACGTTATCAATATCAAGATGCTCCTTTGCATCGCGGGAAAGAACCGGCACTGCAAACAGGTTGTCAGTCGGGATGTCAAAAAATCCCTGAATTTGCGCGGCATGCAGGTCCAGTGTCAAAACGCGGTCAGCGCCTGCTTCCGTAATCATGTTGGCAACAAGCTTGGCCGAGATTGGTGCGCGGGGACCTGGTTTTCTGTCTTGTCTTGCATATCCGAAATAGGGGATCACTGCAGTGATGCGTTTGGCTGATGCACGTCTCAATGCATCAATCATGATCAGCAGTTCCATGAGATTGTCATTGGCAGGAAAGGATGTGGATTGTAGAACAAAGCAATCCTCGCCACGCACATTCTCCAGGATCTCGACAAAAATTTCCTGATCGGCAAAGCGCCTTACATTTGCTGTTCCCAAAGGAACGTCGATATATTCTGCTACCTGCCTTGCGAGGGTTACATTGGAGTTACCAGCAAATATTTTCATTTTTTGCGCCTGCGCCTTGTACTGTCCTGTTTTTTAATAGGCTACAGCGCGAGCGCTCGCAATGGCAGCTTTCAAGAAAAGACGATTCAGGTCAGGTTTTCCACGTCAGATATTAAACCTGATTTATAAAACCTTAATCCCTAACGTCTTGAGACCCAGGTTTTCAGGCGGGCTGTTGTTGCTTCTGCAACTTTTTGCAACTCGCTGTCCGTGATTGCCTGCCAGGGATCGGTTCTTGTTGTACCGGTGCGTTCCCGTCCGTTGATGCGGTGCAGACGCTTGCCGGAATTGTCTGTGACATCCCACACATAGACCAGCAAGGTTCCGTTGCCGTCATTAAGCGCAGAGAAATATCCTTTTACCTTGTATTTTGCACCGCTTTGGGTCGCGGGGAAAACGGCCAGATTATTGGTTTGGGCTGAACTGTTGAGAAAACGCGTCAGGCTTGCGTTCTTGATCTGTGGCGCGCCTTCAAATGGTAAAAAGGTGATGGCCCTGCTGGTGTCCGGGACAGGCGCAAGGCTTGCAACCTGTTGGTTTGCATTATTAACCGCACCTTGTACTTGCTGGTTTGCCTGTTGTGCGGCCTGTTGCTGCAACTGGGCTTCGGTCACGGCTTGTGTCGGGCTGGCATTGCCGGCACTTGCAAGTGCGTTGGCACCGGCTTGCTGCCCATTTTGCAGGGTGGCTTGATTGATGTTCGTTTGTGGAACAGGGGCTGACTGGACATTGGAGGCTGTTGGTAATGTCTGGTCAACATCAGCTGTAGTACAGGCTGCAAGTGCGGCCATCATACATATTGCAAACATTGTGGTTGTAAGTTTTTTCAAGGTCTTCATCCAGATGTTTCCCAGTTCCAAGGTCCAAAATCAATACAGGCAGTGCATTCAACTGATAATAAGGTCAATATTATGACGTGACAAATCCTGCGGGCCTTTTGCGCCTGTTATGTAGCTCTGGCCAATGGTCATGGCTGTTTCTGTTTCACTGTCGGCTATAATCATGTGTGTAAAGATGACCATGTTCTCAACAATAGGGGTTTGATTGCCTGAGAAAATCATCGGCTTGTCCATCCAGCAGGGGGTATAGACTGCGCCTAGGGAATATCCGCATGCATTCAGGCGATGACGCGAAAGGCCTGCTTCATCCAGGGCGTTTGCATGTGCGTCAAACATGTCGGAGAATGTATTGCCAACTTTCATCGCATCACGAACGCTGTTGTGCGCATGGCTTGCGGCTTCGTGCAATTCGATGTGGCGATCAGTTGGCTTGCCTGTAATAAGGGTTCGCATCATGGCGGCATGATAATGTGCCCATGCACCTGACCACTCCAGCGTCAGCTGATCGTTTTTATCAAGTTTTCTGCGACCGGACTTGTATCGGCATAAAAGCGCATCCTTGCCTGATCCTATGATAAACTCATTGCCGGCATAATCTCCTCCGGCGCTGAAGATGGCTGAATGCATGGCGGCAAGAATATCACCTTCGCTGGCGCCTACCTTTGTCGTCTTGATTGCGGCATCAAGTGCAAGATCAGAGAGTTCTCCTGCCTTGCGTACATATTCAAGTTCTGCTTCGGATTTGATAACACGTAACGCATTCACAAGTTCAGAAGCATCCTTGAGCTCGGCAAAGGATTGCAATCTTGCGTTTACATCCATGCCATATTTAGCAGTCAGGCCTACAGTGTCATATTCGATACCAATGTTGGCGCCAACCAGTTCCATATCTGCCAGAATATTGTGCAGGTTGAGGGTAGGGTCAGCGCCGCCCTTGTCTGTCCATATCTGAATATCCTCTACAATAGAGGTATGCTGCGCTTGTCGAAGATCAGGAGCGCGGGTCAGTAGTACCGTTTGCCCGTCGGCCTTGACGATCATGCATTGGAAAAAGCAATAGCCGAAGGTGTCATATCCGGTAAGCCAGTACATGCTTTCCTGTGCGAACATCAAAAGGCAGTCGAGCTTTTCTGCAGCCATTTTTGCCTTCAGGCGTTCCATCCTGTCAGCGTATTCCTGTTTGGTAAAATGAAGCGCCATTGTTCAGCTGCCTGTTCTGGAAATCATGGATTAATCTTGATGACAGAAACCTGCCTGCCGTAATCGGCCTCGTTTCTGTGTGTCTTTCTGCGGTAGGAAAAGAATTGTTCTTCGTCTGCATAAGTGCAGTCACCACACCAAGAGGCTGCTACACCATCTGCCGTCAAGCGATCAACGATATAGCCTGGCAGGTCGAACATCGCGTGGTCGGGCTTGGTTGACGGGTTCAGATATTGATCGTTTGATGTGTTGAGCGATACCAGATTATCAACAAATTCCGGGCCTACCTCATAATGCTTCTGGCTTATGGTTGGCCCCAGAACAGCCGTTATGTTTTCGCGTTCGGCACCAATGGTTTCCATGGCAGAAACCGTGTTTTCGAGAATTCCGCCTGTTGCGCCTTTCCAGCCAGCGTGTGCTGCGCCGATGATGCCATTTTCTGCATCCTGAAACAGGACAGGGCCGCAGTCTGCCGTCATCACGCCAATGGCGATATCGGGTGTGCAACAGACCATTGCATCGAGTTTTGGCCTGTCTTTCATGTTCCAGGGTTTGGCTACAAACGCCACATCTGCGGAATGAACCTGATAAACCATAACGAGATTTTCATCGTTCACGCCCATTGACCGGGCAACGCGGTGTCTGTTTTCAAGCACGGTTTCCCGGTCATCGTCAGAGCCAAGGCCTACGTTGAGACCGCTATAAATGCCGTTCGAGGCGCCACCCTTGCGGGTATAAAAACCGTGTGTGGTGTTTGGATGATCAAGCTTGTCGGATCTGATGGGTATAGGAGTGTTCATGAATGTGACTTTATGAACAGATTGGCTTGAGTCAATCCTTGTTTTCACTCGTCCCAAACTCAAGCACCTTGAAAAGATTGCCCATTTCCTCTGGCAAGGCTAGTCGCTCGGCCTGTCTGGTTATACTTTCCTGCACTTCAGATGATTGGTTTCTTCCCAATTGTCCTGCCCGTTCAAGCATGCCTTTTTCCAACAGAAATTCACCCTGTGTTATGATCGGACTGACTTTCATCCCGGAAGTTTCCGCAATCTTTGCAAGAGCGCCAAAATCAACATGGGATGTGAGATCAGCAAATCCGGGGCTTTCCAGTACGGATGCATACTCGTGTGCGCGCAAGGCTTGAACCGTATCGCCAAAGCCTGTTTGTGTGTGACCATAATCAATAAAAAGCGCTGAACCTGAATTCTTGTTTAACTGTTCTGCCGTGTTGGCAATGAAGGCTTCTCGTATCGTCGAAATTTCCAGAATTGCGCCATTAGGTTCTTCATCTGATTGTTCCGGAAGGCTTTCCTTTTCCAAAATACCGGTACCCAGTGTCCAAACCAGATTGTCTTCTGAATCTACTGCCACGGCATGTTCGCGCCATTCAGCGCCCGCCTTGACATATTGGCGAACCGGCAAAACATCGAGAAACTCATTTGCAATAATCAAGGTAGGTTGCACGGGCAATTCCTTAATCGATTTTTGCCAGGAAATGTTTTGATATGCACTTAAAGTCTGTTTTTGAATTTCAACCAGACGTTCACTGGTTTCAATCATGTATATGTGTGCGGATTGCAAAAAATCGGGAACAGCATCAGATATCCGTAACAGGTCCTGCATCAGTGTTCCCTTGCCAGGGCCCAGTTCAACAAGATTAAAGGACTTGGGCGATCCCAGGGCCTGCCATTTCTCGACGGCCCAGATGCCAATCATCTCTCCAAACAGTTGGCTGATTTCCGGCGCTGTAATAAAGTCACCTTTTGAACCAATCGCCTCCTGATTGGCGTAGTAACCATCTTTTGGATCAGCCATGCACCAATGCATATATTCTGCAAGTGGGAGGGGACCGGATGTTTTTATGTGCCTTATGATACGGTCTTGAAGTGGGGTGGTCATGTTTCAGTAGAACGATTTCGGGATGTTGCCATTCCCCATAGACCTACCGCGATGACGGGTAAAGACAACATCATCCCCATGGTTATCCAGCTTGTTCCGAAAAAATATCCAAGCTGCACATCCGGGATGCGAACAAACTCGACAAGGATGCGGCCTACGGCATAGCCAACGAGGAAAATCCCGCCAATGAAGCCAGGTTGTCTCAGTTTTTTGAAACGCCAGATCAGGATGGCAAGGATGACAAAAACAACCAGTCCCTCAAGGATGCCTTCATAGAGTTGACTTGCGTGGCGGGGTTGATTGTCCATGATGGGGAAGATGACGGCCCATGGAACATCGGTCACTTTGCCAAACAGTTCCTGGTTTATGAAGTTTGCCACGCGCCCCAAAAACAATCCGACACCGCAACATGCCGCAATCACATCAAAAAGGCTGTATGGAGAAAACCCTCTTCGTTTTGCAAAGAGTATCATGGCGAGAATGATGCCTGCCAGCCCGCCGTGGAAACTCATGCCGCCCTGCCAAACCTTGAAGATGTTAAGCGGGTTTTCGATGTAGCTTGCCAGATCATAGAACAGGATATACCCGATGCGACCGCCCAGTATGATCCCGCCTACTGCCCAGACCATGAAGTCATCAAGGTCAAGTTCTGAAATCGGAGACCCCTCCGAGCCCCACAAGGTGTCATTGCTGACCAGTTTTTTTGCGTACCACCAGCCAAACAGAATTCCTACGACATAGGCAACGCCGTACCAGTGTATGGCCAGGGGGCCGAGTGAAATCATGACCGGGTCGAATTGCGGGTGTACGAATGCCGATAAAGTGGTGAGCATATTTTCATATCCAGATAATATTCAGGATTCAAATCGCATTTCAGGGCTGATTTGTCACCTGTCTTTACCGTGAATATCGATTAGTATTGAAACAAAAGGCACAAAGACTTACATAAGCATCACCAAAACATGAATGGAATTTAGACATGAGCCAGGCTCCAAATCGTATCTTTGATGAATTTGCCAAACTGATGACAGATGCTGCCGGAGCAGCACAAGGCGTCAAGCGCGAGGCTGAGACAGCTGTGCGCTCTCAGGCAGAACGGTTTCTGGCTGATATGGATTTGGTCAAGCGTGAAGATTTTGATGTTGTTCAGGAAATGGCAACCAAGGCGCGCTCTGAAAACGAAGCGCTCAAAAAACTCATCGAATCTATGGATAAGCGCATTGAGGCTCTTGAAAATGCAGCCAAACCCAAAAAGCGCAGCACTGGCACAAAATAATTATAAAATTATCTGGCAGTGAATAAGTTTCAAAAAACGTAGTCGTCAGAATCCCTTACGCCATTCTTTGAATCTTTTGATTCAAGGCTTCTCCACAGAATCGCAACCTGTAAACAATCTTGCCTGTAGAATTCGTGAGTCAGGCTTATACACTGATATTACAGGTTGATTCGTGGTGGACCAAGTCTCACCTTGCGCCCTTAAACGAGGATTGGGTGCAGGTGAGGCACTCCTGACTTGTCCTTTTATGGTTGGGTCTGGCGAATTCCCTGTGTCGAAAAACAGGTTTGATCCGTTGATACGGAAGATGAGGGAATTCCATGTCGCTTGTAGAAGCACAAATTGAACGCGAAATTAATCCGGTAGACATGATCGAGCATGTGGCGTCGCATAACCATTGGGAGTTTGAACGCTCCAGTGATGACGAGATCTGTCTGACTGTGGATGGGGTATGGACGGATTACAATGTCTCCCTTTCCTGGATGGAAGACTTTGAAGCCTTGCATCTGGTATGTGCGTTTGACTTCAAGATACCCGAAAGCCGTATTCAGGAAATGACCCGGTTGTTGTTGTTGATCAATGAACAATTGCTGATTGGTCATTTTGATGTCTGGATCAAGGAAGGAACTGTAATGTTCCGTCAAACACTGATGTTGAATGGCGGTGCAGTGCCGACTGGTGAGCAACTCGAGTGCCTCATGGTGAGTGCCCTTGAGGCGAGTGAACGATATTATCAGGCTTTTCAGTTTGTTGTGTGGGGTGGTCATACTGCAGAAAAAGCGCTTGAGGGGGCTTTGTTCGAGACGCAGGGCAGTGCATAATCATATCAGTTTTGGCTGAGCGAAAGACTGTTCTATGAATTTTTCAGTTGTACTGGTTGGCGCCGGCAATATGGGGGGTGCCATGTTGCGAGGCTGGATATCAAATGGCCTTGCAGGCGATGCGATTACGGTCATTGATCCTTCTCCATCGGAAGGCATGAAAAATATCCTCTTGAAGAGTAAAATATGGCATAGTGAAACAGCCAAGGGAGTTGGTGCTCCCGATGTGCTGGTTGTTGCTGTCAAACCCCAAATGATGGAAAGTGTTCTGCCGACGCTCACCGAACTGGTCGGGGAGAATACTGTCGTAGTTTCTGTTGCTGCAGGCACAACGCTTGAGACATTGGCTCGTCATCTGGGCGATGTCTCTGCAATAAGGGTAATGCCAAACACACCTTCACTTGTACTGCGTGGCATGAGTGTGGGGTGCGCAAACAAAAAGACCTCTGTAGAGCAGATTGAGCATGTAACCACACTGATGCGTGCCATAGGGCGTATTGAATGGGTCGATGATGAAAAACTGATTGATGCAGTCACTGCAGTTTCCGGAAGTGGCCCGGCTTACGCCTTTTATCTGGCTGAATGCATGGCAGAGGCAGGCGTAAAGGCTGGTCTTCCCGAAGGGCTTGCAATGATTTTGGCCAAGGAAACCGTGTCCGGTGCAGGGGAGTTGCTTTCCCAGTCTGCTGATGAACCTGCAGTATTGCGCAAGAATGTGACATCACCCAATGGCACCACAGCAGCTGCGCTTGAGATTCTAATGGCTGAAGGCGGAATGAGCGAACAGATAGAAAAGGCTGTCATGGCCGCGAAAAAACGATCAGAGGAACTTTCATGAGTGCTACAAAAGAGGCAAGCTTTGAGGATTTTCTCAAGGTGGACATTCGTGTTGGAAAAATTGTTGAAGTGAGTGAGTTTCCAGAAGCCAGAAAACCTGCCTGGAAATTGAAAATTGATTTTGGTGACAAGATCGGCATTAAAAAAAGCTCTGCTCAAATTGTAGCAAATTACGCGGCTGAAGACCTGCTGGGTAAACAGGTCATGGCTGTTGTGAATTTTCCGCCAAGGCAGATCGGGCCCTTTATGTCAGAGGTTCTCACACTTGGCTTTGAAGATGCTGAAGGTAATGTTGTTCTTGGAGCCATTGACAAGGAAGTTCCGATTGGTGGACGACTTCACTAAATAAAAAGCTCAGAGCTGTATTCTTTTCGTTTTGCAGCTGACTATTTTGGCAAGACAACAATAACCCTTAACCCACTCATTGCACTATCATAGAGATTGATATCACCGCCATGGTTTCGTGCAATGTCACGTGCAATTGAAAGTCCCAGTCCCGTACCTGAATCATCCAGGTTACGCGCCTCATCCAAACGCATGAAGGGCTTGAATACCTCTTCACGCATGTTTTCCGGGATTCCCGGACCATCATCATCAAAGGTGATTGTAATGCGTTCATTGCCTTCCTTGACCTTGATTGCCAAATTATCCGAGTATCTGAAAGCATTCGATACCAGGTTTGAAATCAATCTCGAAAATGCATTGGGCTTTATGGTCAGCGTAAGATTCTTTGGGCAATCAATCGAAAGCCCCTTGTCGAGCAACTCTTTTTCAAGTTCGTAACGTTCCAGCACTTCGCAGATATTTACTGCCTCGGCTGTTTCATTGGTATCGCCCTTGGCAAAATCTATGTACCCCTGAAGCATTTGATGCATGTCATCGACATCTGCTTGCAGTGCCTCGATTTCATCGGTCTGGCGCACTAGAGCCAATTGTAGCTTGAAGCGGGTCAGGATCGTTCTGAGGTCATGGCTGACGCCTGTCAGCATGGCGGTGCGTTGTTCAATCTGTCGCTCAATACGCCCGCGCATTTGCAGGAAGGCCAGTCCGGCCTGACGTACTTCACTTGCGCCACGAATTCTGAAATCCTTTGATAATACCTGTCCCTTGCCGAAACTGTCTGCGGCATGGGAAAGTTGTTGAATGGGTCTGATCTGATTGCGCAAAAAGAGGATTGCAATAATCAGCAAGACGAGGGATGTGCCGACCATCCATACCAGAAAGATGTGACTGTTTGAGGCATAGGCCTTGTTGCGCAGCACAAATACGCGCAAGACGTTTTCAGGCTTTTCCAACCGAATGCGAATTTCAAGAAGGTCGGAATCGCCAACAGTATCAATCCAGAAAGGGCGACCGATTTGTGTTGTGATTTCTGTTCTCAATGTATCATCAAGCAAGGAAAAAAACGGCTTGCCAACTGCGGGAGGGAAGGGGTCTGGCGGCAAGATGGAGATGTTTAGTCCAAGGCGCTCGCTGGCGAGCTCTGTAATTTGGGAAAATTCCGGGTCCTGCGGATATTCTTCAATCACATCAATGATTGCTGCAATATCTGCCGTTACAGATTTTGATAGTCTTTGCGTTACAGTTTGCCAGTGCCGTTCCATAAAGACAAAGGCAATTACAGACTGAAGCACGACCATGGGGACAATGATAATCAGAAGCGAGCGTGCATAAAGACCCTTTGGCATCTTTCGCGATACCCAGCGCCCAAACACCTGTAAGGGATTTCGTCTGCTTTTTAGCGGCAGCGGGGCTGTTTCTGCTTCTTTAAGTGTCACTATTCTGCCTGATGCTGATTTCAATGGTTTGTCCGACTATATCCGGTCAAAGCCTGTTTTTGAATATTCCACATTAGAGAGAATAATTAAACACTATAAATATGAGAGCTTTCATGCATTCACGCTCAAGCGATAGCCAACACCTCTTACGGTTTGCAACCATTTCGGATTTGCCGGGTCTTCTTCGATTTTTCTTCGTAGACGATTGATCTGGACGTCTATCTTGCGTTCACCTGCGATGCTGTCAGAACCCAGCAACTCATGCCGTGGAATTGTACCGCCTGGTTTGGAGGCGAAGGTTGTCAGGATTTCCCGCTCACGGTCCGTTAACCGGACAAGTTCCCCCTTGAACTTCAGCTCCCCGCGCGTAACCGAGAAATGATAATCTCCAAAGCTAACCTGCTCAATGGCAGGCTCTTCCGGCTTTATGGTGCGTTTCAAAATGCTGTTGATGCGCAGAACCAATTCTCGTGGCTCAAAGGGTTTGGGCAGGTAATCATCGGCACCTGCTTCAAGACCCTCAATCCTGTTTTCAATATCGGATAGGGCTGTCAGCATCAATATTGGCACGTCCTTCACCTTGCGCAAAGAGCGCGTAAGGCTGATGCCGGTTTCACCTGGCATCATTACATCAATTACGAGAAGGTCAAATTCCAGGTTCTTGACCTTGTTGCGTGCTTCATCAGCGCTGGCCGAGTTTGAAACGCGAAAGCCGTTATTGGAAAGATATCTGGACAACAAGTCCCGCAAGCGCTTGTCATCATCAACAACAAGCACGTGAGGTGCCTCATCTTCAGGCTTTAACATGATGGTTTCAGTGTTATTCATTTTCTCACCCGGTGCAGGACTTCAAGTTACGACAATAGGAGGGTTTCACAAATCAACTAATATGTATGAATGCAACAAATGGTTTTGTAATGGCACGATGCTGATCAATCACAAGCTCTGTCAGGATCTTCTATGCCTTATTTTTTTGGGTTCAATCATGGCATTCAAAAATTCAGTAACCGTTTCCCTGCCGTTTTCATCCAGCCTGCTCATGGCCCGGTTGATGCGTTCTGACTGTGGCTTTGAGAGTGCAAGAATGAGCGCCCTGCCTTTTTCGGTTGCAAACAGAAGCCGTTTACGACGATCATTTTCGCCTTCGCTTTGTATTATGTAGTCAGAATCAATGAGCTGACGTAAAACCCTTGCCAGACTTTGCTTTGTGATTTTCAGAATAACCAGCAGTTCCGCAACTGTCATTCCGGGGCTTCGACTGACAAAATAGAGTGTTCTGTGATGCGCCCTGCCAAAGCCAAGATTTTGTAGCATTCGGTCCGGGTCAGAAATAAAATCACGGTAGGCAAAAAACAAAAGCTCGATCGTGTTCAGATCGGGAATATCATCCGTTGAGATTGGTCTTTTTGCCAGTTCTTTGGTTTCTTCGGTCATGTTTATACTTATACACAGAATTAAAACTATGTCAGCAGTGTTGACATAGTTTTGTTTTGCTCATACGGTTTTTCATACATAATGCAGGAAGTCTTGGCTGTTTTTGTGTGTTTTACCTTAATTTTGTTGCGTGGAGAGAAAAATGGCAGGCGTTCCCTATGATCAGATGAGTGGGCACATATGGTATAACGGCGAGTTGGTGCCATGGGAAAACGCCAAGGTGCATGTGCTGACTCACGGGCTACACTATGCAAGCAGCGTGTTTGAAGGCGAACGTGCTTATGAAGGGCAAATCTTCAAACTTCAGGAGCATACCGAGCGCCTTTTTTATTCTGCCGAAACACTTGGCATGGAAATTCCCTATACGATTGAGGAAATCAATCAGGCTTGTGTTGATACACTTGAAAAGCAGGGTCTGGAAAACGCCTATATTCGCCCTGTTGTCTGGCGGGGTAGTGAAATGATGGGGGTTTCTGCCCAATCCAACCGGATCAATGTTGCGATCGCTGTTTGGGACTGGCCAAGTTATTTCGCGCCTGAAGAGCGCCTCAAGGGTATCAGACTTGACCGTGCAAAATGGTGCAGGCCGGATCCGGCTACCATACCCTGTTTTGCCAAGGCGGCCGGCCTTTACATGATTTGCACCCTCTCCAAACATGAGGCTGAAGCAAAGGGATATGCGGACGCCTTGATGCTGGATTACAGGGGGCAGGTAGCAGAGGCTACCGGAGCGAACATTTTCTTTATCAAGGATGGTGTTATTCATACGCCTGTTCCGGATTGTTTTCTCAATGGTATCACAAGACAGACCGTCGTGGATTTGGCCAAGGCCAGACAGATCGAGATTGTTGAACGAGTGATCATGCCTGAGGAAATGGCAGACTTCTCCGAGTGCTTCCTGACAGGTACAGCGGCCGAAGTAACGCCGGTATCTGAAATTGGTGAATATTCATTCACACCCGGTGAAATATGCAAAACCTTGATGGAAGATTATGACAAGGCTGTTCGCGCTCATACGGTATAAATTTTCATAAGACAGCCGTTCGTCATGCTATTTGCAAGGTTTTGGCCGCTATTTGAGAGAAAATTCTATTAAATAGTTATTAACCATAAACTTTAAGATTTTGTTCATAAAGGTTTACCTTTGGGTAAGTTCGCGTTAGTTTAGCTGCGGATGTTATTGGGATGTCCAAAACATGACAGGGGTTGTCATAAACTAAGGCTCGTAACAAGAGTCATATTGGGAGCATATATATTATGGAAGCTATTTTACCTCTAATCATTCAAGCTGTATCTGGCATGGTAGGCGGCGGTGTTGCTGGCGGAATGTTGAAGCAGGCTGCTATGGGCATGTTGCCTAAGCTACTGGCTGGCGGCATTGGCGGTATTGCTGGTGGTTCTGCATTGGGTTCACTTATCGGTGGCGCTGCAGGTGCAGCAACTGGTGATGCCGGTGCTGCTGTAGGCGGCATGGACATTGGCAGCCTACTTGGCCAGGTTGGCGGCGGTGCTGTTGGCGGTGGTGCGCTGACCGGTATTGCAGGCATGCTACTAGGCGGCAACAAGGGCGAGTAATTTTCACTCATCCGAATTGATACAAGGGCGGTTGCTTGGCAGCCGCCCTTTTTGTATGTCTTGTGCAATGCTGTCTACTGTTGAAAGTCTTTCCATGTCCAAACTCAATATTGCCATCGTTCCCGTCACGCCGTTTGAACAGAATTGCACGCTCATGTGGGATGAGGATACGAAGCGTGGCGTGATCATTGATCCGGGCGGGGACATTGACCGCATCCAGGAGGCCGTGAATGAAATCGGCATGGAGGTCCAGACCATTCTGCTGACCCATGGCCATCTGGACCATGTGGGTGGCGCCATGGAAATCAAGCAGATCTACGACGTCAGTATCATCGGCCCCCATATTGATGACAAGCCCTTGTGCGAGGCGGTGGAGACGGTGGCTGCCCAGTACAACATGCCTGGCACGTTCAGGAATGTAAGCCCCGACCAGTGGCTGGAAGAAGGTGATACGGTCGAGATTGCAGGCTTCGAGTTTGATGTTTTGCATTGCCCGGGGCATGCGCCGGGGCATGTTGTTTTTCACTCGGAAGAACTCAACTTTGCCCACGTCGGTGATGTGTTGTTTTCAGGCTCTGTTGGCCGCACGGACTTGCCGGGTGGCAATCATGAGGACCTGATCAGGTCCATCAAGACGAAGCTTTTGCCGCTTGGTGATGATGTCACGTTTTTATGCGGTCACGGGCAG
>CALDZZ010000015.1 GCA_937944075.1 uncultured Rhizobiaceae group bacterium
GTGGGCTGATATTGTTATTCAGCTCTTGTATCCCACCATGTTTCCAGCCTGTAGCCATATAGAGATGTATTTTCGGGCGGCTTTATATAGCTTCTGTGCGCAACCCATTGTTGGTCCAGATGATATAGCGGACCAAGATAATCACCGGAAATTAACATCCTGTCATAGGCACGCACGGCTGTTACAAAATCTTCCCGTTCACGAGCCTGCAGAATTTTGTCTATCAGGTAATCAAGGGCAGGGTCGTTTGCCCCAGCATAATTGAAACTGCCTTCAAGGTCTGTCGAGATGCTGCCCCAACGCCCAAGTTGCTCAATGCCAGGAGAAAGGGATGCCGTATAGGTCTGGAGTACCATGTCATAATCAAATTTCTTTGTGCGTCGCTGATATTGTGCATCATCAACATTTCTGATGGTCACAGAGATACCCAGTTTTTCAAGAGAACGGCGATATATGACAGCCAGTTTTTCCTGCCTTTGGCCACGCGTCAGGATTTCAAACGCCATGGGCGTGCCATCCTCACCATACAGCTTGCCATCGCGCATTACATATCCGGCTTGTTTCAATAGATTACCGGCCTTGCGCAGCAGTTTCCTGTCCCGGCCGCTGCCGTTGCTGACGGGTGGTTTGTAGCTGCCGCTGAGAACATCTGGCTTGACCTGATCGATATATTTTCCAAGGAGCTTCTTTTCAGCCTCGCTAGCAGGTATCCCAAAAGATGACAGGTTTGAACCATGCCAGAAACTTGCAGTTCGTTGATAGGCGCCAAAAAACAGGTTCTTGTTGACCCATTCAAAATCAAACAATTGAATAAGCGCTTCGCGAACTTTCCTGTTTTTGAAGACAGGCTTGCGGGTATTGAATACAAAGGCAAACATTTTGTTGGCATTGCCGGACTGGAATTCTGCTTTTGTAATGTCACCACTGGCTACCGCAGGGAAGTCGAAATTTCTTTCCCATGACGATGGATCATTTTCGGGGTAAACATCAAACAGTCCTTTTTTGAAAGCTTCAAAGAGACCGGTCTGTGTGCGGTAATATTCGATCTTTACCTCATCAAAATTTGAAAACCCGACACGTGAGGGCAAATCCTTTGCCCAATAATTTGGGTTGCGCTTGTAGGTAATGAATTTGCCGGGATTGATTTTGTCCATCATGTAAGGGCCACTGCCGATCATGGGTTCCAGGGTGGATTCATCAAAGGTATCGGGATCAATTGCATGTTTTGGCAAGACAACGGTCAGGGCAATGATCATGGGGAATTCACGATCCGCAAGCTCGTTGAATGTAAAACGAACCTTGCGTTCTCCAGTCTTTTCAACCTTTGCAACCTTTTTGGCGCGTGAGGCGTATCTGGGCAGACCTTTTTCGGCCAAAAGGTTAAAGGTAAAAATGACATCTTCAACTGTAATCGGCTTGCCATCCGACCATTTGGCCTTGGGGTTAAGCGTAAACTCAATCCATTTTCGATCATCCGGCCATTCAACTTTTTCAGCTATCAGCCCATACATTGTAAAAGGCTCGTCACGTGATCTGAACATGAGGGATTCAAACACCAGATGACCCAATATCGGGTCATGGCTGCCTCTTGCATTGGTCCTGAAGCTTTTGAGAATAAACGGATTAACAGAATCAAATGTGCCCATGACACCATGAACTATCCTGCCGCCTTTGGGAGCGTCCGGATTGACATAGGGCATATGCTTGAAGTCTTCAGGAAGCGCAGGCTTGCCATGCATGGCGATTCCATGTGCCGGTTCTGCGGTTGCCTGAATGACTGGAGAAATCAAAAACACCAATAGTGCCAGCAGGCTAAGGCCCATGTGCGTTACAAATGCGATGAGTAAGGAGCGAATCTTCATGGACTATATTTAGCACAAGCTTTTATCCTTGCCGATAAAATAGGCGTCTGGCTCTAGTATTTTGATCTTTTTGCGTTTATTTCCATTGTTGAAAGTTGAACAGCTTTTACCTGTCTAATTTTAGGCGTAATTCTCATGTGAGAAGTAAACAAGATTATCTGCTAACAAACGCAAAGGGCGTTTAATGAAAAATATTATTCAAATCACTGTAACCGGATTGATTGGTGGTATTTTGCTATCAAGTTCTCCTTCCATTGCTCAGGACGCAACATCCAACGGCTGGTACAAGGCCTGTAATGATCAGGGCGATACCAAGATTTGTAATACGCAATATCAGGCAGTAGCCTCAACAGGTCAGGTGATAACTTCCATAAATCTGGCTGACATCAAGGGAGCTGTTAACAGGCGGGTATTTCAGGTGACTGTGCCGACTGACAGATTGATCCCTCCAGGTGTCTCGATGAAGGTCGATGACAAAAAGCCTACTGTCATTCCGATGACATTCTGTACGCCACGAATTTGTGCTGCTGAAGTTGATCTTGACGATAAGTTGGTAGAGGTTTTGAAGTCAGGTTCTACCATGGAAGTTACTTCCACCAATTTTCAGGGTAAGGCCAATCCAATCAATATTTCTCTAAACGGGTTTGGTGCAGCTTATGAAGGTGCGCCGATCAAACAGGCTGATCTTGTGGCGCGCCAGAAGGCACTTGAAGAACAATTAAAGCAAAAAGCTGAAAGCGCTCAAAGCGAGTTGCAAAAAGCACTGGATGCCGCCAAAGAGCAGGGGGCAGCACAGTAATCTCATGCAGGAATCACAAAGAGAAAAATTCACAATGAAATCATTTATGAAAACAGCACTCATTGCGGTCGCAGGCGATGGATTGCTAGTCCAGACTGCCCATGCTCAGCAAAGAGGAAACTTGAAAGCTACCGGCTGGTTCAAGGTTTGCAATGATGTTGAAAACAGCAAGGTCTGTAATGTTCAATTCCGTGTTCTCACCAATGAGGGTAATCAGCTGATCACTTCGTTGAACTTGATTGAGGTCAGTGGCGAAGTAAAGCGGAAAGTGTTTCGTGTGCTTGTGCCTACGGGTCGTTCGCTACCGCCAGGAATACAAGTTCAGGTGGATGGCAAACGTGCGGTTAATATACCCTACGCTTACTGCAGACCCAATGTTTGTGCAGCAGAAGCTGTACTTAATGATCAGCTGGTCAGTATTTTCAAGGCTGGTGGTTCGCTTGAAGTTACTTCACTTAATTTCCAGAGCAAACCAAACAAGGTTCCTGTGACACTCAAAGGGTTTACTGCAGCCTATGATGGTCCACCTGTTGAACAGGAAAGCAATGAATCTCGTGAAGAAATTTTGAGAAAACAACTAGAGCAAAAGCTACAATCCCAAAATCAGTAAAACACTGGATTAATGATAAAAAAAGAGGCAAAATATTTTGCCTCTTTTTTTATGCCAATCAGTGATGATATATTTCTTTGGGCTTATAGCTTCCATCCGGTTTTTGAACAAAGACTTCGTCTATTTCCGGATGTCTTAAAGGTTCGCTGGATGCATCTTCAAGCAGGTTTTGTTCAGAAACATATGCTACATATTCTGTTTCGTCATTTTGTGCGAACAGATGGTAAAAAGGTTGGTTTTTGGAAGGTCTGATATCAGCCGGGATGGATGCATACCATTCCTCACTATTGTCAAATTCCGGATCAACATCAAATATGACACCGCGGAACGGATAGACCCTGTGTCTTACAACTTGTCCAATATGATATTTGGCTGCCTTGATCATCGTCTCACTCATATTTTCAATTCAAGAACAATCTTATTGATACGCTACGAAATATCAACACGCAAATTATACTAACTTACAGTTTCGGAGATATACCAAGTTTCATCACCTGCTTCCTAAGTGGTGCAACTGACCCGAGTATGTGCAACCCCAAACCACGCATAATCTGAACTGGTATAAAATCAGACAACAAGCTTTTGTTGAGTAGATCCACGCCATAGGTTCTGGTGTTGATATCGTTCTTGCGAGCGTTATTGTATTTTTCGCCACGATTTTCCAGGTTGGTATACCGGGACAAACACTCTTGCAATGCTTCAATATCCCTTATGCCCAAATTGAACCCTTGAGCGCCAATGGGGGGAAAGACATGCGCTGATTCACCAATCAAGGCCCAGTTTTTATCGCCAAATTGTTTTGCTACCAGACCCTTGATTGGAAAAGTCTTCGGTGCGGTAAGCAGGGTTATTTTTCCAAGAAACGATTGCATTTTCTCTTCCATTACCTTCGCAAATTCTTCATTGGAAAGATCCTTAAGTTCAGCCACTTTTTCCGGTGTTTCCATCCAGACCAGTCCTGCCTTGTGATCGGAGTGGGGTACGATGGTAAAAGGACCTGACTCTGTATGGAACTCGGTACTTACAAAATTGGTGCTGCGTTCATGCTCAAAATCCACGACGATTGCAGTTTGTGGGTACTCCCATTCACGAGCCTCTACGAATTTGCATTGTCTGACAATGGAGTTTCTACCATCTGCTCCAACTACAAATCCCGCAATAATCCTTAAATTGTTTTTACCTGCCGTCGCATGAACATGCTCATGATCCTCAACAGACATGATTTCAGATACTGTCGCATCCAGAATTGTTATATCCGGATGGTCATTCAGTTTTGCTTCAAGTAATTCAAGGCAATCCGCATTGCGCAGATTATAGCCAAAAGCTTCCAGATCAATTTCGCTGGATTTGAATTCTGTCTGCGGCGAGCGAATTAGTCTATTGGTGCCATCCACAATGCGCATGGTCTTTAACGGAAAGGCCATTTCCTTCATCTTGTTCCAGATGCCAAGCTCTTCAAAGAACGTTACTGTTTGCATTAAAAAAGCTGTTGTGCGCTGATCCTTGCTGGCAACTTTGGGAGCGCAAAGCACGACCTTGTAGCCGCTAATTGCAAGTTTTAAAGCCGCAGTCTTTCCCACAAGACCGCCACCAATGATGCATATATCCGTATTGATCGTTTTATCCGACATGTTCTTCACAGTTTTTGTCATTCGATAGCTGATATATTGTTGTTTTAGTCCACATGTCAAAGATGACAGAGTAACGCATGGGTGCTATTTAAAATGTGTTCAATCATAAGGGTATTTGGATGTTCGGCTTTTCTCGCTCAGCACTTTGGGCTTTTTCAATACATATTCTTACAGCATCCGGTGCATTCCTGGCCTTTCTTTCCATCGTCGCGGCCGCAGAGCAGGATTTCCAAAAAGCCTTCTTCTGGCTGGGCATGGCATTAATTGTTGATGGTGTTGACGGCCCTCTGGCACGAAAGCTTGAAGTGAAAAAATGGTGGCCACACTGGTCTGGAGATACGCTGGATAATGTGATTGATTACGCCACATTTGTAATGATACCGGCTTTCATCCTGTATCAAAGCGGACTACTGGATCACACCGATGCGCTTGGCAGAAAAGAAGAGCTTTTAAGCAAGTTTACCTCCTTTACCGCCGCTGCCGTCATCGTCATCACGAGTGCGATATATTATGCTGACACCCGTATGAAAACCGAGGATTATGGTTTCAAGGGATTTCCTGTCTGCTGGAATATGGTGGTATTTGCCCTGTTTGTGGTTTCTCCTTCGCCCACGTTTTCACTGGTATTCATCATATTTACTGCAATCATGACGTTTGTTCCTGTAACTTTCATTCATCCGGTAAGAGTAAAGCCATTGCGAAAAATCAGCCTTGCTGTGTTTTTTCTCTGGGGTATAACCGGGCTTTCTGCGGTTTATTATAACCTTGATAATCCGATCCTCATCGATGCTGTGTTTTTGATTTCCAGCATCTATCTTTTTTGCATCGGATTTGTCTTGCAGATGGTCGGAAAGCTGAAATAGTTTTCCTTGTGAAAAAGCCTGATGGTATCTGGATTCGCCGGGTTTTTATGTATTTACTGCATTGATGAAACTGAGCGCTGAAAATACAGATCAACCGGATATGCTTCGTGTCAGCAAACTTACCAAATACTATGGTGATTTTGCTGCGAACCAGGATATTGATTTCAATATAAAGCCTGGTGAAATTCATGCGCTGCTTGGTGAAAATGGTGCTGGCAAGTCTACCCTTGTTAAAATCCTTTATGGTTCCTTGCAGCCGACATCCGGTGACATATTCTGGAATGAAAAAGCAGTAGAGACTCCCACACCATCTAATGCGAGAAAACTTGGTATTGGAATGGTCTTTCAGCATTTTTCATTGTTTGAGGCGCTTAGCGTTTCAGAGAATATTGCATTATCCCTTTCCTCTGAACATACGATTGAAGAAATTACACAGCGTGCGACCAGACTTTCCAAACGATATGGTTTGCCGCTCAATCCGGATGCCCTGGTAGGTGACTTGTCAGTCGGGGAACGACAGCGCGTTGAGATTGTTCGTTGTCTAATGCAAAATCCTGATTTGATAATCCTTGATGAACCTACATCGGTCCTGACCCCCCAGGAAGCTGAAAGCCTTTTTGAGACATTGGATATCCTGAAAAAGGAAGGTCGTTCGATTTTGTTTATTTCGCATCGTCTGGAAGAGGTGAGGCGCCTTTGTGATCGTGCAACCATCCTCAGGTTTGGGAAAGTCATTGCCACCTGTGAACCTGCAGCAGAAACAGCTGCCAGCATAGCACGCATGATGGTCGGCAGTGATGTCAACTTGGTTGAAAAAGAAATTACGAAATCTGATAATCAGGTTCTTCTAAAAGTGAGTTCACTTTCCCAATCTGCAGCAACGCCATTTTCCATACCGCTCAAGGATATCAATCTAAGTGTCAGAGCTGGTGAGATTTTAGGCGTTGCCGGTATAGCCGGTAATGGTCAATCGGAATTATTCGACGCCATTTCTGGTGAAACCTCCGCAATAAAAGCTGAAAATATTGAAATTCGATCCAAACGGGTTGGCAAACTATCCATCAACGAACGCAGGCAAATGGGGGCTGCCTTCATACCCGAAGAACGGCTTGGACATGGGGCCGTTTCTGATTTTACCCTGAGTGACAACATGCTGTTGGCGAGACATCAATCTGATGCTGTTGCTTTCAAAAAACTTGGTAAAATCGGAATGATCTGGCGCGACATGGTTGATAAAGCTACAAAACGTGTTTGTGATGTCATGGACGTTAGAAAGGCGGAGGTAAACCCGAGATCAACGTCTCTTTCAGGTGGTAACCTTCAAAAATTTATCATAGGGCGAGAACTGGATAGACAACCATCCATCCTGGTGATCAATCAACCGACCTGGGGCGTGGATGCTGGTGCTGCTTCTTATATTCGTCAAGCAGTGGTGAACCTGGCAAAATCAGGGTCTGCTGTCCTGATTATTTCACAGGATCTGGATGAGATATTTGAACTGTCTGACAAGATTGCAGTAATGTTTGATGGGCATTTGTCACAAGCCCACGATGCACAGTCGATTACACGTGAAGAAATCGGCTTGCTGATGGCGGGTGTTGAAAACAGCGAGAACAAAAATGCAGCCTGATTTCAGCATCCGACTTGAAAAACGTGGAGAAGCCTCGGCATTTTTCTCGGTTTTCTCACCCTTGATAGCCTTGGTCCTCATGCTTTTTGTAGGAGGAGTGCTTTTTGCGATTATGGGACATAATCCGCTTAATGCACTCTATATTTATTTTGTCGAACCGCTCACGGATACCTGGTCACTCCACGAATTAGCCATCAAGGCAGCGCCACTTATTCTGATTGCAACGGGTCTGAGCCTGTGTTTTCGTTCTGGCAATTGGAATATCGGTGCAGAGGGGCAGTTCATTATTGGGGGTATCGCAGGCGCTACACTTCCTGTTTTCTTTCCCCAATACACCAGTTTTTCGATTCTGCCACTCATGATAATTTTTGGTGTTCTGGGCGGCATGGCATGGGCTTTCATTCCAGCGTATCTGAAGAACCGATTTGGCACGAACGAAATCCTGACTTCCCTTATGTTGGTTTATGTGGCTGAACTATTGTTGGACTGGATTGTCAGAGGGCCTTACAGAAACCCGCAAGGATTTAACTTTCCTGGGTCTGTGAGCTTTTCAGAATGGCAGATTTTGCCTGAGATGCTTGCCTCCGGGCGCGCGCACTACGGATTTCTGTTTGCCATTCTGGGTGTCATCATCGTCTGGTTCATGCTTTCAAAGACCATGAAGGGATTTGAAATTCAGGTTATCGGCCAAGCACCAAGGGCAGGGCGTTTTGCCGGTTTTTCTCCCAAACGCACAACACTTTTTGTTTTCTTGCTATCTGGCGCCTTCGCCGGATTGGCCGGAATAGCTGAAGTCTCCGGTGCCATACAACAATTACGCCCCTCTATTTCACCTGGATATGGATTTACCGCCATTATTGTTGCCTTTCTTGGGCGTCTTAATCCCTTGGGCATCTTTGCAGCGGGGCTTGTTCTTGCACTTTCCTATCTTGGTGGTGAGGCTGTGCAAATCTCACTTAACATGACTGACAAGATTGCGAGTGTGTTTCAGGGACTGTTACTCTTTTTTGTCTTGGGATGTGACACGCTTATTCACCACAAGATCAGTTTTGGCAGATCCTGGTTCTTTGTTGGAAAGGATGTAAGTCATGGGTCTGTTTGAAGCTATTTTGCTAACGGTATTTACTGCTGCAACGCCACTCCTGATTGCCGCTTTGGGGGAATTGGTAACCGAACGCTCCGGGGTTTTGAACCTTGGTGTTGAAGGCATGATGATCATGGGCGCTGTGGCT
>CALDZZ010000016.1 GCA_937944075.1 uncultured Rhizobiaceae group bacterium
GGAAATGCTCTTTACCTTTGCCTCTTCCGTCTTCTTCTTCAAGGAGACAATCACAAAACTGGAAATTCTGGGCTGCCTCTTTATTACGGCAGGAATTATTCTTTTGGTTTTGCTTTAGGGCTTGATAAGTGTGCCTGCACCATGTTCGGTGAAAAGCTCAAGCAGAACGGCATGGGGTTTCTTGCCATTGACGATAACAACCCCTTCAACCCCTTCATCCTCATCACCAAGAGCATCAATACAAGTCTGCACCTTCGGGATCATGCCACCATTAATAGTGCCATCGGAAATAAGAGCCTCTGCCTCATTGATGCTAAGTTCCTTGATCAGTTGCTTGTCGCTATCCAGAACGCCCTCAACATCCGTCAGAAACAGCAAGCGCTTTGCATCAAGTGCACTTGCCAGAACGCCTGCAAATGTATCTGCATTGACATTGTAGGTATTGCCATCACGTCCAAAACAAACCGGTGCAACCACTGGAATGAGACCTGCTTCAATCACGAGATCAAGAACAGTGGAATCCACTTCCTTCGGCTCACCCACAAATCCAAGATCAACAATCCGCTCAATATTTGAATTGGGGTCAACAGAAGTTCTGCGCAGTTTTTCGACAAGAACCATATTGCCGTCTTTGCCACAAAGCCCGACAGCGCGTGCGCCTTCAGCATTGATATTGGCAACGATCTGTTTGTTGATGGAGCCTGCCAAAACCATCTCGACAATTTCGATTGTGTCCTGATCAGTAACGCGCAAACCATCCTTGAATTCAGACTTGATGTTCATGCGTTCAAGCATTGACCCGATTTGCGGCCCCCCTCCATGCACAACGACCGGATGCACACCCGCTTGCCTAAGCAGCGCAATGTCACGACAAAAAGCCTTGCCCAGGGTTTCATCGCCCATGGCATTGCCACCATATTTGACAACGACAGTTCTGCCTGCATAGCGCTGCATATAGGGGAGGGCATGGGAAAGGATTTCAGCTTCGTGAAGCCCTTCGGACTCGGTTTTTTTGGTCATGATATATTGCCTTTACTTCAGGAGGTTTCATAACCCCAAACTGAAAAATCAGCAAGCATTGCTACAACACAGAGGCGATCACTGCCCGCAGCTCTGCCATGCCCTGACCTTTCTCCGATGAAGTGGTGAGTACTTCCGGATAGGCGGCAGGGTGCTTTGAAAGCCTGGCGAGTGTTTCAACCTGCACTTTTTCAAGCGCAGCCAATTTGATCTTGTCAGCTTTGGTAAGCACAATCTGATAGGAACAGGCAGCCTTGTCGAGCATTCGAAAAACCTCTTCATCGTTCTTCTTGATACCATGACGGGCATCAATCAACACAAAGACGCGACGCAAGGTCGTTCTGCCCCGCAGATATGAAAAGACCAGGCGTGTCCAGGCGTCTACTTGTGCCTTGGGGGCTTTTGCGTAGCCATAGCCCGGCATGTCGACGATTGCAGAAAGGGGTACTTCACCGCTGTCTTTTGGAATGAAATAATTCAGTTCCTGTGTTCGGCCAGGCGTGTTTGAGGTACGCGCCAAGCCTTTTTGGTTTACAAGCGCATTGATCAACGACGACTTGCCGACGTTCGAACGTCCTGCAAAGGCAATCTCGGAAGGACCTTCAGGCGGCATGAACTTCATGGAAGGAACCCCAAGCAGAAAGTCCCATCCCTTGGCAAACAAAAGCCGCCCTTTTTCAAGAGCGGCTTCACTGAATTCGTTTGGCTTGTCGTCCAGCATGATTATCAGGACTCTTTGGGCTTGCGCTTGAACATGTCTTTAATGTTGTCAAACAGGGCAATCTCAGCGCCATGGCGTTTCATGATAATGCCTTGCTGTATCAGACTTAAAGTGTTGTTCCAGGCCCAATAGATAACAAGACCGGCCGGGAATGAAGCGAGCATGAAGGTAAATATCAGTGGCATCCACTTGAATATCATGGCTTGGGTCGGATCCGGTGGGGCAGGGTTCATCTGGAATTGCAGGAACATGGTTATACCCATGATAATTGGCCAGATACCGACCAGCAACAGGCCGCCAACTTCAAACGGAAGAAGACCAAACAGATTGAAAATCGATGTCGGGTCTGGTGCAGCCAAATCCTGTATCCAGCCAAAGAATGGCGCATGGCGCATTTCAATGGTTACGAACAAAACCTTGTAAAGCGCAAAGAAAACCGGGATCTGAACCAGCATGGGAAGACAACCGGCTGCCGGGTTGATTTTCTCTCGTTTGTAGATTGCCATCATCTCCTGTTGCTGTTTCATCTTGTCATCAGCATAGCGCTCGCGCATTTCAGTCATTTCTGGCTGAACCTTTTTCATCTTGGCCATGGAGGCATAAGACATGTTTGCAAGCGGCAGGAAAATAGCCTTGATGATGACTGTCGCACCAAGGATGGCAACCCCGAAGTTGCCAACAAGGCCATGTAGCCAATGGATGAGCCAGAACAGGGGTTTTGTAATGAAGTAGAACCAGCCCCAGTCGATCATCAGATCAAAGTTGTGAATTTTCAGCTCTTCCTGATAGCCGTCAATAATCTCGGTTACCTTGGCGCCAGCAAAAAGCTTGTTCTGGATTTCAACATTACCGCCAGCAGCAATAGTTGAAAGTTCACCCACATAATCGGTCTGGAAGAGTTCAGCACCCTTGTCGTCATAAAAGAAGCGTGGCTTGAATGAACTGCCGGGGATGAGAGCCGCTGCCCAGTATTTGTCTGTAATGCCAAGCCAGCCTCGTGGTGTTCTGGCAAGAGACAGTTCCTTGTCCTCGCGCAAGTCATCGTAATCAATCTCTTCATATTCGTCGTCGCCGAAGTGACCGATCAATCCTTCATGCAAAACAAAAATGCCTTGTGTGTCAGGTTCGCCAAAACGGGCAATACGGCCATAGGGTGTGAGTTGAACTTCATTGCCGGAAGCATTGGCAATGCGATCTGTGACCGTGAACATGTATTTGTCATCAAGCATGATATCGCGCTCAAAACGGATACCGTTGTCATTCGTCCAGTTTAGCGTCACGGTTGAACCTGCGCCCAATGTCACAGCATCGGTCTCCCAGACAGTATTCGCGCCAGGTACGTCACCTGCGCTGTCCGAGCGCAAGTAACCAAATTCGGCAAAATAAGGATTATTGCTGTTGCGTGGTGAAAGAAGGCGGATGAGCGGGGAGTTTTCGTCATTCTCAACCCTGTACTGCTTCAGGCGAAGATCGTCGACACGTGCGCCACGCAGGTTTATGGAACCAATCAAAAGGTCTGTTTCAATGGCCAAACGCTTTTCTTCAACTTCTGTTTCCGCTTCTGCATTTGTTGCAGGCGTTGAAGTGGCCGTGCTTGCGTCTCCTTGCGGAATAGCAGAATTGTCTGAAGGTTTTACCTCACCTGATTGGACAGCCTCGCGTTGAGCAAGAATTTCAGCCTGTTTGCGCTCTTCCTCAACAATCGGGCCAATATAAAAAATTTGCCACAAGACCAGAACAAGAACGGAAAGTCCTATTGCCAGAAACGTATTGCTGTTATTGCCGTTCATAAGAAATGATCCTACCAGATATCGTTATTTTTGATCGAATGATGGTTTGCCGCCATGCGCCGATTGTTTACTATTACCAGAACCTTTTGCCCCGTTCCTGTGAACGTGGTCAAGGGCTTGCTCCAAATCCCTTGAAAGAGATGTAAAATTTTGTACCAGGGCGTGCTGTTTTCCAATCAGAACATAGTCAAAGCCATGGGTTCCTTTTGCAGGTAATACCTTGTTGGCCACTTCGCGGAGTCTACGCTTGATCCGGTTTCGAATAACTGCATTCCCTGTTTTCTTGGTAACCGTATATCCAACGCTGCAGCTATCGTTTTTGCCAGAAGGCTCAGTCTTGCCGGATTGCAGTATAAAACTTTTTGCAGAGTAGCGTTTTCCGGTCCTTAAACGCAAAAAATCCGAGCGCTTCTTCAAGGTCGGAACCCTGTTGGAAGTTAACCCGGATATTTGCTGGTACCTAGACAAGTCCTGCTCCAGCATCCCTTGTAAAGAAAAGTGAAGTTGTCTTGATTAGGCAGAAAGCTTCTTGCGGCCTTTTGCACGACGAGCGGCAATTACGTTGCGACCGCCTTTTGTAGCCATGCGTGAACGAAAGCCATGTCTGCGAGCGCGAACAAGGTTGCTGGGTTGAAATGTACGTTTCATATCTAAATATCCGCTTTTGGTGCGAACCCTCAATACTGTTTAGAAATACAAGATCTGGCAAGCCAATAAATTATTCAGCATTTGGGCTGTTTTATCGCCTGTTTTCCAGAGAAAACCTGTATTCCGAAGAAAGGATCGGCTTGTGTTATTTTACACATGCCTGATGATTAAGGCGGCTTATAGTTGTATTAGAGTTTCAAGTCAAGAAAACAGAAATGGCTCATTCGGTTTTTTTGCGCTATTGTCATGTTTGGAGACTACACGCAAAAGTCATTATAGTTGATACGAAATGTGGCGTAATTGTTTTAACTTTTCGGGATATCCTTTGTTCAATATTTTGTACATTAATATTCCAGTAATATAAAGATTTTTAGATGCAGAGCAGCAACACGAAAAAACCTGTAAATCCTATCAGGAAATGGGGTGCATTAGTCGCAATAGCAGCGCTATTGATGATCGGCTACTGGTTGGGTGTTTTTGAACACTTTGGTCTTTCCAGCTTCATTGAAAACAGACAGGCACTAGGTGATTTCGTCGAGGCCAATTTTGTTCTTGCAAGCCTGGCGTTCATACTGGTTTATGCAAGTCTGGTTGCCATATCATTCCCCGGCGCATCTTTTCTTACCATAGCTTCCGGGTTCTTCTTTGGCGGCATCCTTGGCGGCAGCT
>CALDZZ010000017.1 GCA_937944075.1 uncultured Rhizobiaceae group bacterium
TTAATCCCATCTGCACATGCGGATGAAAGCGCAGTTTCAAGCCAGGTATCTGTATTGAACGCACCCGCCAATACTGAACTGGCCAGCGAGCCCTTTGAAATTGAAGGCCCGGGTTTTTCCATTAGCGTTGATGGAGAGCGGGTAGCCGGGAGTTCAATTGAAAAAAAGCATGTAACAACTCCGACAAAGCAAAAAGTCGACATTCAGCGCGTCACTGACATTGACCTTGAGTCTGTCGATATTCAAGTCAAGTTTGATGGCCTGGGTGTTGAGCCTGCGTTGAATGTTTCAACGGATGATCTTCGGCATGCCTATCAACAGGGTCAGCCCATAAAATTTCGTGCTTCCTCAAATTACCCTGACTGGATTGAAACTTCTGAAATCAGGATTTTCAGGGAAGGGGATGAGAAAAGGGGAAAGCCACTACAGGTTCTTCTGGTAGATAACAATCAGGCTTCCTGGGTTATGCCGCAGGAAGGCGACGACAGATATTCTTATGTCTTGCGTGTCTATGACAAGGCAGGGCGATATGATGAAACTGTTCCCCTTGGGCTCTCACGCACAAGCAGCGGATTTGAAAGACATGAAATTTCACCTGAGGAAGAACCGATCTCTGCAGGTGAAGGCGAAGACAGAACAAACATAAGAAACATCCCCGTTTATGGCGGGGCTGTAACTGTATTTGGACGCAACATCCCTCCTGGTTACACCGTAGACACATTGGGCGAGCGTGTTTCAATTGATAATGAAAACAAGTTTGTCATACAGCGTATCTTGCCACCAGGTGATCATGTGGTTGAAGTCGATGTAAGTGGCACAAAAGATGGTGCTCTCTCGTTTGATCGTGAAATTCACATTCCGCGTGATGAATGGTTCTACGTCGGTCTTGCCGATCTAACCATTGGAAAGCGTTTGGGTGACAGTGCATTGGTGGTCTCTGCCCCCGGCGAATACGATAGTACTTATACCAAAGGGCGGCTTGCATTTTATTTAAAGGGTAAAATCAAGGGTGAATATATTCTGACAGCCGCTGCAGATACAGGAGAAGAAGAGCTTCGCAGCCTTTTCTCAAATTTGGATGAGAAAGATCCACGTTCAGTATTGCGCAGGATTGACCCTGACGAATTTTATCCGGTTTACGGAGATGACTCTGTTATTCATCAGGATGCACCCACTCAGGGCAAGTTTTACATTCGATTGGAAAAAGGCGAAAGTCATGCTCTATGGGGTAATTTCAAAACTGAAATAACCGGTACAGAATTCGCCCGTATGGAGCGCGGTCTTTATGGTGCCAATGTTGTTTTAAAATCAGAAGAGGTCACCTCTCACGGTGAGCCAGTTGCCCAGATTGAAGCTTATGCAGCACAGCCTGACACGTTACCACAACGTGACATTTTGCGGGGTACCGGGGGTTCGGTTTACTTCCTTACCCGTCAGGATGTTACACGCGGATCAGAAACCATTACGATTGAAATAAGAGATCCGGTTTCTGGAATCGTCCGTTCAAGAAAAGTGCTTCGTTATGGTGAAGACTACGAAATTGATTACATTCAGGGCGTTATCATCCTGAACGAGCCTTTGTCTTCCACAGCCAATGGGACTGCCCTTGTCAGGGAAGGTGCATTAGGCGATGACGTGATCAATCTAGTTGCGCAATATGAATATACTCCAGGGCTTTCAGATGTTGATGGTTACTCCTATGGCGGACGTGCGCAGGGCTGGATACATGATAATGTAAAAGTTGGTGTTAGTGCGCTGGTTGAGGAGACCGGAGTTGCCGACAATCAAATTCTTGAAGCAGATATAGAAATCAAGCTGGGTGAAAAATCCTATGTTAGAGGTGAAATTGCTGAAAGCAGAGGGCCTGGTTTTGGGCGTTCAAACTCAATCAACGGTGGTTTGACAATTAACAATACAGCCACTTCAGGCATTAGTGGTCAAAGGGCTCGAGCATACCGTGGCGAACTGCATATTGACTTGTCTGATGTGCATCCAGAAAGACGTGGCCAGATTGGTGCTTATTATGAAAAGCGCGAGGCTGGTTTTTCTTCTCTCGATTATGAAACAACAACTGATCAGAAAATCTGGGGTGTTTATGCCGAAGAGGAAATCTCTGATACCTTGCGCTATCGCATGGGCTATGAAGATTTTTCCGATGGTACCGGGAAAGTCAACAGGGAAGCTGACATTGAAGTAGAAATCGGTCTCGACCCTCATTGGCAACTTGCGATTGGGGCAAAGCATTTCGATATAAAAAATCCTGGGGTAGCCAATTCAAATGGCCGTCGTACAGATGTTGCCGCCCGATTGACCCATCAACCGGATGAAGATCGAAAAGGCTGGATTTTCGGACAGGCAACAGTGGACCGCTCTGGTGATATTGAACGCAATGACAGAATTGGTGTCGGTGCGGAAGTCAGGGTATCAGAAAAGGTTGGCCTTAAAGGGGAAGTTTCCTGGGGAACATCCGGATGGGGCGGCGAAGCGGGTATAACATATGACCCAACAGCTGATGATCATTATTATGTTGGTTATCGTGTCGATCCTGATTTCGGACGTACAACTTCGACACCACTTAATTCACGCGATAACAGTTCAATCGTTGCAGGCTCACGCCACCGCTACAATGAGTTCTGGAGTGTCTTCCTTGAAAACTCATATGATCTGACCGGCCAAAGTCGTTCGCTGACTTCAACCTATGGCGTTACCTATACGCCATCAGCCCTATGGTCCGTTGGTGGTGGTATCGAATATGGTGATGTGAGGGATCCTGTTGCCGGAAATCTGGACCGTTTCGCAATCTCTGCAAACGTAGGCTACAATCGAAAAGATGAACTTGTCTGGCATCTTAAGGGGGAAGCAAGATTTGAAAATTCGGATACCAGAGGGCTAGATCGCGATACCTATCTGCTAAGTGCAGGTCTGGTCTACAGACAAGATGAAGATTGGCGCTTGTTGATGAATATCGATGCAGCCATATCGGAATCCAACCAGGATGCCTTCCTTGATGGTGATTATATTGAGGCAAGCATAGGTTATGCTTACCGTCCGATTGACAACGACCGTTTCAATGCCTTGTTTAAATACAGTTACCTGTATGATCTGCCAGGCGCTGATCAGGTAACACGTGAAGGAAGCATTCTTGGTCCTGCACAAAGAAGTCATATTCTGTCTGCCGACTTTATCTATGATATTAATCAGTATTGGAGCGTCGGTGCCAAATACGGTTTCCGGATTGGCGAAGTGTCAAACACCAGGGCAGCAAACGATTTTGTAAAATCCTCTGCGCATTTGGGTGTACTGAGATTTGACTGGCATGTTGTCAAAAACTGGGATTTGCTTCTTGAAGGCCGCGTTCTGCATACACCTGAAATTGACACCACAGACTTTGGCGCAGTTGCAGCGGTTTACCGCCATGTCGGTGATAACTTCAAAGTCGGAGTAGGCTATAATTTTGGCCGCTTCTCTGATGATGTTGCTGATGTAACACTCGACGATGAAGGCGTTTTCCTCAATGTGATTGGCAAGTTCTAAAACCTGATTTTGTCTACAGTCAAAGTTGATGTTCAAAAGCTATTTGCGTGTCTTGTTTTTGAGGGCACGCAAATTTCTTTTTACAAACCGGCTTATCTTATGGGTATCATTAAGCGTCTGAATTAATTCCCTGTGACGTGCCTTTGTTATACGAGCAATTTTCGTATCGCCCCAAGACCGCGGAAAACCATGATCGAGGCATTGCAAAACTTCTGTATCCAGTTGCGTTAATAAATCTGGAGATAAACTGTTTGCAAACGTTCTGTAAAAAGCCCTAAATCGATCAAAGGACCAGGGTCCATGCTTCAACATTGCAGAGGTGTGATGTGTCATTTCGTTTTTGTTGGTTTCCCATAATCCGCTGTAATTGAGAAAGGATAGCCAGCTTTCTTCCCGAGGTATGGCCAGGATAGGCACCTGCTGTTCCAGCGCCTGGATTGCAAACTGCAAATCAACCATGGGTGTTTTTGGAAAATCCGAATACTGGATATCCAATGTGGATGTATGAAAAGCCAGTGTAGCTGAACCCGGCAAGTTTACAAACCTGTAGGTATCCAGGGCCTGTTTGACTTCGTAGACAATACTTCTTTCATAATACCAGTCCGCGTTTGGCGCAAAGATAGACCCATGCACTGTCATGATTGCCTTTTTGTCAAACCGGTCAATGGCATGCTTCATTCTCGAAATATAATCGGCTGGAAAAACGAAATCATCATCCAGCGTAAAACAATATCCATCCTTGATATAGTTTAACGGGTAAACCTTGCCCGTTGCGGACAGATCACCCTCGTGATCCTTACCAAGAAGGGGCGTAATTTTGTCATGCAAAAGACATTCAGGGATAAAATCGCTTTCGTTGATATAAACATAAAGCATATCCAGTTGGGGCAGAATTGAATCGATGACTTTCCCCAGATTGTCAAACCGGGCAGGGTAGGTCGCCATAGCGCCGTAAATCATGCTCACCCCTCTTTGGTAGTTTCAACCAGACAGTAGTTTCAACCAGACACCAGACATATCGAACATACGAACGACATTCATGTCTTACTCAACGGCTTACCAGTCTTGTATTGATTTGGCAAAGGAGTGTATATCCAATGGGAAGATAGGGATCACATTTGATACTGCCAACATTTTGAATGCTAATATTACATGAATTATGATCAGACATTAATTGAGGCTTACAAGGCAATGATTGATTTGCGTACTAGGCAAATTGAAGAGATCAGGCAAGGTGGCTATTACCGTTTTGGCTCAATGATACTTTCATGCTTCAAAAATCCTTTGAATATCTTCAAACTCATCAAAGAAGCATCCAAAAGCCTGCGTCGCTAATAGTTATGTCAGTGCTATTAATTACCGAAGAGCCACGCCATCAGGATTTGCAAAAGTCTCTCAATAAGGCTGACATTAAAAGAAGCGTTTCCGTCAGGGATGGAAAGCAAAGTTCTGATAGACCCGTCAGCTTTCATGAACTCTATGATTGTATCAAAGATGCGCATTCTGGCGATGATAGCATTCAGCATATATTATACGTGCCTGCTAAGACCTTGCCTGGTACAAGTTGGGTACAACATCTGAAAGCGGATGTCGTTGTAACAAGCGCAATGGCGCAATGGAGCAAACTTGATGACGGTTTTTTTCATGAAGCGTTGCTCAACGATTCTGTGGAAATATCATCCAGCTCAGTGATAAGACCAGGATGTATTCTTCTGCCAGCAACTTTGTTTTCAGAAGAAAATACAAAACACGTTCACCAAAGCGCGAACCGGCATGTCTATGAACTTTGGCTTCAACTGACGGCCTTCATTAAAATATGTGGTTTCGAAACCATTTTCGAATCTGACATGAATGCGGTAAAGCCTTTGCCAAAGCCTTATAAAGTCTGTGGCCGTATCGGGTTTGCCTTTCCGATATTGGCGCATCATAAATTGTATAGCGATCAATCGCCTTCCAAATTGGATGAAGGGTTCCTGAAGGCCTATCATGAAGAACTGTATCAGGAGTTTAAACAGGCGCAGGAAGCCAATCGCCGCTGCGAGCTGGAAGTCGAACAAGCCAAGCAAAAAGGTCAGCACAACAAACCGGATGAATTAAAAAGTCCCTTAAGGCAGCTCAATGCCTTGACGCAGAACGAGCCGTCGCGTGAAAAAATATCAGTCTGCATCACATCGTTTCCCGCCAGGTTCGAAAGCCTGCAAAAAGTACTTGAGCAAATTACGCCGCATGTTGATGCTATCTATCTCCACTTGAACAATGCAGACAGCATTCCAGATTTCATATCCGATAATCAAAAAATCACAGCCACCTTTGGCGAAGACTTCAATGCGACCGGCAAAACCAGACATCTGGGAGAAATTGATCAGGGCTATATTTTCATACTGGATGATGACAACAACATTCCGGAAGACTATTTTCAGAAGTCTGTAAGTGCGCTTAAAAACTACGGCAATAAGGCCGCCATCACCTATCATGGTTCGATCCTGAGACCGGACAGCAGCTGGTATTATGATAAATATACGCTTTATGGATACACCAAGCCTCTTGAAGAAGATGCCCTTGTCACTCTGCCCGGAAGCGGTTTTCTAGCCTATCACAGCTCATTGATTTCCCTGACCTTCAAAGACTTTATGCCCTACACAATGGTAGACTTGCTATTTGCCATTCGATTTCATGAATCAAATATTCCGATTATTTGTGTTCAAAGAAAAAATAACTGGCTAACTGTACAAGATCCCGAAGAGTCTGGTTTGTGGCACCTGTTTAAGGATAAAATTACAATACATTCATTAGTTGCAAGCGTATTTGATAAGTGGAGTTTTGATGAATATCGAAGTTTGTACGAAAGGTTTATTTGCGGGTTTCCACAAATAAAACCTGCAAGCGAGAAAGGCGCCTTAGCTAAAATATCATTGGAAGG
>CALDZZ010000018.1 GCA_937944075.1 uncultured Rhizobiaceae group bacterium
AAGTAATTCTGAGCGAAAAAGCCAATACAAGAGTTCAGATTATTCTGCTAGTTCATCAAAGCCAGATGAGAAGTTAATTTCTCAATATCGGAGCTTGGTAAAAGTTCAAGTCACTGGAATATTAGAAAGTATTGAAAGGGAAAGGGCAGAATTGGGGAATATCCCCAATGATGAAGAGGATAGAAAAGATTGGGAGCGCAAAAGAGAATTTCTGCTAAAACTTGAAAATGATATTGCTGAGATTAATAATATCATTCCTAATCACAAAGATGGTCTTCTAGTTCCTGCCGATAGTGATGTGGCTAATCAATTAGCGGCGCTCTCTGATGAATTCACTGGATGGTTGAATGCAAATAGGCCTGAAATGGTTGATTGGGTTACAAGACTTGGTTCTGCAACAACGTTTATAGGCATGATGGGTTTTTTGGGCGCTAATATGACAGTCGCTACCTCTGCTGTTTTGCTGATGACTTGTGGTGAAAAGGTTCGAGATGCGATTATAGGTGATAAAAATAAAAAGGATAACTAAGTCGGTCATCCCGGATGCCATGCAATCCGGGATCTATTATGCCCTGCCAAATCTTGTGCAGTTTTCCTTTTACATTCGTTGATTAAATCTCCCATCAAGCCAAAATGCGCTTGCCATGCTTATGGATAGCTTCAATGGATCCCGGTTCGCATGGCGACCGGGATGACGGCTGTAGCGTGAGAATGATTTTTTGCGCTTCTCAAGGCGTGTTTGGCGTTTGGTATTTTCATAATTCTTGTTTACTTCTACAAGTAATTTTACAGTCGTGCCATTCCTCCATTTTCAAGGCCACCCTATGCCCCACCAAACCCTCACCCTCCAGACCTCCGGTCAAGGCTTGTATGAATTCACCGATCAGGTTCAGGCCTTTGTTCGCTCGTGTGATGTTGCAAGTGGGCTTTGTACGGTTTTTGTTCAGCATACGTCTTGCTCGTTGATTATTCAGGAGAATGCTGATCCCGAGGTGCAGGTGGACTTGAAGAATTTCTTTGCCCGGCTTGTGCCGCCTACTTCTGATCCTTCCATGGCTTATTTGACCCATACCTATGAGGGGCCGGATGATATGCCGGCACATATCAAGGCTGCCTTGACGCAAACCTCTATTTCAATTCCTGTAACGAATGGGCGTTTGGCGCTGGGAACCTGGCAGGGGATTTATCTGTTTGAGCACCGTGATCACCCGCATGCCAGAAATCTTGTGATACACGTTCAGTAGAATACCCATGTAATCACCAATATATATTCTGGCAATTTTCATTAATATGATATAAAAACAAAAGGCTTTCTTGCAAAACTGCAAGAAAGCCTAAAGACATACAAGTTCAATCCTTTGGGGCAAAAAGTATCGAACAATTATGCCTGATATAGTCGGAAATATTCCCCCACTATTTTCAGAGTATAACTGATTGAATTATTGGCTGAAACTATCAGTTTTGATAGTTTGTTTTATTTGGGTTGGGTGATGAACAATTCAGTGATGGACTTGTTGCAGGGCTTGAATGGGTGTTCGCAGGCGCGGGCCTGGGAAATTGCTCTGGAATTTTTCGAACAATACGGGTTTCACTATGTCGTCTACGGGATGATCAGCAAGGAAACCAATGAAATCGTCGGATTTCACACGAATATGCCGGATGCATGGATCGGGCATTATATGGATAACCAGTATTTTATGGATGATCCATTTGCCTTGCATACCAATAAAAGCAGCCAATCGATCATTTACAGCAGGCACGGGGAAAGCGATTTGATCCTCCCGCCGGAAACGGTTTCGGAGAAAATCCTGAACGAGGTTTCCTATTTGGGCTTTGACAATTCCATCTGTATTCCCATTCATAACAGTTTTGGTGAGTATATTACCGGCTTCAACCTCATCTCAGACATGCGCAACAGGGATTTTCGCATGATGCTGGAAGAAGACAGATCGAATTTGTTGATGGCTGCTGCGCTGGTCAACAACCGTATGGTGGACACAAGCATTACAAACAGCAAGGCGGTCAGCTGGGTGCCCAATCCGGGCTATATCAATCTTTTGTCAGAACGCGAGATTGAAGTGATCAAATGGCTCTCTGCCGGTAATCGTAATGACAGGATTGCCGAGAAAATGAACATTGCTCCGGTCACGGTTAATTTTCATATCCGGGAAGTAAAACGAAAGCTCGGCGCGCGAACGAGAGAGCAGGCTGTCGCAATCGCTTTCCGAAAAGGCCTTCTACGCTAGTTTGTTTTACAGCGTACAATAGGTCGCACCGGAATTGCTTTTATGGCAGCCCAAAGTTCCTATGTTATGAGTATGGATAAAGCCCGGGATATAAACCTGCACAAAAAACTGGAAGGAAAGAACCTGATTGTTTTTGATGGCGAATGTGTCTTGTGCTCCCGCTTCTTTGCTTTTGTGCTCAGGGCCGACAAGCAAAACCGATTTTCCTTTGCCACCGCACAATCGCAATTCGGCGAGGCACTGTATCATCACTATGGCCTGAAGGCGCAGGATTATGACACCAATCTTGTAATATTGGATGGAGTGCTTTTTGAGCGCCTTCACGGGTTTTTTGAGTGCATGAAAATTCTTGGCTGGCCTTACAAGGCGTTGGCAGCGTTTGGTGTTCTGCCCGACAGGTTTCTTGATTGGGCCTATTACATGATAGCCAGAAATCGCTACAAACTGTTTGGCAAACGGGAGACGTGTCTGGTGCCGGACAAGGATACTAGAGACAGGTTTGTCAATGAGTGAGATCACGCAAAGACCGGTTGTCTTGCTGCTGGGTGCAACAGGGCTGTTTGGTGAGCTGCTTGCAACAAGACTGTTGCGGCAAGGACGTGTTGATCTTGTCTGTGCGGCTCGAAATGAAAAAAAGCTGAAAGCCTTTTGTGATAAACATGGCGGGCGATATGTCTCCCTGGATCGTGATGATCCGGATGCTGTTGCGAGGGTTTTTGAGGACTTGAAGCCTTTTGCCACGCTGGACTGTGCAGGGCCTTTTCAAGCCTATGGTGAGGATCCTTACAAGTTTGCCAGGGCAGCCATTGAAGCTGGCAGTCATGTGTTTGATATTGCAGATGCAGTGGAGTTCGTTGAGGGAATATACGAGCTTGATGCACTGGCAAAGCAGAAAAATCTTGTGGTGTTATCGGGTGCCAGTACCACGCCCGCTATATCTTCCACGGTTGCAGATGAACTCACCAAGGACCTCAAGAAAGTCAGCAAGATTACAACGGCCATTGTGCCAGGTAACAAGGCAAGGCGAACCCTCTCTGTTATGCGTTCCATCCTGGGCCAAATTGGACAGCCATTCTTTATATATCGTAATGGTAAGGATGAGCGGGTGTATGGGTGGTCTGAAGCAGAATCTTTCGATTTGAAAGTGGAGGGCAAGCCATTCATCAAGGCCAGGCTTGCTTCCCTTGTCGATACGCCCGACAATCGCTTTCTGGCCAAACGCTATGAGGCAGATACTGTTGAGGGCAAGGCAGGGCTGGAAGTCAGGCTGTTTCATCATGCGATGGGTCTTGGCGGCCGACTGGTCAGGCTGGGCGCTGTAAAGTCCCTTGAGCCCTTCACAAGGTTCGTTCGGTGGACAGCAAGCTGGTTTGAATGGATGGGTAGTGACGCGGGTGGCATGAAGGTTTCTGTTCTGGGCAAAGACAAGGCTGATCATTATCAGCGTCTGGAGTGGGATCTGATTGCGGATGATGGCAATGGCCCCAATATTCCCACCCTGCCGATATCAATCCTTTTGAATCGTCTGCTGGATGGGGAGCCCATCAAAGCGGGGGCAAGGCCCTGTCTTGGAGAGGTTTCGCTTGAAGAACTTGATGAGGCTTTTTCAGAATTTGACGGTAAGGCTCAGGTGAATTCCTGCAAGGCCATACCGGTTTTTCAAACTGTACTGGGAGATGCGTTTTCTGATTTGCCCGAACCAGTTCGTGCCTTGCACTCGAATTTCGGGGAAGCCACTTATGCCGGGTGGGCCAGTGTCAAAGGTGCTACCGGTCTGCTGGGGAGGATAGCCTCAAGGCTGGTTGGGTTTCCCAGCGAGGCAGATGATACAGCCGTCAGGGTTACGATTACTTCTGATGACAAGTCAGAGGTTTGGCGAAGGGAGTTTGGAGACAAAATATTTCATTCTCACCTTGGCGTGGATGAGGAAGGCTATGCACAGGAGCGGTTTGGACCTTTGGTCTTCAGGCTTGGTCTCAAGTGCGAAGATGGAAAATTGTATTTTCCAGTATCAAGGGCACGTCTTTTTGGTGTCATGCCAATTCCCGGTTTTCTTCTTCCGCAAAGCATTGCCCATGAAAGTGTCGATGAAGAAGGACGTTTTGTATTTGATGTCCTGATTCGTTTTCGGTTTGGTGGCCGTATTGCCCATTATCAGGGGTGGTTGGAGCGCCTTGAAGGTTAAACCCTGTTGGTTAGCTTCAGGAAGTCTTTATAAAACTGCCGGGATTCCTCAGGCTTCATATCGGGTTTGATCAGTCGAAATCCTGTGAAGGCTGCTATTTCTATGGCTGCCAAAGCTTTTGCGTGTTGGTGACTGTATTGGCCGGACGCTTCATACAGACTTGCCAGCCAATCCATTCGTTCCTCATCTGCCTTGATGACGATCGAATGTAGCGTTGAATTTCTGGCTGCCAGTGTGCGTATGGCTGTTTCCAGCGGAAAATCCAGCCTTGCAACCAATTGGTTTAATAAATCCAGACGCCCAGCACCTGAGCTTTTGCGACTGGTAATGGCAAGCGTATGGGTTTTGTACCATTGCTGTACCAATGAGATCAGATAATCTTCAATTGTCTGAAAGTGAAAATAAAATGAACCTTTTGTCTTGCCAGCACTCTTGCAAAGTTTCTCAATTGTCAGAGATTGGGAGCCCTTTTGAGCCAGCAACTCAAATCCCAGTTTTATCCAATCGTCCTTAGCGTATCGCTTTTGCATAATAAAAAGTATACCATACAGTATGGTATAGTAAAGATCGCATCTGATTTTCCATCAAACATATTGAGGCATTTTGAGTGCAAGTTATGTTTTGAGTGATTTGTAATCAGTGTATTGATTTCGAAAAATGAATATAATTCATTATTTATAAAGTAAAATCAAAGTATACAGAGATGATTAACCGCCTGTTGTGCTCATATGGCGTGTTACAGAGGGGGCGGAGTTTCTTCCAATTACAAAGTCATGTCCCTTTGGCTTACGGCTAATGGCCTCGTCAATTGCTTGCGAGACGAGGACATTACCGTTTGATTGACGCAAGGGTGTGCGCAAATCAGCTGCATCGTCCTGTCCCAGGCACATGTAGAGGGTTCCGGTACAAGTCAGCCGTACACGGTTGCAGCTTTCACAAAAGTTATGGGTCATTGGCGTGATGAAGCCAAGACGGCCGCCTGTCTCCTTCACCTTGACATAGCGCGCAGGGCCACCTGTTTTATAGGGAATATCAGAGAGCGAGTAATGTTCTTCCAATCTTTCCCTGACCCTGGAAAGTGGTAGATATTGGTCTGTTCGGTCTTCGTCAATTTCGCCCAATGGCATCGTTTCTATAAGGGTGAAATCAAATCCCTCGCCATGTGCCCATTGCATCATGTGCTCGATTTCATGTTCATTGACGTCTTTGAGCGCGACTGCATTGATTTTGATTTGAAGGCCTGCCTTTTTTGCAGCTTCAAGACCTGTCATGACTTGGGGCAATCTTCCCCAGCGGGTAATCTCGGCAAATTTTGCTTCATTTAATGTATCAAGCGAGACATTTACCCTTTTAACGCCAGCATCGACCAATTCTTTTGAATATTTGGCAAGTTGCGAGCCGTTTGTAGTGAGAGTAAGCTCATCGAGGCCACCACCATCCAGCATTTTACCAAGATTTCTAATAAGTTCCATGATGCCACGGCGAACCAGGGGTTCTCCGCCAGTAAGACGCAGTTTTCTGACACCTTTTTCAACGAAAACAGTGCACAGACGCTCAAGTTCCTCCAGTGTCAGCAGTTCTTTTTTGGGCAGGAAAGTCATATCTTCCGCCATGCAATAGACACAGCGAAAGTCACACCGGTCGGTAACTGATACGCGCAGGTATTCGACCATGCGGCCAAAGGGATCGATCATGTTGGGCTGTTTGTTTTCCATCAGATCAATTTAGCAACAAGCGCATGGCGGTTACAATCAAGAAAACGCGAATGCGGCAAATAATTTCGTTTTGATGAATTGCCAGTTCGCAGTAGCATCTACAACATGAGACAAGTGATTTGGGAGGAATTATAATGTCTGATGCACCGGTAAGAGGTCGTCGTTCGGGTGGGAGAAGTGCCCGCGTTGCCATGCGCTCTGAAAAACTGGCTGAGGAATTACGCCCGGTTCATGCGGGTCTGGTTGGGGGTCAATACAAGCCTCTCACCGATGCTGCTGTCAAACGCATACACGAGGCAGCGCTTGATGCCCTTGAGGTGATTGGTTTGAGTGAGGCGCCAGAGTCCGGCATTAAAATCCTGACAGAAGCCGGTGCCATACTGGGTGATGACGGTCGTATCCGCTTCCCAAGATCACTTGTTGAAGACATGCTTGCCGTTGCTGCGCGTGATATTACGCTGCACGGGCGTGATCCTAAGCATGATCTGAATTTGTCAGGCAGCAAGGTTCATTACGGAACAGCAGGTGCCGCGGTTCATATTGTGGATGTTGAAAAAAACGAGTATCGCGAATCGTTCCTTCAGGATTTGCACGATTCAGCGCGTATCGTGGACAAGCTGGATAATGTTCACTTCTTCCAGCGTACGATGGTGGCGCGGGATATCGTGGATAATTTTGAAATGGACATGAACACGATTTATGCTTCCTGTACCGGCACCCGAAAGCACGTTGGAACCAGTTTTACAGATCCCGCCTATATGGATGGTGCCTTTGAAATGCTGCACATGATTGCAGGAGGCGAGGATAAATGGCGTGAGCGCCCGTTCCTCTCAAACTCAAATTGCTTTGTTGTGCCACCCATGAAGTTTGCAACCGAGTCCTGTATGGTCATGGAAGCCTGTGTGCGTGGTGGCATGCCGGTGCTACTTTTATCTGCAGGGCAGGCGGGAGCAACGGCTCCGGCGCCTTTGGCAACTGCAATTGTTCAGGCTGTGGCTGAATGTCTGGCCGGGCTGGTTTATGTAAATGCCATGTCGCCAGGACATCCGGCCATTTTTGGCACCTGGCCATTTGTCTCTGACTTGCGAACCGGTGCCATGTCTGGTGGGTCTGGTGAGCAGGCGCTTCTTTCAGCCGGTTGCGCACAAATGCATCGGTTTTATGATCTTCCTGGTGGTGCGGCAGCAGGAATTGCAGATGCCAAAATGCCTGACATGCAGGCTGGATGGGAACAGGCGATTTCCAACCTTTCTGTTGGGTTGAGCGGTTTGAACATGGCTTATGAAAGCGTCGGCATGCATGCGTCGCTGCTTGGTTTCTCCCTTGAGTCACTTATTCTGGGCGATGATCTTCTCGGACAGGTTCAACGATGTATTAAGGGTATTGAGGTATCAGAAGACAGCGTTTCACTTGAAGCCATGAAATCTGTCTGTCTGGGTGGTCCAGGGCACTATCTTGGTCATGACCAGACGCTGGCGATCATGCAGACCGAATATATTTACCCGGAATTGGCAGACCGTACTTCGCCCAAGGAGTGGGCGGAAATCGGTAAGCCCAATCTGATTGAAAAGGCTATTGAGCGAAAACGTGCGATTTTGGATGCGCCGAAAGATGTCATTATTGATCCAGCAACTGATGCAGCAATCAGGAAAAAATTCAATATTCATCTGCAAGCCTGAAACTGACAACAAAGGCGTTTAACATGAAGTCCTTGAATTTTGTATCAAGCAGGGTTTTTGCACCCTTGATTGTGCTGGTATCGATTGTCTCGACAGCTGTTTATGCCCATCAAGGAGCAACGGGTGTCGTCAAGGCCAGAATGGACATGATGAAAGAAGTTGCCCTTTCCATGAAGCAATTGGGTCAGATTGTGAAAGGGCAGGAAGACTTTAACAAGGTTCAGGTTCAACAGGCTGCTGATATCATCAGCAGCCATGCCGTTAAGCTGGTTGAACTGTTTCCTGAAGGATCAAGCCAAAAGCCTAGTGAGGCTGCTCTTGCTATTTGGGAAAGGCGCACGGAGTTCGATGCCATTTTTGATGAGATGAAAGTAAGTGCTGAGCGTATTTCCCAAAGCGCTGAAATCGCCACTAAAGGTGATGAACTGGATGTTGATTTCAAGATACTCGCCGAGACTTGTAGCGCTTGCCACAAGCTTTACAGGATTAAAAAGTAATAGTCTGGCAATATGCCTGTTTAAGAGATTTACTGAGCAGGCTCGGCTTTTAATTCTCCGGTCTTGATTTGTTCAGCTTCTATGCTTTCAAACAAGGCTCGGAAGTTTCCTTCTCCAAACCCTTCGTCCCCCTTGCGCTGGATGAATTCAAAAAAGATCGGGCCTATTACGGTTTTTGAGAAAATCTGCAAGAGAATCTTTGTCAAACGGTCTCCATTAACCGTATCCCTGACGCCTTCACCATCAATCAGGATGCCGTGCTTTTTCATCCGCCCTATTGGTTCTTCGTGGCCATTCACGCGTTCTTGCGACATGTCGTAATAAGTTGATGGTGGCCCTGGCATGAAATGCAGGCCATTTTCGGCAAGCTTGTCCGTGGCGTCATAAATCTCTTCAGTGCCGACTGCGATGTGCTGTATGCCTTCGCCCTTGTATTTGCGCAGGTAGGTTTCAATCTGGCTTTTGTCATCAGTACTTTCGTTGAGTGGGATGCGAATTTTACCACAAGGGCTGGTGATCGCACGGCTGACAAGTCCGGTCATTTTGCCTTCAATGTCGAAAAAATGGATTTGTGTAAAACCGAACAGATCGCGATAGAAATGCCACCAGGTGTCCATGTTACCGCGAAATACATTATGAGTGAGGTGGTCAAGGTAATAAAAGCCTATCCCCTTGGGCGTGGGGTTCCTGTCTGCAATCCATTCAAACTCGTCGTCATAGACTGAGCCTTTTTCTCCATAAGTCTCGATGAAGTACAAAAGGGATCCGCCAATGCCGACAATTGCCGGCGCGTCGAGCGTTTTGTTATCATCCTGATATGGCTCGGCACCGAGTTTGACTGCATGTTCAAAGGCATGTTGCGCATTCTCCACACGCCATGCCATTGAGGAAGCGCAAGGGCCATGCTCTTCAACAAAATTCATTGCGTGACTGTCTGGTTCCGAATTGATGATGTAATTGATATCACCCTGACGCCAAACCGTTATGGCTTTCGTTTTATGGCGGGCAACAGGGGTATAACCCATTCTTTCAAACAACTGCTCCAGTTCTTCCGGTTTTTCGTGGGCAAATTCCACGAATTCAAACCCGTTGGTTCCAACAGGATTTTCAGGTGAAATTTTGGGAGCAGGCGCGTCGTGTGGAAAAGGACCCATTTTCAAGTCTCCATGATTATTGCGCACAGTATAACGGTAAACTTATGCAAAGAGCTTGCATAATATCGCTTTTTTGATAATTATATACACATATTGTGCATATAATTTGCGATAATGAGTATTATGAGCGAACTGGATGGATTTGATTACAAGATTCTTGCGCAACTCCAGCTTGATGGGCGGTTGACCAACCAGGAAATTGGAGACCAGATCGGCTTGTCTGCATCGCAATGTTCTCGCAGGCGAAGTCGGCTGGAAGAAATGGGGATTATTGAAGGCTATAGTGCCCGGATTAACCGTGATGCCCTTGGCTTTGACCTGATTTGCATGATCTCGGTGACACTTGCCACGCATAACCGCAATAATGCTACGCGCATTGAGGCTCTGTTTAACAGGCTCCCCAATGTGCTTGAAGCGCACACGATGACCGGATCGACGGATTACATGATCAAGGTTGTTATGAAGGACCTGAAGGCTTTGTCCGAATTTATCAATGAGGACCTGCTGCCGCATGAAGCGGTGCAAAATGTGCAGTCTTCTGTTGTCCTTAAAACGCTTAAGGCAACAACAGCGCTTCCGATCCTGGATTAGTAAGCACGTGAAAACATGCACAATAGTTTTGCTGTAGTTTGGCTGTTTAACCAAGCTAAAACCATGGCGTGTTATATAGTAGGTGGTTTATAGAATGTATTTGAAGTCAGGCAGGGGTTTTCCTCGTGCCGGGTTATCAGCCATATCATATGGTTTCAATTTTAAAGGAAAGTCCGCATGAGCAGAATGTCATACTTGCAAACTGTCTTGTCGAATGTCTTTGAGCGTGGCCGGATGTTTCGTGCCGGTGATGATGCCCGAACAATAGAGGCATTATGTGAGGCTATTTTTTCTGAAAAGGGAGAAGTATCCGGCAGTAAGCTTGCGGCTACAGTTCTGTCAAAATACGATGCGCTTGAGGCGGATGCCAAGCAATCATTTTTCCGGTATGTAACAGAACATTTTGCGATTAATCCGGATGCAGTGGTTGAGGCTGCTTCGGCCTATAAGGAAGACCCAAGTTCTGCGAATCTGGCCAAGCTGACAAAACAGGGCGAGCCTCGACATCGTGAGCTTTTGCGAAGGCTCAATCAGGCTCCAGGTGCAACGGACCGGCTGGTGCATATGAGAGAAGACTTGCTTGACCTTCTCAAGGAAGAACCGCACCTGGCGAACTTTGATGCTGATTTCCAACACCTGTTTTCCTCATGGTTCAATCGCGGATTTTTGGTTCTTAGTCCGATAGACTGGAATACGCCAGCCAAAATTCTTGAAAAGATCATTGAGTATGAGGCAGTTCATGCGATTAATGACTGGGATGATTTGCGACGCAGAATTCAACCTTCTGATCGTCGTTGTTTTGCATTCTTTCACCCGGCCATGCCGGAAGAGCCTTTAATTTTCGTAGAGGTTGCACTTACAAAAGGGTTGCCGGATTCGGTAACAGGGCTTTTGGCGGAAGCGCGTGCTTCCATTGCCGACGAGGAAATTGATACTGCTGTTTTTTACTCCATTTCCAACTGTCAAAAAGGATTGAGAGGAGTTTCATTCGGTAACTTTTTGATCAAGCAGGTAGTGAGCGATCTGGCGCAGGAATTTCCCAATCTGAAAAATTCAGTGACGCTTTCGCCGATACCCGGTTTCAGGAAATGGCTCGCTTCGGAATATGGTGATAGCGAGGTAAAATCTGTTCAGGCTGTTATGCAGGCCCTGGAAAATGAGGAAACCTTTTTTCTGGATGAAACCAACCAGACGCTTGAAAAAACCTTCATGGCGTTGCTTGCCAAATATTTCCTCGATGCCAAACGCGAAGACGGCATGCCCATTGATGCAGTCAGCCGTTTTCATCTGGGCAATGGAGCCTCGTTGATGCGCTTCAACTGGATGGCTGACATTTCTGAAAAAGGGTTGAAACAATCTGCAGGCATGATGGTCAATTATAAATATGATCTCGACACGGTGGAAGAAAACCATGAGAGTTTTGTGCGAGAAAAGAAAATCAACACAACACGTGAAATCAAGGCACTCGCGAAATCTGATTTGAAATAGCTTGCCAGATTTACAGTCAGGTCGTGCCGGCGGTTTCCACATGCAGTTTTTCCAGATCGGCCTGACGCTGGATGGCAACCGGGTCCAGATCGGTTTCTGCCGGTATATCAACTCCAAAATGTTTGTAATTGTCTTTACCACGAACCAGCATGGCGCTGTCCATATCGTGTTTTGTCTGGCGCACGTGGGCAGCAAGATACTGGATGTTCAATCCTATGCGTCGGTCATCTGAATTATTAGGCATTGAGGCATGCAGGGTCCAGCCGTGATGGAAAGAAGCCTCACCCGGTCGCAGTGGACACATAAGGGCTTTGCTTTCATCGACGCCCTTTATGGTCTGGCTTTGCAGAAGAACATTGTTTTCATCTTCACCTGTCTCGTGGTGATGAACACCCTGCTTGTGGCTGCCCGGGATCATCCGCATACAGCCTGATTCTGCTGTTGCAGGTGAAAGCGCCAGCCACATGGAGACCTGATCATCATCGCTCAAACCCCAAAAGGTCAAATCCTGATGCCAGCTTACATGCGAGGGAGTGTTGGCTTCTTTAATGATGTAGGTGACATTATAAAGCATGATATCCGGGCCTATCATCTGCTCGACAATATCAAGCGTTGAGGGCATGGTGGCCAATTCAAGTGGTGATGTGAGAATCGTGTGTGCCTTGGACTTGTAATGCATGTTTCCAAAGCTTGCTTCGGCATTTTCCAGTTTTTTGCGATGATGAAGAGCCTCGTCATGGCTCAACAGTTCTATGCCGGATACATATCCGTCACGCTCATAGTCCGATTTGATTTGCGCAAGATCGTGCTTTGCCATGATAATCACCTCCAATTTGTTTCAAAATTATGAAACAGGATTTGAAATAAACCAAGTCGCAGACAAATAAGTTTTACGTCGCTTTGGGTTTACGATTTACAAGAATGATGCCAATCCCAACCAAAAGCAGGGCTATCAGAATATTCCAGGTCAATTCTTCACCCAATAATAGCCAGCCGAAGAAAACCCCAAAAAGAGGAGCCAAAAAGCTGAAGCTTGCCATATCAGAGGCAGGATAAATCGAGAGTACCCAAAACCAGACCACAAAGCCGATGCTGACAACGAAAATTACTTGCGCTGCAAAAATCAGAAAATGCGTAGGGGTAGGCTCGCGAAAGGTCTCACCAAACAGCGAGAGGGGCACCAGAATGATTGCTGAAATGAAGAGTTGGTAGAACAATTGCGCTTCCGGTTTCAGGGTCGAAAAACTTGTTGTGCGGGCAATCAGTGCAATGCCGGCCCACATGGTGGCTGCAAGGAGTGCCATAAGGTCCCCTATCAGGGATGTTCCTTGCTGTGTGCCTTGCCCACCGCCCAGAAGTGCGATTGCAACGCCCATGATGGCAAGCAATAGACCCACGACCTTTAGCCCCGTCAAGCGATCACCGGGAATTAGAAAGTGCGCGCCGACTGCGACCCAAAACGGCATGGTATAAAACAAAACAGAACTACGCGCGACCGTTGTATATTCAATAGCCTGAAACAACAGAGCAAATTCAAAGGCAAAGCAAAGTCCGGTTGCAATACCGGGGATCATCACGGATTTTTGCAAATCAATATGAATTTTGCGCCAGCGGCAATAAAGAAAAATGATAATTCCGGCAGCAACCGATCGCAGGCCTGCCTGGAACATGGGCGCCATGCCTTCATTTACAAGCTTGATGCCAACCTGGTTTAAACCCAGAACTGCCATAAAGATAATCAGAGCAGTGGCACCGGTTGTATCTATTTTTGATTTGCGTTCCATACACTTTCCTCAATACATATTCTGCATTAGGGTATGGGGTGACATGGTGCAATCGGTAAAAACCGAATTGTGTTGTTTTTATTGACCTCTTTTACCTGCAAGCTTATCAAACCCCATGAGTTACAAAGAAGATCCAATCAGTTTTCTGACCAGCCTGTTTCACTCTGCAGTGGATGCGGCTGATCCGGCTAAAATCATTACACAGTATTTGCCAGATGCTCCCAAGGGGCGAACCATCGTTATTGGCGCGGGCAAGGCTTCTTCGCAGATGGGCAAGGCTTTTGAAGAGGCTTGGGAAAAGGAACGCGGCACACCACTCGAAGGATTGATTGTCACCCGATATGATTATGCCTGTGAATGCAAGAATTTCGAAGTACTTGAAGCTGCCCACCCTGTGCCGGATGAAGCGGGGCTTGAGGCTGCGAAGCGGTTGATGGATACAGTATCGGGCCTTACAGAGGATGATCTGGTTGTAGCCCTTATATCTGGTGGTGGCTCAGCGCTTTTGCCCAGTCCACCAGCCGGACTGACGCTTGCAGATGAAATAGCGGTAAATGAAGCCTTGCTTGCATCGGGTGCGCCCATATCTGCGATGAATACTGTTCGAAAGCATGTTTCAAACATCAAGGGTGGCAGGCTGGCGATGGCGGCCTTTCCTGCAAAAGTGGTTTCACTTTTGGTCTCTGACATTCCTGGTGATCATCCGCAGTTTATTGCCTCTGGCCCCACAGTTGCAGATGAGGGAAGCCGCGAAGACGCGCTGGCAATCATTTCACAATATGAGATGAATTTGCCAGATGCGGTGATGACACATATACGGTCTGATGCTGCCATAGCGCCTTTGCCGACAGATGAAAAACTCAAACGTGCTGAGCATCATATTTTTGCCTCTGCTTCCAAATCGCTTGAGGCAGCACAAACACTTGCGATGGAAGCTGGAATTGAAACTCATATACTTTCAGACGCGATTGAAGGGGAAGCGCGCGAGGCCGCTCGCACCCAGGCTGCTATTGCCAAGGAAATCGCGTTGCGTGACAGGCCTTTCAAAAAGCCGGTGCTTCTGCTTTCTGGTGGGGAAACAACCGTGACCCTGAAAGGTAACGGCAAGGGAGGACGCAATACGGAATTTCTGCTTTCCCTGGCGATCGAGATTGCCGGAGAACGCGGTATCCACATTTTGAGCGCTGATACTGACGGGATTGATGGAAGCGAGAATAATGCTGGCGCCTTTGTGAATGGCGAGACTGCGGGCAAAATGCGCCTTGCGGGGATCGATCCGATTGCATATCTGCAAAACAATGATGCATGGACAGCGTTTGAAAAAATCGACGCCTTGTTTATACCAGGACCTACAGGAACGAATGTAAATGATTTCCGGGCAATACTGATTACCGGATGAGGAGACCACAATGAGTGACAGAATTGTAATTGCAGGAGCCAAGCGGACACCAATGGCTGGGTTTCAGGGCGAGTTTTCGTCTTTGACAGCTTCCGAGCTTGGAGGGGCCGCCATCAAGGCCGCTGTTGAAGATGCAGGCATTGATGCCGACAAGGTTGATGAAGTCATCATGGGTAATGTTTTGCCGGCAGGGCAGGGGCAAGCGCCTGCGCGCCAGGCAAGTTTTCATGCAGGCCTTGATCAGGGTGTTCCATCAACAACGCTCAACAAGATGTGTGGTTCAGGCATGAAGTGTGCGATGGTTGCCTATGACCAGCTAAAAGCCGAGAACGGCGATATTATTGTTGCTGGTGGCATGGAGAGCATGACCAATGCTCCTTATCTGCTCGACAAGATGCGCGGCGGCGCGCGCCTTGGCCACGGGCAAGTGATTGATCACATGTTTCTGGATGGACTTGAAGACGCCTATGACAAAGGCAAACTGATGGGGCATTTTGCTGAAGATTGTGCTGAGAAATTTCAGTTTACCCGTGAGATGCAGGATGCCTATGCACTGAAATCACTGGAAAACGCAAACAAGGCCGAGGCGGATGGCAAATTTGCCAATGAAATTTCACCGGTTTCATTTTCCACCCGCAAGGGGGAGGTTCAAGTCACGTCTGATGAACAGCCAAAAAACGCGCGTCCAGACAAAATTCCGCAACTCAAACCAGCGTTCAAGCGTGATGGAGGGACGGTTACTGCAGCCAATGCCTCTTCTATCTCGGATGGTGCAGCAGCCCTGGTGATGACGCGCGAGAGCGTTGCCAAGCGTGAGGGCCTGGAAGTTCGTGCAATTATTCATGGCCACGCTTCTCATGCGCATGAGCCTGGCTGGTTTACAACAGCGCCGGTTCCGGCCGCCAAAAAGCTTATGGAAAAAATCGGCTGGTCCAAGGATGATGTTGATCTTTGGGAGGTCAATGAGGCCTTTGCGGTTGTGCCGATGGCTTTCATGCATGAGTTTGGCCTGGAACGTGATGTTGTAAACGTTCACGGTGGCGCATGTGCGCTTGGGCATCCCATTGGTGCCTCTGGCGCAAGAATCATCGTGACGCTTCTCAACGCATTGGAAACGCACGACAAGAAACGCGGCCTTGCTGCCATATGTATTGGTGGTGGTGAAGGTACGGCGATTGCAATTGAAAGGCCATAAACATGGAATTGAATGATAATATTTCTGCCGTTGTAACCGGTGGCGGCTCTGGCCTGGGTGAGGGTACAGCGCGTATGCTGGCTTCACGCGGTGTCAAAATTGCCATTTTTGATGTCAATGAAGAGGGTGGCCAAAGGGTCGCTGATGAATTGGGTGGGGTTTTTGCGAAAGTCGATGTTTCTGACAGTGCTTCGGTTGCAGAAGGGCTTGAGATTGCCCGCAAGGCTCATGGTCAGGAAAGCATTTGTGTTAATTGCGCTGGCATTGCACCCGCTGCCAAAACCGTAGACCGCGATGGCAATCCACATGATGCGGCACTTTTTGCCAAGATTATTGGTGTGAACCTGATCGGGACTTTTAATGTTGCCAGCCAATCTGCTGCCGGTATGTGCAAGCAGGATCCGGTAACTGACGATGGCGAACGTGGCGTGATCATCAATACGGCCTCCGTTGCAGCCTTTGATGGACAGATTGGTCAGATTGCCTATGGTTCTTCCAAGGCGGCGGTTCATGGCATGACCCTGCCGATGGCAAGAGATCTTTCTCGCAATGGGGTTCGCATCATGACGATCGCTCCGGGCATTTTCGGAACGCCAATGGTGAAGGGGATGCCACAGGAAGTGCAGGATGCGCTGGGTGCCATGGTGCCGTTTCCTTCCCGACTGGGAGCGCCTGAAGAATACGCAAAGCTGGCTATTTCAATTTGTGAAAACCCAATGCTCAATGGGGAAACAATACGACTTGATGGCGCCATCAGAATGGCTCCACGTTAATAGTCAACCTATTGATTTACATAGACAAAAAGCGCTGTGGACAGAAGTTTTCAGCGCTTTTTTTGTCTGCGTTTTCGTACATGGTCTACCAGTATTACAGGCAATAAAAAACCCGACAACAGACGTTGCCGGGTTTTCCATAGAACTTGTAAATTCTAACGAATTAGAAGTTACGACGTAGACCGATTAGGAACTGGTCATATTCAAGCTGGTCAAGTGCTGCTCCGTTACCGAAACCGCCTGCGCCTGAGTTGTTTGCAAGTGTGCCGCCTGATACTGCGTCACCAAAGCTATATGCGCCGAATACTTTCAGGCCAGAAACCGGGTACCAGTTAAGACCGATAGTTGTCAGGCTTTCATCACCCAGAGCACCGATTGCCTCGTGCTGAATTTCATTGTGGTATGCAATGAATTCAAGATTATCGGTAAGGTTCATTTGAAGACCTACACCCCAAACCTGATCAGCAGGAATTCCAAGTACTGCACTCATGCGTGCGTTACCAGATGCGCCAGCGCCAATCTCAGCCAGTGACAATGCATCTTGCCATGCATAGAAGCCACCTAGTATGCCACCAGGAACGAATTCTGAAAGATCAAGAGTAGCATAAACCTTGTACAGGTCGTTTTCTTCACCTTCTGTGAATTCACCTACAGCACCGATCGTACCGAAGTCAGCTGAGTATTGTACTTTTGCTAGGAAAGAAACGTCAGATGCGTCGCCACCACGCGCTGCAAAACCGGAGTTTCTGTTGTCTTCGATACCCACAGAAAGAGACAGGCCGTCTACTGAGTATGTGTAATCAAGAACGTGTGAGTTTGAGAAGCCGTAGATACCGTCTTCAAACAGTAGTGGAACACCTTCAAGGTTCATGCCAGCTGCGAAGTTAGCATTGAACAAAGAACCGCCGATACCGGCACGCAGACCACCAATTGTAATGAAAGCCTGGTCAACTTCGAAGTTTGAGTTGCCGCCATCATCCGTTGCATTGTTTGACTGCAAACGAATTAGAGAGCGAAGTGTTCCCCACTCTGTTTCGTTGCGTGTGTCAACGTCAAGACGTGTACGTGTGGTCCAGGCTGTAAGCTCTGTCTCACCGATTGCTGCATCTGTGTTGTTGTCTACTGTCAGTTTTGCGTACTGAGTACGAACGTAGCCGCCAAAACGGATACATGTTTCAGTGCCAGGAATGAAGAAATAGCCAGAACCGTATGCGTCACAAACGCGAACGTATTCTACTGGTTCCGCTTCAACCACAACAGCGTCTGCTGCCTGTGCATTTGATACAGCAACCATAGCAGCCGCTGAACCAAGAAGGAGAGATTTGATGTTCATAATGATAGTTATCCCTATAGGTTACAAAAACCTCACATTGAACAGGATCCACCCTGTTCTGAGGTCGATTCATCTATCGAGAAAAGAGGTTAACAAGTCAATTTCATGGGTTTTTAAATAGAGAATTTGGCCATCTAGCTCTTGCACTGTATCAATTCTGCAACGCTTTTGACGTTTAAATTAATATCTCGTTAACCTTTAGCGCTGGATTGATGGAAATACAGATGAATACGAACGAATCACAAAATTGCCCGCTAAGTCCGGAGACTAACGGGCAATTTTATAATCTATCAGGCAGTACAGACAATAAAAAACCCGACAACAAACATTGCCGGGTTTTCTATATAACTTGTAAATTCTAACGAATTAGAAGTTACGACGTAGGCCGATTAGGAACTGGTCGTAGCTTACTGATTCACCAGCGATGAAGCCGTTAGCAGCAGGTGTTGTAGAAGTGCCACCAACAATCGGGCCGCCTACAACGTCATCACCAAAGCTGTATGCACCAAATACTTTCAAGCCAGAAACTGGGTACCAGTTAAGGCCGATAGTTGTAAGGTTAACGTCTGCATCAGCACCGTTATCGTCAAGGTTGTTGTGGTAAGCAATGAACTCTAGGTTATCAGTTAGGTTCATTTGTAGACCAACACCCCATACACTGTCAGCGCCGCCTAGACGACCGTTTGATGTATTTGTGCCGTCAAGCTCGTCTTGCCATGCGTAGAAACCACCAAGTGTACCACCTGGAAGGAATTCTGAAAGGTCAAGAGTAGCGTATACTTTGTAAGCATCGTTGATGTCGCCTGGAGCAAATTCACCAACAGCACCAACTGTACCGAAGTCAGCTGAGTATTGTACTTTTGCTAGGAAAGAAACGTCAGATGCGTCGCCACCACGTGCAGCAAAGCCAGTGTTTCTGTTGTCTTCAAGACCAACAGAAAGAGACAGACCGTCTACTGAGTATGTGTAGTCAAGAACGTGTGAGTTTGAGAAGCCGTAGAAACCGTCTTCAAAAATCTGCGGTACACCTTCAAGGTTCATGCCAGCTGCGAAGTTAGCATTGAACAAAGAACCACCGATACCAGCACGTAGGCCAGCGATTGTGATGAAAGCTTGGTCAACTTCAAAGTTTGAAAGACCGCCATCATCTGTGCCGTTGTTTGACTGCAAACGAATTAGAGAGCGAAGTGTGCCCCACTCTGTTTCGTTACGTGTGTCAACGTCAAGACGTGTACGTGTAGACCATGCTGTGTTTTCGAATTCAGCGCCAGATACGTCGCCTTCAACGTTCAGTTTTGAGTACTGAGTACGAACGTAGCCGCCAAAACGGATACATGTTTCAGTGCCAGGAATGAAGAAGTAGCCTGAACCGTATGCGTCACAAACGCGAACGTATTCTACTGGCTCTGCTTCAACCACAACAGCGTCAGCTGCTTGTGCACCTGATACAGCAACCATAGCAGCCGCTGAACCAAGTAGAAGAGATTTGATGTTCATAATAATTATCCCTATAGGTTACAAAAACCTCGTAATGAACAGGATCCACCCTGTTCTGAGGTAGGTTCATCTATCGGGAAAGGGATTAACAAGTCAATTTCAACTATCCCAAAATAGCCGGGTTAGGGCATGTAGCTTTTGCAGTGTAGCAATTATGCAACATTTTTGGCGTCAAAAGCTGTATTTTGTTAACAATTAGCTCTGGTCTAATGAAAATACAGGCAAATTAAAGCGAATCTTCAAAACAATACCCGCTAGCCAGAAGGCTAACGGGCACTTTTGTAACCTATAGAGATTAAAGTCTATAGAAAAACCCGGGTTGGATTATGTCCGGGTAAAACCCACCCCGGATAAAACCGGGATGAGTAATTTGGTTTCATAACTTAGAAGTTACGACGTAGGCCAATCAGGAATTGATCAAACTCAACTTGTTCGCCAGCGATGAATGAACCGCCAGGAGCTGGGTTTGCGAATGGGCCACGAGCGTTGTTAACAAGTACGCCGTTACCAGATACAGTGTCACCGAATGAGTAAGCACCGAACACTTTAAGGCCAGAAACTGGGTACCAGTTAAGAGCAAGTGTTGTTAGGCTCTCATCGAATGTACGACCACCGTTATCGATTTCGTTATGGAAAGCGATGAACTCTAGGTTGTCTGTTACGTTCATCTGAAGACCAACAGCCCATGCATTGTCTGCGCCACCTAGGCGAACGTTAGATACAGCACCTGGCTGATCTTGATCGTTTTGCCACATGTAGTAACCACCAAGGATACCACCTGGAAGGAATTCTGAAAGATCCAAAGTAGCGTATGCTTTATATACGTCTTCTTCTTCGCCTTCTGTGAATTCACCCACGATACCTACTGTACCGAAGTCAGCTGAGTATTGTGCTTTCGCAAGGAATGATACGTCTGAAGCATCACGACCGCGTGGTGTTGAGATACCCTCAACAACAGAGTTTCTGTTGTCTTCAAGACCAACTGTCAATGACAAACCGTCTACTGAGTATGTGTAATCAAGAACGTGTGAGTTTGAGAAGCCGTAGATACCGTCTTCAAAGATCTGTGGTACACCTTCAAGGTTCATGCCAGCTGCGAAGTTAGCATTGAATACTGAACCACCGATACCAGCACGTAGGCCAGCGATTGTGATGAAAGCCTGGTCGATTTCGAATTGTGAAGTGGCAGGATTGTCATCATCAGCGTTGTTTGAACGGAAACGGATAAGAGAGCGTAGTGTGCCCCACTCTGTTTCGTTGCGTGTGTCAACGTCAAGGTTGATACGTGTTGACCACTGTGTTGTCTCAACATCTGCACCAGATGTTTGACCTTCTGAAGTCAGTTTTGAGTACTGAGTACGAACGTAGCCGCCAAAACGGATACATGTTTCAGTGCCAGGAATGAAGAAGTAGCCTGAACCGTATGCGTCACAAACGCGAACAAATTCTACTGGCTCTGCTTCAACCACAACAGCGTCTGCTGCCTGTGCACCTGATACAACAACCATAGCAGCCGCTGAACCAAGTAGAAGAGATTTGATGTTCATAATTATTTTCCTGTTTTGGAATTTATTTCCACTAGCAATTGCTAGTAGTAAAATTACTACATTTATTTAGATTAACAGGTCAATCACCAGGCTTTGGATAATTGAATTATTTGAGTGAAATAGAGTGTTTCATTTTATGGTTGTGGTATTTTTACAACAATATTTGCATGTGAAGGCTTGTTTTTTCCGTCTTGATTCTGTTTTTGACTGCTCTGTTTGCTTGGAAAGCACATATTTTGTGTATATATGTCTTCCTCAATGGAGATTTTTCCTGAAATACGGTTCAGGTGGCATGCCTTGGGGAGAAAAAATTGTTTTCTGGTGAGGATTTAAAGGCATTCAGAGAATCGAGAGGTTGGTCACTTAGAAGATTCTCTGCTGTTGTCGGTGTCAGTGTAAAAACGCTCCAGGTGATGGAGAAAGAGAACAAGCCAGTACCGCTCCAGTTACGACTGGCTCTTTCTGCCTTAAAAGAGGGAATACATCCAATAGAATAATCGTGTTTGAATTCACGGCTAAGTTATTTTCGCGTTACTCAATAATCATTCTATAAATAATGATGTAATTCGGGAGGATGCTTAAATTGGCTGCTTTATCCATCGACCATGATCAAACCTGCTCACTGGCGACGCTACTTCAAGAAAAAAACTGGTCTGTAGAAGAAGCTGCCGAGGCTTTGGGCGATTCAACTTTGCGTTTGTATCGCGTTCTTGAAGGTGAGGAAGCCCTGGGACGTACTGCAAGCCTGGCAATCATTGCTCTCATGCATGATTTGGAACCGATTGAATAGAGTACTTCCTTACCAACACAGCTAATATGCTTCGCAAAAGCCTGTAAACAGTACCCCTACAAATTGCATCAATACTACTATTGAAGTTGTCTTATTAATAAGAACCAGTCGTATCAGACCTTCACACGTTCTGATTTGGGGTCATACATGGGTTTCATGCTGGCTTCTGCCTCAAAACGCTCACCGGCAATTTCGATTTCGAAAAATGATTCCAGCATGTCAGCAGGCTTTTCGCCTTTTGACGGGATATAGCCCATACCGATTGCGCCTCCAAGGGTGTGTCCATAGTTGGCGGAGGTGACATAGGAAACAATCTCCCCATCACGAATTACCGGCTCATTATGATAAAGCATGGGTTCCGGATTTTTCAATTTGAATTGTACAAGGCGGGTTTCAAGCCCTTCTTCCTTCTTTTTCAAAACAGCATCTCGCCCGACAAAGCTTTCCTTGTGGGTTTTGACAGCAAAGCCAAGGCCAGCCTCAAGCACGTGATCCTCGCCTGAAATATCATGTCCGAAGTGGCGGAAGGCTTTTTCGATGCGCAAGCTATCCATCATGTGCATGCCACAAAGCTTGAGGTCTAGGTCTTGGCCTGCATCATGAAGGGTTTCAAAGGCATGAGCGGCCATGTCTGACGGGATATAGAGTTCCCAGCCCAATTCACCTACATAAGTGACACGGTGCGCGCGTGCCAGTCCCATGCCGAGTTCGATGTTATGCGCCTGCCCAAACGGGTGATTATCATTCGTCCAGTCATGATTGGGCGCGACTTTCTCCAGCAATTTGCGAGAATTGGGGCCCATCACGGCCAAAACACCTTCTGCGGATGTCATATCCATCAGGACAACATTGAAGTTGCCCTTGTATTTATTCATCCAGTGCAACTCACGCTGGACGGTTGCTGCAGGGGTCACGACGATGTAGCTGGTTTCGCCCAAGCGTGTGACAGTTACAT
>CALDZZ010000019.1 GCA_937944075.1 uncultured Rhizobiaceae group bacterium
TACCATTCTTCAGCAAGTATTGGGCAAGGGGTTGGCCGGAACCTTGTCACGCAAAGTGGGTGAGGGCACGGTAAATGGCATCATGGCGACCAGAATAGGCATTGCCGCCATTGACCTTTGTCGTCCATTGCCGTTCAAGGCGAATGAGCAGCCTACTCTGAAAGGGTTTCTAAGTGGATTGGTAGGCGGCAAATTGGGGTAAAGTCTTTTGCTTTGCTTATTGCTTAATGGCACCAAATGCGGTGGATAGCAGATCAATTTGCTGATTGACCGGGTTTGAAACCACCATTTCAGACTTGTCCAGATTGGATCCGTACAATTCTGCGTCCAGTTTCATTACGCGGTTTTGCAGGCTAAGGGAACGCGTAACCAATTCGATAAAATCGACTGGAAGGTCTTTCCATGAAGGATTGTCAGAGCTGTCGTGAGTATCGTTCAGCTTGATTTTCTTCTTCTCTTCGAGGATTTGTTCGCGGTTCATTTCACCTTCATTCACGGCTCTTTGCAATAAAAGCCATGAGGCAAGTTGCATCAACCGTGTGGTGAGGCGCATGGATTCAGAGCCATATAACATGGCAGATGCACGTGGCAGGCCTTTTGCATTTTCCCGGCCCTTACCATCAAGATAGGCCGCACTTTCTTCTACAAGTGACATGCCGTCTTGAAACAAAAACTTGAATTTTTCCGAGTGGGCAAATTTTTCGGCCAGATTTACAGTATTCGACACGCAACTAATCCCTGCTGTAATTAACTAAAATTTAACCTAATCCATAAAGGAATTCTCGTAAAGCTTCCTGTCTTAACTAGGTTAATATCAACAGGAAGCAAAATTCATGCCATCGAATCTTGTAGTAGAATAAAAAAAGGGCAAAAAAAAGAGCCGTTAAAAACGGCTCTGAAAAGTTAACAGGGAGGTTTCAGATTATGGTCATATGGACCAGTCTGAAGATCAGAAGAAAGTTATCTGATAAAACTATTAATGCCCCATAAACCTTAATTTTAGGTTAACGATATTGAATCAAGTTTCCCAATACATGTCGTCCCGGTTTCAGTATCAGGATTTGAACAGGGAAGCAGCAGCATCCAGATGGTTGCTTTTTTCCACGATTGCACCTCTCAAGCGCTCCATTTCCTGCTCAAGTGCCTTGCAGGTCAATTCCAGTTCTTCGACAGAAAATTCCGAGAGGTCCTGTCCGATTTTATACCGTTGCAATGCCCTGGTTTGTCTTTCTTCTTCATCCATTGATATGCTCTCTTAAAAATTTCCATGTATAATCCAAGGTAATTTACCTGCAAAGCCTGGGGCGTTTCCAAATTTGTTTGCAAGTTCATTATGGAAAGAGTATAAGGTCGCAACTTTCATGACAATACATTCACTTTTCCCGAAAGGGAGCCACCCAAAACCCGGGACGGCAAACGGGAAAAATGTAATTTGAGGAGACTTTAAAATGGCTACACCACTTATGCCCAAGGCAACTGCAGTCTGGCTTGTTGATAATACATCGCTTACGTTTGATCAGATCGCCACTTTCTGTGCCTTGCACCCATTGGAAGTAAAGGCAATTGCTGATGGTGAAAGCGCTCAGGGCATCAAGGGCATGGACCCGATTTCTGCCGGGCAGCTTAGCCGTGACGAACTCGAAAAAGCCCAGGAAGATCCCAACCACAAACTCAAGGTTGAAGTTTCCAAGGTGATTGTGCCGCCACTCAAGAAAAAAGGTCCTCGTTACACGCCGCTTTCAAAGCGTCAGGATCGTCCGAATGCAATTTTGTGGCTGGTACGCAATCACCCGGAATTGAAAGATGCGCAAATCATTCGTCTGGTAGGTACAACCAAGACAACAATTGGTGCCATCAAGGAACGCACGCATTGGAATTCTGCCAATCTTCAGCCGATGGATCCGGTTACGCTTGGTCTTTGTACTCAAATTGCGCTGGATGCAGAGGTTACCAAGGCAGCCAAGTGGGCGCCCGTCAAACCAGAGTCTGTTGAAGGTGAGGCAGGTTCCGAAACACTACTGCCTGCTGAAGAAACCCAGACATTCACAATGGACACAACACCGCCTGTACCGGTTGAAGAAGAGACCATCAGCGCGGACGATGTCTTTGCAAACTTTCAGAAAAAAGATGAGAGTGAAGAAAGCAAGGACCACTAATTCCTGCAATCGCCTGATCACCAACCCGGAATTAAAAAGGGACACAATGAGTGTCCCTTTTTTGGTTTCATGCCTAGATCGTTCCAGGAATATGCCCTAATCATCGAGTGGAACCGTATAATTCAGTCCCAGTCTTCCGCCATCGGCATAAATGGTTTGGCCGGTGACGTAGCTTGCATCGCTGGAAGCAAGGAAGACTGCTATGCTTGCAATTTCAGATGGTTCCCCGATGCGCCGCATGGGGGTTCGTGACAAAACCCTCTCCTGCGCTTCGGGATCATTTGCAACGCTCTCAAGCATTTTGGTCATGATGGAGCCGGGGCCGATGGCGTTTACGCGGATGCCGTGTTTGGCAAGGGACAGAGATGCAACCTTGGTGAGCTGATTGATCCCACCTTTTGAGACCGAGTAGGGAACCTGATTGGCGATTGCGAAGACTGCATTGACGGATGACATATTGATAATGCATCCGGGTTCACCACCGTCTTCCACGTGTTCGACCATGTGTTTTGCAGCAGCTTGAGAACACAGGAACGAGCCCTTGAGATTAACGGACATGACGTTGTCAAATTCTTCTTCCGTGATTTCCAGAAAATCACCGCCAGAGACAATGCCGGCGTTGTTCACCAAAACATCGATACGACCGTATTCATCGATTGCACCAGCGATCAGGTTATGCACATCAAGACGTGCAGCAACATCGCAATGAACAAAGGAAACCGTGCCAATCTTGCGCAAGGCCTGTTCAGCCTTGTGGCCTGCCTTGGCATCAATATCAGCGATGATCACCTTTGCCTTTTCGCGAAGAAAGCGCTCGGCTATGGCATATCCTATGCCTTGTGAACCGCCGGTTATGATTGCGATCTTGTTTTCAAGTGGCATTATAACAACCTCATTTAAATCAGGATTGTTGTTCTAATACCTCTTTAATCTCGTCCAGTATAGCGGGATCATCAATTGTGGCAGGCATTTTCCATTCCATGCCGTCTGCAATTTTTTGCATGGTCGAGCGAAGGATCTTGCCGGAGCGTGTTTTTGGCAGTCGTTTCACAACAAGTGCCTTTTTGAAAGCAGCGACAGGGCCGATTTTTTCGCGGACCAGTTGAACGACTTCCTTTTTGATGTCCTCATGGTCGCGGTTCACGCCAGCATTAAGAACGAGGAACCCGCATGGACTTTGTCCTTTCATTTCATCGGCAATGCCGACTACAGCGCATTCGGCAACATCCTTGTGTGCTGCAACCACTTCTTCCATGCCACCGGTGGAAAGCCTGTGACCTGCAACATTGATGATATCATCGGTGCGCGCCATGATGAAAAGATATCCGTCTTCATCGATAAAGCCTGCGTCTGCCGTTTGATAGTAACCAGGAAATTCTGAAAGATAGGCGCTTTTGAAACGCTCTTCTGCATTCCACAAGGTTGGCAGACAGCCTGGTGGCAAGGGCATTTTGACAACAATGTTGCCAAGTTCTCCTGCAGCCAATGGATTGCCTTCGTCGTCGAGGACTTCCATGTGATAGCCTGGCATGGGTACCGTTGGAGAGCCATACTTGATTGGCAATTTACCCAGCCCCATCGGGTTGCCTGCAATCGTCCAGCCGGTCTCTGTTTGCCACCAATGGTCAATCACAGGAACGCCAAGCATGCGCTCTGCCCAGTGAATGGTGTCGGGGTCTGCGCGTTCACCTGCAAGGAACAGATTTCTAAAATGAGAAAGATCATATTTCTTGATGAATTCGCCTTCAGGGTCCTGACCCTTGATGGCACGAAATGCTGTTGGAGCTGTGAAAAGCGTTTCAACCTTGTGTTCTTCAATGACACGCCAGAAGGTACCCGCATCAGGTGTACCCACGGGCTTGCCTTCAAACAGAATGGTCGTCGCTCCGTGTAGCAGGGGCGCATATACAATATAGGAGTGGCCAACAACCCAACCCACGTCAGATGCTGCCCAGTAAACCTCACCCGGGTCAACGTCGTAAATGGCTTTCATGCTCCATTTCAAGGCTACCATGTGGCCGCCATTGTCTCTGATGACGCCTTTGGGTTGGCCTGTCGTGCCAGAGGTATAGAGCACATAAAGCGGGTCTGTTGCTAAAACCGGCTCGCATGGCAGGCTGTCAGCAGCTTCGCGTGCCTTTGCCATCTCGTCACTATAGTCAAAATCACGGCCAGCAAGAAGGTCGCAGGTTTCCTCTTCGCGTTGAAGTATAAGTGTGGCTTGCGGTTTGTTGTTGGAAATCTCAATCGCTTCATCGAGCAGGGGCTTGTAGGAAACAACACGATTTGGCTCAATGCCACAAGAAGCTGAAATAATGAATTTTGGTGAAGAGTCATCTATGCGGGTTGCAAGTTCGGCTGCTGCAAATCCGCCAAATACCACAGAATGAATTGCGCCTATGCGAGCGCATGCAAGCATTGCAATGGCTGCTTCAGGAACCATGGGCATATAGATAATGACACGGTCACCTTTTCCAACGCCCTTGGATTTCATGACGTTACCCAATGCTTGTGTTTCGATCAGCAGGTCGCGGTATGTGAGGGTTTTCTTGTTTCCGGTGATGGGGCTGTCATAAATGATGGCAGGTTGATCAGCGCGGCCATTCTCGACATGGCGGTCTACACAGTTGTAACAGGTGTTGCAGGTTGCGCCTGTGAACCATCTTCCATAGACACCCTCATTCGCATCAAAGGTTTTGCTTGCAGGTGTGAACCAGTCTATTTCCTTTGCAGCCTCTGCCCAGAACCCTTCAGGGTTGTCTTGCCAACCTTGATATACTTCCGCGTATTTCGATGCCATGTGAAAGTCTCCTCCAAACCGTTTTTCAACAGTACTTCAATATGGGGAGACTCTAAGCAAATAATAGGCTCTGAGTCTATTGCAACGATAGTTTACCGGTTCTGCAAATCTGCAATATAGCTGGATAATTCTTCCGCCCATTCTTCATAGCCCCTGGAAGAAGCATGGAAGCCGTCTTCAGCAAAATTTTGCGTGATGATGCGCCATTTCGTTTGTGGAAAGAGTGCGCCGCGTTCAAAGCAGAGTTCGTTGGCTTGCTGGCGCAATATGTCTGCGCGAATGCCCATTAATTTGTTAAGCGGTGAGGGAAGAAGTGGAATTTTTGAAACATCGATAATGCCTGACCAGATTACCTTTGCTGTTGGAAATCTGGCATTCAGCGCGTAAAGCAATCCGCCAAATTCCTTTTTAAATCTGCGGCTGGTGTGAAAATTCTTGGCGTCGTTCGTTCCGATGTTGATGATGATATAATCATACTCTTCTTGAGTAAGGTTAGGAACAATCAAATCGCGCAAGTCACCAGCTGTTGCAGAGTTGTTGCCGCAGGTTCTGCATGTAACCGTATATCCTGTTTTTTGGCTGACCAGATAGGGCAGGCGTCCAGCGACACAGTCCTTGAAATCCTTTACCCCTACGCCTGCTGCGGAACTATCGCCAATCATAAGCAGACGAATTGGCTTTTTACCTGATTTCCCCTTCACTTCGGCGAAAGGAATTGGCTCGGGGGGTGCCATTCTCAGGGTGCGGTTTCGAATACGGATACCCTGAAAGGCATAAACCGGTAGCGCAAGCCAGGACAGAATTATTTCAAATGATGTCACCATGGGCAAAGCAGTAATATAACTTTTACGTAAAGGTCAATAAAAATTTCAAATTGAAATACCAATTATCAATCTGTAAAGCCCTACAGGATTTGGTGTTTATGCCGCAAGTTTCAACCGTCTGTGTAACTCTGCATTGTATTCTGCTGCCGCAATGAGTTTTTCAACACTGTTCTGTTGGTGCTCATTGCTGGTTGTACCAATGGTAAAACTCGCTTCTGCCGGAAGGCTGTTTCTCAATTGCTTCGTGAAACGTTCCTGAATGATTTTGACATCCTCGCTATTCAAGTGAGGGGTTATAATCGCAAATCTTCTGGTTCCTGTTCTTGCGATTACGTCATAATCCCTAAACATGGATAGAATTTCACTTGCAGTTTCCTTGATGTTTTTGGTTCTGCTGTAGGTATCATTGTTAATGTCAACGATGAAAACACCCAGTACTTCCTGGGTCATGTCGAATTCATCCAGATAACTTTTAAGCGTGATTTCAAAATATTTCTGATTGTATAGCCCGGTTTCCGGATCTGTATAATCGGTATGTTTTGTTGCTTCCATTGCAAGCTTAAGAAGCTCTTTTTCACGTTGTCTTTTTGCCACATCAGGGCGAAGGATGATAATTGAATAAAATAATCCACCTATCATGATGGCAACCGTAGAAAGCAGTATCCCGTCATTCATGGTCAGTTCTGAAACAGCCTGTAAAAGAGATACATTTTTGGATGCTATTCCCTGATACCAATGGAAGAAGACCAGAACAGAACCCACGGCGAAAAGCCATGTGTTGATGACGACCATATGACTTTTCTGATTATCTACTGCCCGACGTTTCATTGTATGCCCAATTCAGTTTTTAAAAACATTCCACCTGATGGATGTTTACCTGAAAAGGACAAAAAAATTACGATGGAAAAAGATAAAATTTGTCTAAAGTTGTTGAAGTTTTATCTCTATCTCCCCAATTATAACACTTCACCTGCCACGACACCACTTGCCCATGCCCATTGGAAGTTGTAACCGCCCAACCATCCTGTTACGTCGACGGCTTCACCGATACAGTACAGGCCCTTGACCTTTTTGCTTTCCATGGTTTTGGATGAAAGTTCATCTGTTGAGATGCCGCCGATGGTGACTTCCGCCTTGGCAAAACCTTCTGTTCCGTTGGGGTGAAATTTCCAGTTTGCAAGCATTTGTTCGCTGGTCGACAGGTTGGCGTTTTTGCAATTTCCCAGATCGCGTTGATTTTCTACCGGCAGTTTATCGCACAAAACTTCTGCAAGCCTGTCTGGCAAGTGTTGGGCAATTGCGGTTTCAAACTTGATATTGGGACGAGCCTCCTTGAGTTCTGACAACCAACCCTGTTTCAGTTCAGGCATGAAGTTGATGGAAACGGGGTCTCCGTGGTTCCAGTATGATGAAATTTGAAGGATGGCAGGGCCAGACAATCCCTTGTGTGTGAAGAGGGCTGCTTCTGCAAATCTTGTCTTTCCACAGCTTGCAATCGTATCTGTTGCAACTCCGGATAACTCTTTGAAGAGTGCTTCATCCTTGCCCAGTGTAAATGGAACAAGGGCGGGTTTGGGTTCGACTACCTTCATCTTGAACTGTCGCGCAAGGTTATAGGCAAAGCCTGTTGCTCCCATCTTTGGAATTGAAGGGCCACCGGTTGCAATCACCAGTGAAGATGCTTCATAAGCGCCGCTATCGGTTTTTACAGTGAACAACTCGTTGGAATGTGAAACAGATGTTATTTCCTTGCTGAGTTTTAAATCCACTTTGCCTTTCTCGCATTCATCCAGAAGCATGGAGACGATTTGCTTGGCTGATACATCGCAAAAGAGTTGCCCCAGTGTTTTTTCATGCCATGTGATATGATATTGATCGACCAGCTTGATGAAGTCTGCCGGTTTGTATCTGGCGAGTGCGGATTTTGCAAAATGCGGGTTTTTACTGAGATAGTTTTTGTGGCTCGTGCGCGTGTTGGTAAAGTTGCACCGACCGCCACCGGAGATCAGGATTTTCTTGCCCGCGGCGTCTGCATGATCGAGCAATAGAACCTTTCGTCCACGTTGTCCTGCGGTTGCAGCACACATTAATCCGGCGCCTCCAGCACCCAGGATAATCACATCATATGAAGGGTTCCCCGATGTCATTTATTGCGCAACCACAACTGTCTTGTTCAGACATAGCCTGAGGGTCGTGAAAAAATAAAACAGCATGGCAATGCCGAATGTAATGATGCTCAGGAAAATCCATACAAGGATGTGAACCAGAATGTCCGCAAACTCGAGCTGGCATTCATAACGGCCAACCTTGCTTCCTTGGGTATCAATTAGATAGGTGTTGTTGATGACCGCCTTGTAGAAATAATACACTGCAAAGAAGGCACCAATACCAAATGTAATCACAGTAATGATTGCCCAGAAGATGACGGCAATCAGCGCTTCCATCAGGGAGAATTCGCAACTGGTTTTCATTTTTCTGCTCCGTTCATGTATGAATGTGACTATGAAGGTTGAATACAAAAAAGCCCAGCACTTTAGCCGGGCCTTTCAGTTTTCTCTGATGTGATTGGCTTATGCGCCAGCGATTGAATTGCCCTTGCTTCCAAGAACTTCAAAAGCCTCCTGAAGTCTTTCAACCATCGTTTCCTCGCCCGAGCGCAGGCACTTTCTCGGGTCATAAAAGGATTTGTATGGGGTTCCGTCCTTTGGATCGATCTGATGCTCAAATGCTACAGGCTTTTGCTTCATGTTGGCATATACGCCAGATGAGAAAGCAAATTGTGTATCTGTATCGATATTCATTTTGAAAACACCATAACCAATTGCTTCCTTTATGTCTGCTTCATCAGAACCCGAGCCACCATGGAAAACAAAATCACAAGGATTGTTTTCACCGTTACCCAGTTTTTCGGAAACATGTGACTGGCAGTCTCTTAGAATTTTGGGCTGAAGCGTTACATTGCCGGGTTTGTAAACACCGTGCACATTGCCAAAGGCCGCAGCAACCGAGAAATGCCCAAGGCCCTGAAGCTTTTGATAGGCATACCAGACATCTTCCGGTGTTGTATAAAGTTTCTCCTGATCGGAAAGATCATCGGAACCCACGCCGTCTTCTTCACCACCAGTGACACCCAGTTCGATTTCAAGGCTGATATCCAGCTTGTCGAGTTTTTGAAGATATTCAACACAGGTGGCAACGTTTTGTTCCGGTGGCTCTTCGGACAAATCCAGCATGTGACTTGAGAAAAGAGGCTTGCCATTGGCAGCGTGAAATTTTGCATTTTGCTCAATCAGGCCATCAATCCAGGGAAGCAGCTTGCGGTTGGCATGGTCGGTATGAAGAATGACGCATATGCCATATTGCTCTGCAAGAAGATGGACGTGTTGTGCTGCTGATACAGCGCCCATCACCATTGCAGTGGAAGCTGAAGGATGCCCCTTGCCTGCATAAAACCCAGCACCGCCATTTGAAAGCTGGATGATGACATCCGACTTTGCCTTGGCGGCGGCCTCCATGACTGCATTAATGGTATTTGTGCCTGAAATATTGACCGCTGGCATCGCGTAATTTCCAGCCTTGCAAGCTGCTACAAGTTCTCTGTATTCCGCGCCCGTTACAACACCTGGTTTCATGATTCTTCCTTGGAATATATTGTTTATGAGGTGACATGCACCATAATGAGTCGAGTGCAAATAATCAATTAAACCACAAATTTGTGCAGTGCTTTTTTCCGCAAAATTCCATATTGATTAATCGCGGGTGAATTTATGCCTTCAAAACGCTTACACCTGGCAGGTCTTTGCCTTCCATCCACTCAAGAAATGCACCACCTGCCGTTGAGACATAGGTAAAGTCTTTCGATGCATCGGCATGGTTGAGGGCTGCAACCGTGTCGCCACCACCGCCGACGGATACAAGCTTTCCATCGCGTGTTTGCTTTGCAGCAGCTTTCGCGACCTGAACTGTGGCAATGTCGAAGGGTTCGATTTCAAAGGCCCCAAGCGGACCATTCCAGATGAGCGTTTTTGAAGTCTCGATTTTAGAGATAATGTATTGAACGGTGGCTTGACCTGCATCCAGGATCATTTGGTCGGCTGGACACTGCGTAACGGCAATATTCATATTGGCTGCATTTGCTGCAAATTCACCTGCAACGACCACATCTTCCGGCAGAATGATCTCACAGTTTTCCTGTTCAGCCTTTTGCAGGATTGCACGCGCGGTATCGCCCAGATCATGCTCACAAAGAGATTTGCCGACATCAACGCCTTGTGCTGCCAGAAATGTGTTGGCCATGCCGCCGCCAATAACAAGACGGTCAACCTTGGTCACCAAATTGCCGAGCAGGTCCAGTTTGGTTGAAACCTTTGCACCGCCCACGATTGCAATGACAGGGCGTTCAGGATCGCCAAGTCCTGCTTCAAGTGCTTCAAGTTCTGCCTGCATGGTACGGCCGGCAACAGCTTCCATGTGGCGTGCGAGGCCTTCTGTAGAGGCGTGCGCACGGTGACTTGCAGAAAAAGCATCAGAGACAAAAAGATCGCCATTTTTGGCAAGTTCGGCAGCAAAGGCATCGTCGTTTTTCTCTTCACCTTCATGAAAACGGGTATTTTCAAGAAGGGTTATGTCGCCGTCATGCATCGCGTTTACGGCAGCTTCTGCCATCGGACCAATGCAATCGGTCGAGAAGGAGACGGGCTTGCCGATCATGTCAGACAGGGTTGAGACAACGGGGGCCAGGGACATTTCAGGATTTACCTTGCCTTTGGGTCTGCCGAAATGTGCCAGCAGAATAACCTTGCCACCTTTTTCCGATATTTCGCCAATGGTTGGCAAAATGCGCAGAATGCGTGTGGCATCAGTTACATTCCAGTCTGCCATGGGGACGTTCAAATCTACGCGTACCATGACGCGCTTGCCGGCAACTTCTACATCATCAAGGGTTTTAAAACTGGCCATGAAATAACTCTTTTGCTCAAATGGGGTTTGTCTGAGAGTTTCATACCAGAAGTTGCGATCTTCTCAAGTCGAGAGGTGATTTCTTAACGGTTGGTTAACCATAAGTTTTCTATGGTTGGGTCATGACGCATCAGGGGCCTTTATTATGATTCGAACCGTACTCATCACAACAGCCTTGCTGGTTTCCGTTGCCAGTTGCGCCAATAAAAGCGAAATTGATAGCGGCAAGAGCTTTGCGCCTGCAAGTTTCAATATCTCTGATGTTTTTGTAAACATGGTAGATGGAATTGAGAGCTCACAATCCGTGCGCAGCCTGATGAGGAATGCCAGCAGAAACACTGCCAAGCTTTACAACAAGGGGATGTCCTCTTCCGGTGGAACCTACCCACTTGAGATTGAGGTTACAGATCTTAATTATCGCGACCCGGGTTCATCAGCTGCTTCAGGTGATCGGACATATATCAAATATACAATGACCTTGCGCGAACAGGCTTCCGGTCTGGTCTTCAGGGATTTGCCGGTAACTTACTATCATGTTTCAGCTGGTGCGCTTCACAATGACGAAGCCAAAAGAAATGCTGCCAAGAACATGATCCGCCTTTCCTTGAAAGGTGCGTTTGCCAGAATTTACGGAATGCCGGGCGTGCCTTCTCATGTCAGAAGTCATTTCAATACCAGAGATATTTTCACTAATGAACCAAACAGCATTAAAAAGCCCAAACCAAAGGTTGGTCCCAAGCCGGTTGAAACACCTGTTGCCCAAGCCCAGCCTCAAGTAAAAGCTTCTGCGTCTCGGGTTAATTCAGCCCAACAAGCACAAGTCATTCAGGCATCAAGCACCGGTGATGATGCTTTGGTAATCAAGTGTGTAGTTTGTTGATCAAGACTTAGCGCTTTTCAGGCGGAATGTTTCTTGCTTTTTTGGCAAACTCAATCAGTTCTTCATTTGAATATTTCGTATAACGGCGCTTGTCACTTGCTGGTTGGTGTTGAACGCTGATGCCTGCACGCCGTTCGGTAGATGGACGGGTAGGGCGAGGCACAAATCCGCCACCACAGTTTGGGCAGACGTTGCTTAAAATATCATCCACACAAGGTTTGCAAAACGTGCACTCATACGTGCATATCATTGCTTCTGGATGACCGTTTGGTAAATCCTTGTCACAACACTCGCAGTTGGGTCTGAGTTCCAGGGGCATTATCTTCCAGCACCGCCAGGGGGATTATTATTGGAAATTCTGGCGGTTTGTGATTGATCAATATCAGCTTGCCATTGCTTTTTTTGGCGTCTTTGTTGCCACTTACTCTTTTCTCCAAAGAAAAGATATATAATGGAAAACACAATAAGAAATACTACTGGCAAAAAATACATTAAGAGATCGAAGTTAGTCATAAAACTTATCTAATACTCTCCGTCCACTTTATCAATTCCGATTCCTGTTCCAACGCCTGAGCCCAATTCATCATCATGACGTTCGTGCCGTTTTTCAAGTTTCTTGTCGCGGTGAATACTTTTGCGAAACAGCCATGTAAGCAAAAAGGCCACCGCGATGATGATCAACGCGATGGCCAGAAAAATTGTGATGGTGTCCATCAGTATTCAGCTTAGATAAGTTTGCCCATGGCAACTGCCGTGTCTGACATGCGGTTTGAGAAACCCCATTCATTGTCGTACCAGGTCAGGATGCGAACAAGATTGCCATCCAGCACGGTTGTTTGATCTTCAGCAAAGTTTGAAGAGTGTGGGTCGTGGTTGAAATCCATGGAGACCAATGGCTGTGTCACGTAATCCAGAATGCCCTTAAGTTCGCCTTCTGCAGCAGCTTTAATGGCAGCGTTTACTTCTTCTTTGGTGACGTTTTTCTTTGGTACGAACTTCAAGTCAACAACAGAAACATTTGGTGTTGGTACGCGGATTGAAGAACCGTCCAGCTTGCCTGCAAGATCTGGCAACACAAGGCCAACCGCTTTGGCGGCACCGGTTGAGGTCGGGATCATCGACATGGCTGCAGCACGTGCGCGGTACAGATCCGAGTGCATTGTATCCAGTGTTGGCTGGTCGCCAGTGTAGGAGTGAATGGTTGTCATATAGCCTTTTTCAATGCCGAACGCATTATTCAGGACGTAGGCTACAGGTGCCAGACAGTTTGTTGTACATGAAGCGTTTGAAACTACCAGATCATCGCTCTTGAGTGTGTCATGGTTTACGCCGTAAACAATTGTAGGGATGTCTGAACCGCCGGGTGCGGAAATCAAGACACGCTTTGAGCCGTTTTCAAGGTGCTGGCTTGCCTTTTCCTTGCTTGCGAAGAAACCGGTACATTCCATGGCAATATCAACATCAGACCATGGGAGTTCCTTTGGGTCACGAATGGCTGTTACGCGTATTGGACCCTGGCCAACATCGATTGTATCACCGTCAACTGTTACAGTGCCCGGGAATTTTCCGTGTACTGAATCATGGCGCATCAGGTGTGCATTTGTTTCAACAGGTCCAAGATCGTTTATTGCAACAACCTGTATGTCTGTACGACCCGATTCCATGATTGCACGCAGTACATTACGGCCGATACGACCAAATCCGTTAATGCCGACTTTTAAAGTCATTTTCTTTTCTCCAAGTTATACGCAAATCTTAAGCGTCTGCGTTTTCAAGTTTTGCCTTAAGCGCGGTTGCGGTTTCAACAACAGCGTCTGCTGTTATGCCAAAGTGTTCGAAGAGTTGGCCACCTGGCGCTGAGGCACCGAAGCTGCTCATGCCGACGAATTCTCCATCACAACCAATAAATCTTTCCCACCCTTGTCTAATTGCAGCTTCAATTGCAACTTTGACCGGTGCAGTGCCGATGATTGATTGTTGGTAATCGCTGGACTGGGCTTCAAAAAGTTCAAAGCAGGGAACTGAAACAACGCGTGTCGGTGATCCGGCCTCTTCAAGGGCTGACTGGGCGTTGAGTGCAATCTCTACTTCCGAGCCTGATGCATATAGTGTGACAACTGCTTCATCAGATGCCGGTGAAAGTTCGTAGGCACCCTTTGCACAAAGATTGTCTTCCGTGAATTCGGTTCTGACTGTTGGCAAGCCCTGACGGGTCAAGGCAATTGCGCTTGGTGTTGAATTTGCTTCCATGGCAAGTTGCCAACATTCTGCAGTCTCGCAAGTGTCGGCCGGGCGGAACACATTCAGATTGGGAATTGCACGCAGTGCAGCCATGTGTTCAACCGGCTGGTGAGTTGGCCCGTCTTCTCCAAGGCCGATTGAATCATGCGTCAAGACATGAATGGTACGAATGCCCATGAGTGCGGCAAGGCGAATGGAAGGTCTGCAATAATCTGAAAAGATTAAAAATCCACCCGAATAAGGAACCAGTCCGCCATGCAGCGCAATTCCGTTCATGGCAGCGGCCATCCCGTGTTCACGAATGCCGTAATGAATAAAGCGGCCGGAATAATCTGATGCAGAAAAGGCTTCAGTCTGGCTGGTTTTTGTATTGTTGGAACCGGTGAGGTCTGCTGATCCGCCAATGGTTTCGGGAACGATACCGTTAATGACTTCCAGT
>CALDZZ010000020.1 GCA_937944075.1 uncultured Rhizobiaceae group bacterium
GCGTGAATGTTAGGCGTCGACATCTCCACGGTTGCAGGCAGGTTGAAAATCAACTTGTCATCCGGTGTCGGCTGCATCACCTCTTCAACCGCATTACAAATCTCAAGCGCGAACTCAAGTTCGGTTCCGGTGAAACTCTCAGGCGAATACTCAAAACGGTAACCGCCGCCAGCTTTTTCTGCCATGTCGCGGATCATCTTGGCTGCATCCACCGCAATCTGCTTGATGCCTGCACGGTCCTGACCAAAGACGACACGGCGCTGAAGCTCTGACGTTGAATTATAAAAATGCACGATGGGCTTGTTCGCCCCTTCGAGACTTTCAAACGTGCGCGTAATCAACTCCGGGCGACATTGCACCAACACCTGAAGCGACACATCGTCAGGCACATTCCCCTGCTCCACGCACCAGCGGGCAAAGTCAAAATCGGTTTGTGAGGCAGACGGGAACCCGATTTCAATTTCCTTGAACTTCATGTCCAGCAACAGCCTGAACATGCGCTCCTTGCGGTCCTGCCCCATCGGGTCAATCAGCGCCTGATTACCATCGCGCAGATCAACCGAACACCAGATGGGTGCCTCGGTTATGGTCTTCGATGGCCAGGTACGGTCAGACAAATCCACCTGATCATAGGCACGGTATTTCTCGCCGGCAGTCGGCATGATGGGCGTTTGATTTTTAACAGTCATTTTGCGGTCATTTCTTGTTTTTGAATGTGCAAATTCTGAACATAGCTATAGTCCAAAAAGCACATTGATTTCTATCTAAATTTTGAGATTTGTAAGAGCTTGGTTTGTTAAAAACCGTTCCGACCGCTGGACGCCCTTATTTCACACAAGCCCAACGATCGCATCTAAGTGCGAGCAGAAGGTTGGTAAGGAGTGTGTTTGGCGTGTTCATGGGATTAGGATAGTGGAAGGGGGTGGGGTATGCAATATTAAAATCACGAACAACTGATTTCTTTACCTATCAGCATGATGTTGAATGGAAAGTCTGGGGCTAATCTTTTTGTATCTTTGTTTACACCGCTTACAATACGCGAAATTCGAATACATTTTCCACCGCTCAGATATGACACTTGTTGAGCATTGATATTTTGGCGCTTGTCAAACGCCTGCGAGATTCCAAAACTCGGATTATACCACTGGCGTTCGTATTGAGGCTTTCTACCGGGGATGCCTCTTTTATCAGTAAGACGTACTATACTGCCAGTGTAAATTGAATTCAGCTTTTTGATAAATTGATCCGCATGGTATTCAAAACTATGTTTATTGAATTGCTTATCTTTATTATAACAGTGTAATAATTTATCTTCATTTTTTGATTTTTTTTTGTATATTTCTGTTTTTCTATCATTTGGAAGCGTTACAACCTCAAGAAACAAATATTCAAATTCTTCACATTTACTATTACCAGAATGCCAATAATGATAATTGCTGTTAGAACATGTTGGATTATTCTTGTAGTAATTCGAAAGCCTTTCCCATTCTTGGATATAAAAATTAGCTTTGGATTTACCTGGTTTGTAAATCAGATGATCGCTATTTTGATCAATACAAAAATCGTCGAAATAATACGCTGCTTCGGGTGCAAAATAAGACGTAGCATATCTTGGTATCCAAGGTAAAAAGACACTCAGGATACTTATGAATAAAATGAGAGAAGTTGTGATTGAAGCCAGACTGACAACTGGATTATCTATCAATTCAACTTTTAATCCGCGGTTTGAATTTTCATGATTATCATTTTGTGCGCGAGGACTCATAATATCAGTACTTAATTTTAAAAATATGACATGTATTTAATTCAAAAATTTAAGCACATACGCCCTGTATTTGCAAAACTGATACCAAAATTAACCCTCTAGAAACAAAACCCACCAGACGTGATGTAATGGCCTCTGCAAATAACTATATGTTAATTCATGACAAAAGATAACCATCTCACAGCCTCAAACATTCAAAAAAGTTCTTCCAATAAGAAACTAAATTCTGTTGCAGTTGAAAAGGCTGAAGAGATGGCGCACATAGTCTCTGAACTTAAAGAGAGTTTCAGCCCCAACAATGCCAAGACTGACCAGCAGGAGTTGCTGGATGCAATTCAGAGACTTCAGACCATGGTGGATGAATTGTCCGCGCATTTTGCGACACGCCATTAGTGCGCATCACTTTATGCGATTGCAAGCCACAAGCGGGTCGCCTTTCATCATTTGAATGACAGGCTCGACATTTAATTCACAACTTACCCAAATGAATGAAAGAAAGGCTTTCAAGCTTTTCGCAAATCGTTATGATTGCCCATAGGCAATGATAAGACAAATAATAAAGAGGTATCAATCAATGAACTATAAATCCATTCTCTCGGCACTGGCACTTTCAGTCGTTCTTGTGCCGGCAGCAAGCTACACATCCCCTGCCAAGGCTGCAGACAGTGAAGCCTGTAGCACCATGCGCTTTTCAGATGTGGGCTGGACAGACATCACCGCAACAACAGCAACAACCAGCGTGATTGCAGAGGCATTGGGTTACACAGCCGATGTGAAAGTGCTGTCGGTTCCCGTGACTTATCAGTCCCTGAAAAACAAGGACATTGATATTTTCCTGGGCAACTGGATGCCAACCATGGAAGCCGATATTCGCCCTTTCCTGGATGACAAATCCGTTGAAGATTTGGGCGTAAACCTGACAGGCGCCAAATACACACTGGCAACCAACGCAAAAGGCGCTGAACTCGGCATCAAGAGTTTTGCAGATATTGCAAAAAACAAGGATGCCCTGGGCGGCAAGGTATACGGCATTGAGCCTGGCAACGATGGCAACCGCATCATTCTCGACATGATCGAAAAAGACGCCTTCGCCATGGAGGGCATGGAAGTGGTTGAATCCTCAGAAGCAGGGATGTTGGCACAAGTTGCACGCGCAGAAAAAAGCGGCGAGCCGGTTGTCTTCCTGGGCTGGGAGCCACATCCAATGAACGCAAACTTCAAACTGACTTACCTTGAAGGCGGCGATGATTATTTCGGCCCCAATTTGGGCGGTGCAGAGGTGCATACAAACGTACGCGCAGGTTATGTTTCAGAATGTCCAAACGCCGGCAAGCTGATCAGCAACATGAAGTTTACGCTTGCCATGGAAAATGAAATCATGGGCGCAATTCTCAACGATGGCGAAGATCCTGAAAAAGCTGCAACAGCATGGATGAAGGCAAACCCTGACGCACTTGCCGGCTGGCTTGAAGGTGTAACAACCAAAGACGGTGGCGATGCAATGGCTGCTGTAAAAGGCGCATTGGGTCTTTAATTCGCTTCAACAGAATTTATTCCGGGCAGATTATTTGCCCGGAATTTTTTATGATCCGGAATTCATTTTATGGCGCTCGACTGGCTGAACGACACACTGACAGAAGAAAAAGTTCCCGTTGGAAAATGGGCCAAGTCAGCCGTTGACTGGCTGATTGACAATGCAGGGTTTATCTTTGACTGGCTGTCAGTGCAGTTGAAAACCATGATTGACGCCTTCCTTTGGGTGTTGAATTTCCCCCATCCCCTCATCTTCATTGCAGGGCTTACGGCACTTGCATGGTATTTGAAGAGAGGCATCGTCTTCCCGCTGTTTGTGGCGCTCGCCACCCTGCTTATTCTCAACCAGGGCTATTGGACTGAAATGCTGCAAACGCTGGCACTGGTTTTATCCGCATCAATTGTCTGTATGGCAATCGGCGTGCCGCTTGGCATCGCCGCAGGCCATAGCCCGCGGTTTTCTGCTGCAATCAGGCCTGTTCTTGATCTGATGCAGACAATACCAACCTTTGTATATCTTATCCCTGCCCTTATTCTGTTTGGCCTTGGCATGGTACCGGGCCTTATCGCAACAGTTATTTTTGCCCTGCCTGCTCCCATTCGGTTGACTGAACTTGGCATCAAATCCGTTCCCACCCAATTGATTGAAGCGGGCAAGGCCTTTGGCGCGACCCCATCGCAATTACTTTTGAAAGTCGAATTGCCATACGCCATTCCAAACATCATGGCAGGGCTGACACAAACCATCATGTTGTCGCTCTCCATGGTGGTGATTGCAGCACTTGTGGGTGCACCTGGACTGGGAGTGCCAGTCGTGCGTGCGCTCAATACGGTCAACATCGCCAAGGGCTTTGAGGCGGGCCTCGTCATTGTGCTGGTGGCAATTTTGCTGGATCGTTTCCTGCGCTACGAGAAGCGAGGCGACAATGCCTGAACCTGTCGTCAAGCTACGCAATGTGGACATCGTATTTGGAGAAAAGCCAAACGCAGCCTTGCCCTTGATTGATGAAGGCAAGGACCGCTCTCAAATTCAGGAAGAAACCGGCCAGGTCCTGGGTGTGGCCGGATGCTCCCTTGATATTGTTGAAGGTGAAGTTCTCGTATTAATGGGCTTGTCCGGCTCGGGAAAATCCACGCTCCTTCGCGGCATCAACGGTTTGAATTCAGTCATTCGTGGCACGATTGAGGTCAAGACAGATGATAACTGGATTAATCCGGAAACCTGCAGTGCTGATGAATTGCGCAAGCTAAGACTCAATCATGTCTCCATGGTATTTCAACAATTCGGACTTTTGCCATGGCGGACAGTTCGCGAAAATGTGGGCTTCGGGCTGGAACTGGCAGGCCGCTCCAAACGGGAAATAGCTGACAAGGTAGATGTCCAGCTGGAACTGGTAGGTCTTTCTGACTGGGCAGACAAACAGGTGCAGGAGCTTTCAGGTGGTATGCAGCAGCGGGTCGGCCTTGCAAGAGCTTTCGTAACCGAAGCACCCATCCTGTTGATGGATGAACCTTATTCAGCACTTGACCCCCTCATCCGATCGCACCTTCAGGATGAGCTGATTGATTTGCAAACCAGACTCAAGCGCACGATTGTTTTTGTAAGCCACGACCTTGATGAAGCAATCAAGATAGGCAGCCGCATCGCGATCATGGATGGTGGTCGCATCATTCAGATAGGGACAGCACAGGAAATTCTGAATAATCCAGCAAACCAATATGTTGAAGACTTTGTCGCCCACATGAATCCGCTTGCAGTCCTGAAGGCAGAAGACGCCATGGAGCCTTTGGCAAAGCGAAAGGCTGGCCATAGCAAGGCATTGACCATCGACCACAAAGCTTCAATTGCCGACGTGATTGAGATGCAATTACAGTCTGACATGCCGCTTTACGTTATGAATAACGACAGGGTTGTAGGCTCCGTCAACAAGGATGACATCCACAAGGCACTCATCAAGCGCATATGATAAACAGCGCCTAGCGCCCTAAATGTGCTACCACGTTTTCAATTATCCGCATGCCGGCTTCTCCACCAAGTGACATGATACTTTCTGGGTGAAACTGAACAGCCGCAACGGGCTCATTCACATGTTCAATGCCCATCACAACTCCATCCTCGGTAAGTGCGGTTACTGTAAACTCATTGGGCAGCGAAGCCGGATCAGCATGGATAGAGTGATACCGGCCTATGGTGATTTCATTCTCAAGGCCCGCAAAGACAATGCCAGGCTCATTCACATGAACACGTGAAGGCTTTCCGTGCATGGGAATATCCAGTTGCTTTAACGTGGCACCATACGATTCAGCAATTGCC
>CALDZZ010000021.1 GCA_937944075.1 uncultured Rhizobiaceae group bacterium
GTGTGTTTAACGAATCGAAAGGAGGTGATCTGATGTCGAGTGATTTTATGGTTTCTGGGAAGATCCGGGGGAAAGAAGTCCACATTGGAGCAGCCTTCACTGAGGCTTCATTCCACTAAGTTCAGTGACTGCGGCCATGCCGCAATAACTGCAAAGATTTTTTCGGAAGTAAAAATCGCGAAAGGGCCGTTTCGAAAGAAGCGGCTCTTTTTTGTTGATCCATGCTTGTTTGTTACGCTTTTTGGAAATCAGAAAAAATAAAGCTCGTCAGGGGAGGAGGATCTGACGAGCTTCATATTTTGGGATTAGCTAAAATGGAGGAGGAGCTAATCCTGATTTTCAGAACCTGGGAGGAGGATAAGTTCTGAAAGTTATGTTCAGCGTTTAACTGCTGTTGACTGGTATATAGAGAACCTGATTTGTATTTAGGAGTCTCTTTCTGGCATATCAGCCATGCAAATAATGCATAGCTGATAAACTGTCATTTATTGTGTCAGACGAAGGCTTGTGATGTTGTCTACGATAGAGCGGAAAGCATCACGCAACTCGTCTTCACTGTCTGCTAGGTAGAAGAACTCTTCATTCCCTCTGGCATCAGTTGCACAATTATCAAGCAATGATCTTGCATTTGCATCATTAAGCTCAAAGCCAATTGTGTAGACTGTGATACCATCGGCTTTCATGTTTTCACAAAGCTCAGCAGAAATCTTCTGTGACTGGGTCTTGGCAGCATCTGAGTTAAACGAATCTGCCGAAGTATTACCGACACCATTGTATGCTGTGTTGAAAACACCGTCTGTCATGAGAATGGCAAACTTGTTAATATCATTACCATATGCACCGGCGCGGTTGTCCTGGTTGTTCCAAAGAGTGTTCCAGTTTGGCGACAATGTATAATAGCTCCATGCAATACCCAGATGACCAGATGTCCAACCTGCAGCACGAATGCTGTTAATTTCGCTTTTCAATTCTGAAATATCATTGGTGAGCGGAATAACGCTAGCGTTTGGACAACGCAGATCATTGCGTCTTGCTTCAACCGTACGAATGTCGGAACCAATCGGAAAATCCTGGAATGAAGCATCTGTTGCAGCTTCCCTGCCACCACGACCGGTAACACAGCCATTGGTGCGAACATTATTTGTAGGGTTTGTGAAGTTACCGAGGTTTGCAACCTGTTGCGACTGGTTGTTTCTGGTCGCTCTTGAGGCATAGCGGCCAGCATTTACCGATGTTGCATAAGGCACAATGGAAACCCGTGTGTTACGGGTCTGGTTACCATCCGGCAGCAAAATGCCAACAGCTTCATTTGCAGCACTTTTAAGTGCTCTGAGTTTTGAACCGCGCATTGAGCCGGTAACATCCAACATGATGGCAACTTCAGTATCGCGGGATTCAAAAATACCGCCACTTTCTGTTCCAATGTTCATTTTTTCAAGTCCACCGATACGCATCAATGTTGTATCCACGGAAGCTGTTGCCGTTGCATTTACCTTTCCGGTATCAGGGTCTGCATTAAAACTGGTAATGGTATAATTATCAGTAAAGCCACCCCGACCAGCGATATTTACATTGAAGAATACATCAAAATCATCTCTGAACTTCTGATCAACCGGCTGACCTGCACCCAGTCTTTTGCCTGCATCCAGAATTGCAGCGTCCAATGCCGAGTTCATGATTGTTTTTGCACTTGAGTATCGTGCATAATCTACAGCAGCACCGCCTGCCAACATCAAGCTTGTGATAACAATTGCTGTTAGCGGCAGGATTGAACCTTTTTCATCTTTTTTGAAAGATGCTGCCTGTTTTTTAAATTCAGATACGAGTTTCATTTTATCTCTCCGTGCATTGTTGCAAGAAGAGGTGCAAATGAGAGGCCAGTTTCAGAAGATCTGAGGCACAAACACAAGGCCACAAACAGTTTTACTGAAACTTATGTGTTTTTTGGAATTTGTTGGTAAACAACCCATTAACCACCTGTGGGAGATTTGATTTAACCCTTTATGGTTTGGCAATAAATACACACACCTTGCCATTTTGAGGCAGTTTCTCAGCCAAAATATAACGTGCAACGCAAGAAGGTTTCATTTTGATACAGGGAACATTTAGAAGTCGCTTATAATGCCGTCTTTTTCCCAATCCCCAAACCGAACCGGGTCAGGTCCATCTCTTCCCAGAATTTCCTTGGGAGCCGGTTTTTTGTCCTTGTTGGCTTTTTCCTGCTTTTTCTTGCGTTCTGCTGCTTCTGCGAGTGCTCTTTTTGCAGCTTCCGGAATGTCAGGGTTATTGTCATTTGCAGCCATTTTTTAAAATCGCACCTTTTAGCTCGAGTGTTTACATCCTATATGTGTGAAAATGGCCTGAAAACAACAGGAAACGGATATGAATATTATTAAAACTGCTGCACTGCTTGCCTTTATGACTGCCCTTTTCATGGGATTGGGTCTGATGATCGGTGGACAAACCGGCATGATGATCGCGCTTGTTATCGCAATTGGCATGAATTTCTTCAGTTACTGGAATTCCCACAAGATGGTATTACGCATGCACAATGCCGTTCAGGTGGATGAAAAAACTGCGCCGGAATTTTACGAACTCAACAGAAGACTTGCAGAAGCAGCCAACCTGCCAATGCCGGATGTTTACATCATTGAGTCTCCTCAGCCCAATGCTTTTGCAACCGGAAGAAACCCGGAGAATGCAGCTGTTGCGGCAAGCACGGGACTGTTGAACACGCTGACCATGGAAGAAATTGCTGCGGTCATGGCACATGAACTTGCTCACATTCAAAACCGTGACACGCTCATCATGACCATTACCGCAACATTTGCAGGCGCAATCTCGATGATTGCAAATTTTGCCATGTTCTTTGGTGGCGGGCGAGACCGTGGTGGCATTGGGATTATTGGTACACTTGTTGCGATGATTGTTGCACCTTTTGCAGCGGGACTTGTTCAAATGGCTATCAGCAGAACCCGTGAATATGCAGCAGACAAGCGCGGCGCAGAAATTTGCGGAAATCCGATGTGGCTTGCCAGTGCCCTTGAAAAAATTGCAAACGGAGCGGCACGCATCCCAAATGATGTTGCGGAGCGCAACCCGTCAACCGCACATATGTTCATTATCAATCCACTGGGGAAATACAAACGTGACAATCTCTTTTCAACGCACCCCGACACTCAAAACAGAATAGATGCACTATCAGCCCTTGCGCGCGAGTGGTCAGTAGAGGATAACTCAATCCAAGACGATACACCGCAACCTTGGGGCAGATAATTTGAAGCAAAAACCAGGCCTGGAAGCACGAAGGGTTGCAGCAATTCTGTTGACCCGAGTGATGGATGATGCGCGAAACCTAGATGCTTTGTGTGACCGCAATCATGGCCTGGACAGGTTTTTGAAACTGGAAGCACGCGACCAGGCATTGGCGCGTGCAATTGCAGTCACTGGCTTGAGGCATCATAACCGCATTGAAGCAGCTTTAAAAAGAGTAATGGATCGACCACCGCCGAAGAAGGCGCGACATCTCATTCATTCCCTTCATGTTGCTGCAACGCAAATTCTTTTTATGGATAGCCCTGACAGTGCTGCAGTCAATCTTGGCGTTACCGCTATTGGAGATGATGATCGCACGGCACGCTTTAGAAGCCTGGCAAATGCTGTTCTGAGAAGGCTGGTCAAGGAAAAGGAAAGCCTGCTTGAAAAAACCTCAGACATATCCTGCATTCCCAATTGGCTGAGCAAGGCTCTGCGAAAGGACTACGGCAAGGAAAAAGCCGGAAAGATATCAGGCTACGTAACCATGGAGCCAATGATTGATCTCACGGTCAAATCAGAAAATTCCAAATGGGCTGAAAAACTGGACGCCATTGTTCTGCCAACCGGCTCCATACGCCTGACCCATAGCAAGTCAGTGCCAGAGCTTGAGGGATATGAAGCCGGTGAATGGTGGGTTCAGGATGCTGCTGCCGCCCTGCCTGCAAGACTGATAAAAGCCAAGCCCGGCATGCGCGTTCTGGAACTTTGCGCTGCACCCGGTGGCAAGACAGCCCAATTGGCTAACTCAGGCTATGATGTTACCGCAGTCGATATTTCACAACCCAGACTGAAGCGGCTGGAACAAAATCTGGATCGCCTGGGCCTGTCAGCAAGTCTGGTTGCATCAGACATTCTAGAATATGAGCCTGAAGAATTGTTTGATGCAATCCTGCTTGATGCGCCTTGTTCATCTACAGGCACTGTCAGACGCCATCCGGATGTTCTTTGGACAAAGACCTCGCAAGACATTACAGCTCTTGCAAAACTTCAATACCAATTGCTTGAAAAAGCCAGGAGTTTTTTAAAACCCGGAGGATTTCTCGTCTTTTCAAACTGCTCAATGCTCAAGGAAGAAGGCGAAGATGTTTTCTCAATGGCAGACAAGAATTTTGATGATCTTGCCAAAGATCCCATACTGGCGGAAGAAATCAACGGCCTTGAAACCTGCATCAACGGACAAGGTGCATTAAGAACCCTGCCCTTCCACCTGGAAAATGCAGAAAATAAACAGATGGGTGGTTTGGACGGTTTTTTTGCCTGCCGTTTTATCAAACGATAATTCATCTGCAAGGCTACCATTTACTGCCTAAATCGCATATCTTTTGAGAATTCTAAAGCCCCGGAATTATAATGCGAATACTCGATAAATTCAGAACCATAAAAGCGTCTTTTGTCAGGGGATACAGAACCCTGAAGGGCAAACTTTATTCAGGTGTGAGTTCGGTTTCGAGTTTTAATTCCTATGTCCCGGAACGGCTGTTGATTGCACCCCATGACCTGCGCACTGCAGACCCCATTATTGCGCAGGAATTCTACAGCGGTCACTACTCCCTCGGCGGGATAACTATTGATGCTCAGGGAAAAAGTCCGTTCATCATCAAAGCTGAAAATCAGGCCTGGGAAAAGGAGCTTCATGGCTTTGGCTGGTTAAGGCATTTCACCGCCAATCAGGATACCTTGTCAGACAGCCACGCAAGAGCACTCGTTCGTGACTGGATTGAACTCAGCTCGTCATACTCATCAATTTATACATGGGAAATAGAAACTGCATCCAAACGGTTGATGTCCTTTTTAAAACATTCAATTGTCCTGCTCAGTAATGCAGATGCTGATTTTCACTACCTTTTCATGCGCTCACTTGGGCGCCACGTAAGGGAGATCAAAAGGCTTATCTCAACTGCACCCGAAGGCATGCCGGTATTGTGTGGCCACATAGCCCTTGGATATGCCTCAATATGTTTTACCGGAAATTCGGGATCAATTTTCACGGATACAAGAAAGTTCGAAAGTGCATTAAGAACACAGATATTGGGGGATGGAGGCCACATATCGCGAAATCCTGCCATCCTGCCGGAACTGCTTGCAGAACTACTCCCATTGAAACAGGGATATGAGGCTATTGATCTGGCCCCTCCTGCTGAACTGGTCAATGCAATCGAACGTCTGTTGCCAGCCTTAAGATTTTTCCGCCATGGTGATGGTACAATTTCGCGCTTCAATGGCAGCGGCGTTACCAAGAAGGACCTTGTTGCAACACTGATACGCTATGATGAAAATCTGGGAACACCTGTCAGGGATGCGGTTCATTCCGGCTATCAAAGAGCAGCCATTGGCAATTCATCCCTTATCATGGATACAGGTACGCCGCCATTGGGAGAGCTTTCGGAAACCGCTGCAGCCGGGGCGCTATCGTTTGAATTTTCAAATGGCATGTCCACGCTGGTAGTCAATTGCGGAACACCCGCCAAATACGAAAGTAATACTTCGCAAGTCTGGCGCACTACCAATGCACACTCCACAGCCATTTTGAACAATGCATCCTTTGCAAGATTTGAAAATCCTGAAACCGTGAGCAGCCCACTAAGTGGACAATTGTTCACAAACAACATGAAGCTTGAATACAGCCGTCAGGATACCGATACCTCCTCCACTATCACAGCAGCTCACGAAGGCTATGTAAGGGATTTTGGTATACGCCATCAACGCTCCCTCACCCTCGACAGGGACGGAGAAAGATTATACGGCCAGGAATGGTTTAGCGGCCCTGACAAGGGCGAGATCAAATACACCACGCGTGACAAGGTTGCCTTGAGGTTTCACCTGCATCCTGATGTTAAGGCGTCGCTCACAGCAAATGGTGAAACCTGTCTGCTTGAAACCCGCGACGGCGAACAATGGCGGTTTGATTGCCCGGGCTTTCAACTGGAGTTGACAGAAAGCATTTTCTTTGCAGACTTGCCTGCCCCAAGAACCACTTGGCAGATTGTCATAAATACAAAAGCCTATGATAACCCAGAAATAAACTGGGCATTGCAAAAGATATTGGCTACATAAACCCATACCCTAACGGATCATTTGATATAGAAAGCTGCAACGTCATGTCACCGATTGCCAAACCGCATGTTATTCCAGATTTAAGTGAGGTTAAAACAGCGCTTTTATCTGTCTCCGACAAAACCGGAATCATTGACCTTGCAAGGGCGCTCTCTGACAAGGGCATCAAACTGCTTTCAACTGGTGGGACTTCAAAAGCGATCTCGCAGGCAGGCATTCCTGTTGAGGATGTTTCCTCAGTTACAAATTTCCCTGAAATCATGGATGGCCGCGTCAAGACTTTGCATCCAAATGTTCATGGCGGCCTTTTGGCAGTACGTACGGACAAAGATCATCAAAAGGCAATGGCAGAACAGGGCATTGCCCCAATCGACATGGCAGTGATCAACCTGTACCCCTTTGAAGAAACAATCTCCAAGGGTGCCGATTATGACACCAGTGTTGAAAACATTGATATTGGTGGGCCTGCGATGATCCGTGCAGCTGCCAAGAACCATGGCTTTGTCAACATCGTGACTGACCCGGCAGATTACGCTGAAATTCTGGAACAGCTGGACACACATAAAAACCACACCTCACTTGAACTGCGCAAGCGCCTGGCCCACAAGGCCTTTGCAAGAACCGCAACCTATGACACGGCAATTTCCAACTGGTTTGCAGAACAGGTTTCCAGTACCATGCCCTTGCATCGTAGTTTTGCAGGCACACTGGCCAGCGAAATGCGCTACGGCGAAAACCCTCATCAGGCCGCGGGCTTTTATAAAACAGGTGACGTCCGCAAGGGCGTTGCAACCGCAACCCAATTGCAGGGTAAACAGCTATCATACAACAACATCAATGATACCGATGCCGCCTTCGAACTGGTTTCCGAGTTCAATCCGGAAAACGGGCCAGCCGTGGCAATCATCAAACATGCAAATCCGTGTGGCGTTGCGCGTGGCGAAACACTGGGCGAGGCCTATACTAAGGCTCTTGCCTGTGATCCGGTCTCTGCCTTTGGTGGCATTATTGCCCTCAACCAGACACTTGACGCTGCTTCCGCCGAGCAAATTGTAGAGATTTTCACAGAGGTCATTATTGCGCCTGACGCTGATGAAGAAGCACGTAAAATAATCGCAGCCAAAAAGAACCTTCGCCTGCTTGTTACCGGCGGTCTGCCTGACCCTTCGCAAAAGGGGCTTGCAGTCAAGTCCGTTGCAGGTGGCCTTTTGGTTCAGGATAGAGATTCACGGGTCATTGATGACCTAGATTTGAAAGTGGTGACAAAAGTCCAACCAACCCAATCCCAGCTTGAAGACATGTGCTTTGCCTTTCAGGTTGCAAAGCATGTCAAATCCAACGCGATTGTTTATGCACGTGATCTGGCAACTGTCGGCATTGGCGCAGGCCAGATGAGCCGATTGGATTCATCCCGGATCGCGGCCAGAAAAGCCGTCGATGCAATGGAAGCAGCCAATGGCTCGGAAGTATTGACAATAGGCAGTGCCGTTGCCTCAGATGCTTTCTTTCCGTTTCCAGACGGTCTGATATCAGCAATCGAAGCAGGTGCGACCTGTGCCATTCAACCAGGTGGTTCCATGCGTGACAATGAAGTCATCGCTGCCGCTGACCATGCCGGAATAGCAATGGTATTCACCGGCACAAGACATTTCAGGCACTAGGCGCCCTGGCCATTTCTTTGGTGTACTTTATTCAGCAGGATCAATCCGGCAATAAAGAGCACAACAACCGGAATAACCCCAATACGCTGACTGCCGCTGATATCGGTAAAAATTGCGATCATGAGCGGCGCAAGAAAAGCGGTTGCTCGACCTGACATTGCATAAAGTCCAAAGGCTTCTGTCATACGCCCGGGTTCTGCCTGATCAGCCATAAGCGTGCGCGAGGCAGCCTGCAACGCGCCACCGGCAGCCCCAATAAAGCCGCCACAGATATAAAAGATTATCGTCGGAACAGATGACCCTTCAGCCAGTCGAATAAAGAACGCATGGTTGATATCGGTAGTTATGATAACGAGGCTTGAAATAGAGAGTATAATAATGCTGGTTCGAACAACGAATTTTGGACCAAAACGATCATCCATTCTGCCGCCAAGATAAGCACCAATAACACCGGTAATATTTGCCAATATTCCAAAGATACCCACTTGCACGATGGACCATTCCAGAACACCTACCGCATAAATACCTCCAAATGCGTACAATCCGTTAAGCGCATCGCGGTAAAGCATGGAAGAACCAAGGTAGGCAAAAAGCGATGGGTTTTGAGGTAACTTCTTGATGGTTTTCACAAGATTTTTTATACCTTCAACAGCAGCACCTGCGACTTTCTTTTTGCGCTTGATGTCTGGCGTAAACATAAACAGCGGCAAGACAAAGACTAGATACCAAATAGCTGTAAGCGGCCCTGTAGCACGCTCCCCTTCTTTCATGGTTGCATCAATTCCAAACAAGGGTTCGATACCAAGAAGCGTCAGCCCCTTCTCATTGCTTGCCATTGTTAGCAAAACAATAATCAGTGTGAAAAGGCCCGCAGTATAACCCAGTGACCAGGCATTGCCTGAAAGCCTTCCCAGTTTTTCTCGTGGAACAAGAGTTGGCATCATGGCATTGTTGAACACCGCAGCAAATTCAAACCCAACCATGAGAATTATTAATGCCAGCAAGGCGATAAAAACTGACGAGTTCCCTTCACTGTGAGGCGCGCCCCACCACAACATGAATGCACCGATAAAGCCCAAAACGGAAAAAGCCATAATCCAGGGTTTTCGTGGCCCTGTTGAATCTGCAATAGAACCCAGAATTGGCGACATGATTGCGATAATGGCACCCGCAATAGCGGTTCCATAACCCCATTGGCTCTGGCCGGAAACCGGATCGCTGGCGATGAACGAGGCAAAATAAGGCGCAAAGATGAAAGTGATAATCAATGTGTGATACGGTTGTGCAGCGAAATCAAAAAGCATCCACCCCCAAATGCCTCTTTTATCTGCATCCACACGCTCATCACCCGCTTCAGAGCTTAAGTGCTTGTCCATTGAAGTCCCCACTGACATGCCAATTTTTCATTGAGTATTGCAGTCTTGCCCGGACTTTGCCAGTCTGAAAATAACATGAAAGAAAAGACCCATGACCAAAAAGCCCAATATTGAAGACAATGAAGCCGAATCGAAACGCATTCTTGAGCGTGTGGCACAAGAATCAGAAACCGTCGGCACCTCTTCTACCAAACGGGTAGCCGAGCGCGTGAAAGGGCACCTGAGCGCGGATGATATCAATCAAAATGAATGGGCAGAACTTTGGGGAACCCGCATCGGGCGAACTTTGGGAGCGCTCTTTGTTGTATTTCTGATCATCTATCTTGTCCGAACCTATGTTCTTCACGTGTGATGATGCAACCCAATCCCAAAAAGGCGGTTCTTGTCATCTCTTCCCATGTAGCGCGTGGCTCCGTTGGAAATCGCGCAGCTGTATTTGCCCTTGAAACCCTTGGCTTTCCGGTTTGGGCAATTCCGACCATAACCCTGCCATGGCACCCCGGGCATGGGCCTGCAACGCGCATTGTTGCTGCTGAGGAGACCTTCACCAGTTTTCTCAATGACATTGCAAAGGCCCCATGGATTGCTGAAGTCGGCGCAGTGCTTACAGGGTATATGGCAAACCCTGAACAGGCTAAATCAGTGGCAGGCCTAGTAAAAACCATCAAAAAAAACAATCCCGACTGCATCTATGTTTGCGACCCGGTAATCGGGGACCTTGGCGGGCTTTATGTTCCCCAGGAAACCGCAAATGCCATTCGCAATGAACTTCTTCCGATTTGTGATATGGCGACCCCGAACCGATATGAGCTTGGCTGGTTGTTAAAGACGGAAACACCATCAACCCTTGTAGAAACACTTCGACTTTTAAAAAAGCTGGGTCCAAAACAGGTATTGGTAACCTCATGTCCAATGGAAAACGTTCATGAAACTGGAAATCTCTACCGTGACGACCATGAACAGTTTATTGCAAGACACGAAAAATTTGAAAACCCACCCAATGGGCCAGGAGATTTGACCGCTGCAATTTTTCTGGGGCACATTCTTGCAGGAATGAGCCCTGAGGAAAACCTTCGCATCACAACGTCGTCTGTATTCGAAATTCTGGCAAATGCCACTGCAAACGGTTCGGATGAACTGACACTTGAAAGTGACGCACAAAGCATCGTTAGACCCAAAACCCAAATAAGTCTAAGCTGTCTTTAGGCAAAGCTATCCGAGAGCACCATGGCAAAATCCTCAAAAGAGAAGTCCCACACACCAAAAATTGCGCCTTTAGAACTCAAGGGAAGCAGGCTTGAAGACTTTCTTCCACTCCTGCCAGCCGAGGAACAACTAAAATCATATGCCGCAAATGGCGAGATTTGCATTGTTGGTGATTACAACAATGAACGCCCGAACAAGCCGACCAACCTGAACACAATCCGGGGCGGGTTCTTGCGCTATATGGTGCTGGGTGGTTGTGAACAATCACCTATACACGCACGCGGTATCGGCCTTTTGGGGGCTTGTATCCAATGTGAAGATTTTCTGGATTTCGAAGCCATAGAAATTTGTAAGGATCTGAAACTGCATCAGTGCCTAATTGATGGTAACATCGTTCTTTCCGGTGCCAGAACACAGAATATTTCATTCAGCGCTTCCAGGTGCAAGGCACTTCTTGCAGAACGCTGCACGATTTCCGGCAACCTTGTACTCGACCAGGGTTTTACTGCAGAAGAAACAATTCGATTGAGTGCAAGCAATATTGAAGGAAACATGTTGTGCGAGAATGCGCACCTCACAGACAAAAACAACTCGCTTATCGCAAATCGGGCAAAGATCACAGGGGATGTTGACCTTGAAAACATCATCGCAAAAGGCACCATCGCACTAACAGGAACAGAAATTAGCGGCGATATAACCCCTCAAGGTGCCATTCTTGAAGGAACACCTGCCTTACAACTTAGAAATTCAAGAATTGGAGGCACGCTTGTCTGGCGCTCGTTAAGGCACGTGAATGGTGAAGTCGATTTCTCTGGCGCTTCCTGCAAAACCATCAATACGGATGGTGACAACTGGATGCGTAAACGCGAAGGCTATTATGACAAATTCAGCAAGGATGACGAACAAAAAGAGCACGCAGAAGAGATAAAAAAACCAGACTATGTCACCAAGCTTGATAACTTTACTTATGAAGGCTTTTCAAATCTGCCGGACAATTGCAAGGCTGAATTCTGGATAGAGTTTTTAAGCCAGCAACCGGAAGACCACCTGTTGAAAAACTTCAAGCCACGCCCATGGGAACAATTGGCGGGTGTTCTGGACTCCATGGGGTATCAGGAAGAGGCACTTGAAGTACGCATTGAAAAGCAAAAACTCCAAACCGGCTTCATGGCCTCACACGAACCCGCGGCCAGTGACTGGTTCAACCTTTGGCATTGGGGACAGATATTCTTCAGAAAGTTTTTATGGGGACCACTGGTTGGTTATGGTTACAAACCCGGCAATGCCCTGGTCTATCTGTTTGGAATTGTTTTAATCGGAACTGCGATTTATCATCAGGCTGCAAAGCGTGGCATCATGACCCCAACGCATCCACTGGTCTTCAAGGAGGCACGCTCTGGCGGATCGATGCCTTCATGGTGCGCGGAAAACTGGGTCTATTTTCCTGATGAGAGTTGCGTTTCTGCAATGCCTTCCGAATATTCAGAGTTTCAGGCCTTTATATATGCAGCCGACATTGCGCTTCCCGTTGTCAACTTGCGGATGCAGGATGACTGGGCACCACGCGTGGTCCACACAGACGGAACCCGAGACAGCTTTGGCTGGTGGGTCAGAATTTATGAATGGTTCCTGATCGCTGCAGGCTGGATATTATCGCTTCTGTTTGTCTCAGCAGTGGGTTCAAGCATACGCAAATAACTCAAATCCAGACCGGCTCACCTTCAAAACCAACCACATCACGCTTGCCCTTGCGCCACTCATTAGCGTCATAAAAATCAAAGGCGAGCGAGATTGTATTAATTGCCAGAACAAACAGAAGATAATTTTTCTCAAACGTGGTCATCTCAGGGTTTTTGATCCAAAGGACGCCCAATACAATGTGAAGCGGTATCCAGAAAATCAGATGAGGAACCGCAAGTACCTTGGACATGCCCCCATTCATATAGAGAAAAAACAAGTTGGGGAGTATCCCGCCAATCCCCAATACGGCAACCCAAAAGCCGGTATCATACTCAAGGAACAGAAGACCGGAAAAATTTGCCGGTACCAGAATAAAAAACACCCAGATAAAAACCCACTTTGGCAGGGCAAAGCAGGATTTTATTATTCTGGAAAGGCGCTCAATCATCTACAGGCCTGACTGCTCTGCCAACTCCTTGAGTGAAACCTGTGGACGTGGCCCAATGTGCTGAATAACCTCTGCAGCTGCAATGCCACCAAGAATTGCGCATTCACCAAGCTCCCGACCATTCGTCAGACCAAACAGAAAGCCTGCTGCGTAAAGATCGCCAGCCCCAGTCGTGTCTACCAGTTCATCGATCGGCTGGGAATCAATCTGACCGGTCTTTTCACGGGTTACAATCATGGAACCTTCCGCACCCATCGTAATGGCAGAAAGATTGCAATCCTCACGAATGGCATTGATACCAGTATGCAAATCCGACGTCTGGTACAATGACTTTAATTCACCATCATTTGCAAAACAGATATCAACAGTTCCAGAACGCATGAGTTCAAGAAATTCGTCACGGTATCGATCCACACAAAACGCATCAGACAACGTCATGGCAACAAGCCGGTCATTTTCATGTGCAATGCGGGCTGCCTTACGGATGGCATCCTTGGCTTCTGCCGGATCCCACAAATACCCTTCGAAATATGTAATCTTGGACTGTGCTATCTTTTCAGCATCAAGGTCCTTTGCAGACAGTTTTCCACAAGCCCCAAGATAGGTGTTCATGGAACGCTCACCATCTGGCGTTACCAAAATCATTGATCGAGCTGTCATTTCTCCATGATCAAGCGAAGGCGTATCATAGTCCACTCCAATCGCTGTAATATCATGGCGGAAAACCTTGCCCAGATGGTCATCTGCAACCTTGCCAATATAGGCAACCTTGCCACCGAAACTGGCAATGCCTGCTGCAGTATTTCCTGCACTGCCACCGGAGGTTTCTATGGCTGGCCCCATGTCTGAATAGAGTTGCTCTGCACGCGCCATGTCAATCAGGGTCATTCCACCCTTGGCAATATCCTGCTCTGCAAGAAAAGCGTCATCGCATTTGGCAATAATATCGACAATCGCATTACCAATTGCCATTACATCGTATTTTGTTTCACTCATCAAAACTCTCCGTATCAATTGACAAAAGCCTTAACCGCAAGCGTAAGCAATTAAAAGACCAAGCGACAATTTTCTTGCAAACCCTGCATTCGATGCCTATCTGCAAATCATGATCTATGAAGCTGCCCTGCGTTCCGCAAATGAAATCATGAAGCCCCGTTTCCGCTCTGTTGTTTGGAAATCGCTTGGGCTTACTCTCCTGCTGTTTTTCGGAATGTGGCTTGGCCTGCAAATGCTTGCAACCAATTATTTGTTTCCATTCCTTGAAGGTTGGACCTGGGTTACCACACTCATTGCATGGTTTTTGGGCGTCGGCGTGATTTTTGGAGCAGGCTTTTTGCTGGCACCAACGTCAGCCATTTTTGCAGGACTTTTCCTCGATGAAGTTGCCGAACACATTGAAGAAACCCATTATCCGAATCATAAAAAAGGAACTGCCCTGCCGTTGGGGGATTCAGTTACCATGGCAATCAAGTTTGCGCTTTTGGTTGTTGGTGTAAACCTGGTCGCACTCATGTTATTTCTGTTTGCTGGGCTTGGTGTGATCGTGTTTTTTGTTGCCAATGGCTATCTGCTTGGTCGCGAATATTTTCAGTTTGCTGCCATGCGCTACAAGTCTGAGAAGGAAGCACATGAACTGCGCCGCAAGCACTGGGGGACTGTGTTTATGGGGGGAATGGTAGTGGCAGGATTGATGGCTATTCCCTTTCTCAACATTCTGACCCCTGTTTTTGCGGCTGGCATGATGGTGCATTTGCACAAGTCGATTGCAGGTGATGAAACCATGTCGCTTCAATTCGGAAGATAAGAACAAGCCTTGTCCCAAACGATGTTCTTCACGCCGCAAAGCCGCGCCTGCCTTGCAAGCTCTGCATTCAGCTTTTCCTGTTTGGTGCATGACCAACGGGTCTTGTCTTCCAGCCAGATTTGCGTCACATAAATACAATCATCCACCCGCCTTGCCTGACAATCAATACGTCCGATCAGCTTGTCTTTCTCAAGCAAGGGAAAAACGTAATAACCGTATTTTCGCTTTTCAGGCGGGACATAAATCTCGATTGTATAATCAAACCCAAAAAGCCATGAAAGCCGTTTGCGATCCCGAATTACAGGATCAAACGGTGAGAGCATCCGCAACCTTGTGGGTATCTCAGGCATGCGATCAAGAATGGCTTCAAGGTCAAGACTGGCAAAGAAATCACGCGGTTTATCGTTGTTGTGAGGCTGGACACGGACACGCATCGTCTCTTGGCGTCCATGCGTTTCCAGCCACTCGTTCACTTCTGCAATCGAGAGCAGATACCAGTATTTGGCAATATCAGATGCCGTGCCAAACCCCAATCGGTCAAGGGCTGAACGACAGGCCCAATCAACAAATTCCTCATGGCTGACTTCAGCCTTAAAATGGGCTTGCGGAATAACACGCTCACTCAAGTCGTAGACCTTTTGAAATCCTTCGCGTCTTGGTACAGCCAATTGGCCGGTGCGCCACATGAATTCCATCGCTGCCTTGCCATCATGCCATTGCCACATCTCGAGTTTTTCACCCTTGGGTTTTTCCAGATCACGGGCGCGAATTTCACCCTTACGGGCAATACGCTCACGAAGCGCCTCAATGTGTTTTTCAAACCCCTCACCCTGCCATTTGGTAAACTTGCCCCGAAGCCGCGCTTCATCACGGGCAAACTTGTGTTTCCAATAACACCAGGACTCGGAAGGAATGAGCGAAGCGTCATGCGTCCAGTTTTCAAACAAGACACCCCCTTCATGAAGCTTTTCCAGGTGTTTTGGCCGATAGGTCTGGTTACGCGCAAACAACGTCATATGATGTGCCCGTTCCACCCAGCGAATGGAATCCTGCTGCACAAACCCAAGCTGCCCAATCAACGCCTCAAGCCCATCGGCTCCATGAGATTTGTGAGGTGGATGTGTCAAACCCTGCAAATGCAGGATCAGTTGTCTGGCCTGGGTATTGGTGAGGTGGAGCAAAATGACTTCCTTATCCAGTGCTTGCCCAAGCGAAAAATACGTTTACAAGTCCTTCAGTGTTTTTCCATCCAGACCACCCATGCGGCAGACTTCCAACCATTCATCCGGTTTTACCGGTTGCACGGAAAGTCGCATCGAAGTCACCAGCGACATGTCTGACAGTTTCGGGTTCGCCTTGACTTCCTTTAACGTGACAGACTTTGGCATGTCCCGCACAGCCTTGATGTGAACGCAGTCCCAGCGCTCATCATCCGTGGTGGAATCCGGTGCGCTCAGGGCACTGACTTCCGCAATGCCAACGACTTCCAACCCTTCATTGGAATGATAGAAAAAGGCCAGATCACCCAGTTCCATCGTACGCATGAAATTGCGCGCCTGATAATTGCGAATGCCATCCCATTCCTCGCCAGCCTCACCCTTGGCCTTTTGCTGTTCCCATGACCATTTGAAAGGTTCGGACTTGAATAGCCAGTATTGCATGTGAGTGTCTCCGTAGTGTTCTTGCGTGTCAGGCTTCTCGTTTCAACGGCCTTGCAAGCAGGCTTTGCACTGCTTCCCTTGCCGTCGTTTTTTGTTCCAGAACATTAACAATAGCGCCAATGATTGGAACATCAATCTTGTGTTCTTCAGCGATTTTTAGTGCAATGCCTGCGGTATGTGCGCCTTCAGCAAGTTTGAGACCTTCCAGTGTCTCACCTTTTCCCATTGCCATGCCATAGGAAAAATTGCGCGATTGCGGGCTGGAGCACGTCAAAACCAAATCCCCAAACCCTGAAAGGCCTGCAAGGGTTTCTGTTTGTGCACCCAATGCTTTTGCAAGCCGTCTCAATTCTGCAAAACCTCGGGCCATGAGGGCTGCTTCTGCACTTGCACCCAGCCCCATGCCACGTGTGGCACCCACCGCGAGAGCAAGTACGTTTTTTAACGCACCTCCCAGCTCAACACCCCTTACATCAGTCGCCGCATAACACCTGAAGCTTTCGGTGGAGAGTAGTGCTGCAAGCCTGTCGGCAACGTCAGGCTCCGCACTTGCAACCGTAACGGCTGTCGGCAACCCTGCAACCACATCACGTGCAAAACTGGGGCCTGACAAAACACCGACCTTGTTGTCAGGAAAGGCTTCGCCTACCAGTTCAGCAGGCAGTTTTCCGCTTTCCCGGTCAATCCCCTTGCAACATGTGACCAGAACAGCATCACCACTGAAAGCCTTGATTTCATGAAGTCTACCCGCCATGGTTTGAGTGGGTATTGAAAGCAAAATGATATCACTGCCCGAAACCGCTTCTCCAAGATCATTGGTTGCAACAATGGAATTTTCCAGTTTCAGGTTTTCCAGATAGGCCTGATTGGTCTGTGTCGTGTTTATTTGTGAAATCACGTCTTGCGAACGACCCCATACAACTGTTTCATGGCTAGCACGGGCTGCCACACAGGCAAGGGCAGAGCCCCATGCACCAGAACCGATTACACAAACCTTTGTCATACCTTCGCTCCCTTGCGCCCCGAACCAATGACCGTCTGGGTATCCTCATCCAGAGGCCAGCGGGATCTGGGGGCTAAAGTCATATCGGATTTTTCGCCACGTTCAAACCGTTCAAGCGCAGCCCAGGCAATCATCGCCGCATTATCCGTACAAAGCTTGAGGGGCGGCGCAATCAAGGAAACTTCATGCTGGGCGCAAAGACTTTCAAGTCTCTGACGTATCTCCAAATTGGATGCGACCCCCCCTGCAACCACCAAAGTGTCAATGTCCCGACACTGCTGCATTGCCCGCTCACAGCGGTTAGCCAGAATTTCTGCGACTGTTTTCTGCATAGAAGCACATAAGTCTGCAATATCCTGCGCTTCCAGTGGAACAAGCTTTTGCGCTTGTGTCCGAATGGCAGTCTTGAGACCGGAAAACGACATGTTCAAAGTATCCTGGCCACGTAGCGGCATGGGAAACCTGAACCGGTCAGCATCACCCCTTTGTGCAGCCTTCTCAACCATGGGGCCGCCAGGAAATCCAAGTCCGAGCAATTTGGCAGTCTTGTCAAATGCTTCACCCACCGCATCATCAATCGTGGTGGCAAGACGGCTATAATCACCCAACCCGTTGACCCGAATGATTTGGCTATGACCACCGGAAACCAGTAACAGCAAATAGGGAAAGGAAACATTATCGGTCAGTCTTGCAGTAAGTGCATGACCTTCCAGATGGTTGATGCCCAGATAGGGTATGCCTCGACTGGCGGAAAGAGCCTTGGCCGTCATGAGGCCTACCATGAGACCACCAACCAGACCAGGCCCGGACGTGACGCCAATCCCCTTGATGCCAGATAAATCAGTATCCGCTTCAGACAAGGCCTGCGCAATAATATGGTCAAGTGCAGACAAATGCGCCCGAGCTGCAATTTCCGGCACAACCCCGCCAAACTCGGAATGTTCGTCAATCTGGCTCAGCACAACATTGGACAAAAGCATCGGCGTCCCATCTGCGTCCCGCGTTACAACACTGGCGGCAGTTTCATCGCAACTTGTCTCTATTCCCAAAATTTGCATTTGCATTGTCACACAAGTCTAATCATAGTAGGTAATGTAAAAAAACTATTACGGTTCAGTTAGTAAGAATAAAATGACAAGCAAGACCATTCGCATCGGCACACGCGGAAGCCAGCTCGCCCTTTATCAAGCGGAATACATGAAATCCATGCTCCAGACCACCCATGAAGGACTGGAAGTTGAAATTGAAGTTATTTCAACTGCGGGTGACAGAAGTCAGAAAGAAAATATTGCCTTGTCAGAAATTGGCGGCAAAGGGCTTTTTACCATGGAAATCGAGGAAAAGCTGTCAAACGGCTCAATCGACATGGCAGTCCATTCTGCTAAGGACATGCCCACTGCATTGCCAGAAGGTCTCGCACTTGTCTGCTACCCCGAACGCGAAAACGTGGCGGATGCCTTCATCTCTCGCAAGGTCGATCAGTTCGACGCACTTGCTCAAGGCGCCAAAATGGGTTCTGCCTCCTTGCGTCGCCGTGCGCTCATGTGGCGCAAAAGGCCTGATCTGGAAATGGTCATGTATCGCGGCAACGTAGGAACCCGAATTGAAAAGCTGGATCAGGGTGTGGCCGATGCGACGCTTCTTGCCTGCGCTGGGCTCAATCGTTTGGGATTGAGCGATGTAATTTCATCCGAGTTGCCAATCAATGATTTTCCTCCTGCCCCCGGACAGGGCGCAATTACCATTGAGGCACATGTCGATAACGCCAACATTCTAAAACTGCTTGGACCACTTAATCATCATGAAACAGAACGTGCTTTGGTGGCCGAACGCGCATTCCTGGAAGAACTGGACGGCTCATGCCGAACACCCATCGGTGCCCATGCCGTTATTGATGGCGACAAGCTTTCGCTTCACGGCATTATCCTTAAGCCGGATGGCACCGAAAGCCACGAAGACCGCCTTGAAGGAACAACCGGAGACGCTCGCGAAATCGGCCTTGAAATGGGCAAGCTGCTAAAATCCCGCGCTGGAACGGAATTTTTCGCAGACTGGGCGTAATGCCAATGAAGGTCTTGATTACCAGGGCAGAGCCTTCTGCAAGTCAGACAGCAAAAACCCTTGCAAGACATGGGCACGAAGCCATGGTACTGCCCTTGTTTGAGGTCGTCGATACTGGCCAGCAGATCCCTGAAAAAAATTGGCAAGGCGTTATTTTCACCAGTCGAAATGCTGTAGAAATGCTGCAAAAACGGAACTGGAAAACGGATTTCGCCAGTACCCCCGCCTTTTGCGTTGGGGAAAAAACTGAAAACGCCGCCCGAATGCTGGGCTTTGAAAAAACAGTGCGCGCAAACGGTGGCGGCGCAGAACTGGCTCGTATCATGGGCGACATCAATCTGTCCGGAAGGCATATGCTTTATACTTCGACGCCTGACAAGAGTTTTGACATGGCAAAAGCACTGGAAGCACAAGGCGTTCATGTGGAGACGATTGATATCTATCAGTCAAAGGCACTATCGCCATCCAGAGAAGATATGGAGCAGGCCGTGAATGCCCTGTCAGGCGGACATGTATTCGTCTATTCCGCTTTAAGCAGCAATCACCTGGCAAAAATCCTGAAAAAGCACCACCTTGAAAGCAGGATGGAACATTTGACATTGATAGGAATTTCCCAAAAAGCAGTAGAACCCCTGCAACATATTGACTGGAAATCAATATTTGTTTCCAAAACACCAATGGAAGAGGACATGATTTCGTTAATCAAATAAGGAATTAATGAAAGAAAATCGATAAAAATTGAAAAATTGACCTTGCGTAAGTCAATACAGACTCGCATAACTGACATCAAGTACATATAGTAAGTAAAAGACTATCTCAGACAGGACGGTATTATGGCCTCAAAATCGAAGCCAAGTGGCACACAACGCAATAGACGCAATACAAGCCAGGCTAAAAAACCTGCAACAATTGATCTGGATGCAAAGGAAGTAAAGGCAGACGCCAAGGATGCAGTCAAAAGCACTGCTGCTTCGACCACAAGTGCAACCAAGGCAACTTCAGATGCAAAAACTGAAGCAAAGCAATTTGGCAGACCTTCTGCATCAACCAAGCCCGATGAGACAGTTAAAGAGAACGACAAGTCCACGGCTGCAAAAACTGCTTCTGACAGCAAGACAGCAGAAACCAAATCAACACCAGCTTCCAAGGAAACTGCCAAGCCTGCTTCCAAAGCTGATCCCAAGCCCGCTTCTGCGCCAGCACCAGCGGCAAAATCTTCCGGCTCGTTTTTTGGCAAGCTTACCTCTGCCTTTATGGGCGGTGTTGCTGCCCTTGTAGGCTTTGGCGCAATAGGATTGTGGGAAGGCGCCCGTGAATTGCCTATTATCGGCAGTTTTTACGGTGGCACACAATCCACATCCGAAGCGGCGGATATTGAAGCTCTCAAAGCAGAGATCGCCACACTCAAGCAAGAGGTAGCCAATCCAAAGATTGACCTTTCACCAATCAACCAAAAGCTTGAAACTCTGGAAACCAACATCGCTACCGTATCGAGCGCCACAGATTCTCTTGCAGATACAAGTGAAATAGACGGCAAGATTGCTTCCCTTCAGGAAGAATTTGCGGGTGTCAACACCACGGTGACCAGCATGAATAACGCTGTCGCAGAAATGACTGCTTCTGCAACGGATGGCAATAATTCCTCGCCTGTCGCACTTTCAGCTGCCATCACCGCGCTGGATACGAGACTTGAAAAACTGGAGGCCGACACGGCATCCATTGCGAAATCTGTTGCAAAAAATCCTGCGCTTGATGCAATCAATTCATCAATCGAGACCATTGAAGAGGAAATTGGTGGCGTCAAGGATAGTGTAAAGGAAGTGTCCCAATCCGTTTCCGGACTTCAAGAAGCTTCCAAGGCAAATGCAGAAACACTCTCAGGCCTGACGCAACAATCTGAAGAATTTGAAGAAACAGTAGCCTCAGTCAAGGCTGGAGAAAAGGTTGCCCGCTCTGTCGCTGTCAACGCGCTTGGCAACGCCCTTGAAAATGATGATGCACTTGGCTTGCCTGTTTCATCGGTTAAATCCCTCATCGGGGAAACACCGGAGATTACACGCCTGGAAACGCTTGTTGAAAAAGGCATACCTTCTCGCAAGGAACTGGCCGGCTCCCTCGACGCAGTGATCAACACGGTTCAAAACCCGAATGCACCCAGCGAAAGTGGCAGTATTGCAGATCGCTTCTGGGCAAATGCCCAAAGCATGGTTTCTTTCAGAACCAGTGGTCCGCAGGAAGGTGATACACCCCTAGCGATCCTGTCGCGCGTCAAGGCAAATGTTGAAGAGGATGCTCTGGCAAAAGCCAAGGCTGAATGGGAAACACTCCCTGGCGATCTGCGTGAAAGCAATGCAGCCTGGATTTCCAAATTGAACGCACGGATAGAGGCTTTTGGCCTTTACGAAGCCCTGAACCAAAAATTGACTGCTGAAGCCGGTTAACCAGAATTAATAAGGATCTGCCCGAATGTTTCGTTTTTTAGTATTTCTTCTGGTTGTGCTTGCCCTGGCCCTTCTGTTTGCCTGGGTTGCGGATAATCCTGGAAATGTCTTCCTTCAGTGGGAATGGCTTGCCGCACAAATGGGCCGCCCGGGAGAGGAAGTCGGCATTCCTCTAACACTTGCCTTTGCATTGCTGATCGGCCTGATCTTTATTATCATGCTGGCCTGGAGCATCCTGCGCGGCATCATCGGCGCTCCATCAATGGTTTCAACTTATCTGGGCAATCGAAAGCGTGAAAAAGGTTACAAGGCACTTTCAAAAGGCCTTATTGCAGCAAGCTCCGGTGATGCAAGCACAGCAAGAAAACTCACAAAGGAAAGCAAAAAACTACTCGGTCAGGACCCATTGGTTTCGCTTCTGGGCACACAAACAGCCATATTGGAAGGCAAGCGTGACGAAGCACGCGAAAACTTCAAGGCCATGCTTGGAGATGATTCCACCAAAATGGTTGCCCTGCGCGGCCTCTTTATGGAAGCAGAGCGCCAGGGGGAGGCCGAAGCGGCAAGGCATTATGCAGAAGAAGCTGCCAAGGCAGATGCAACACTGCCATGGGCAGGCAATGCAAAACTGCGCTATGCAGCAGCTGACGGCGATTGGGATGAAGCCATCACAACCCTTGAATCAAATCGTTCTGCCGGCTTGATCGAAAAGGCAACCGCTAAACGTCAACGTGCTGTACTTCTCACAGGCAAGGCCATGTCAAAAGAGGATGAAAATCCTGATTACGCACTCAAGCTGTCAAAGGAAGCCTTCAAGCTTGCAAGAGACCTTGCGCCAGCCGCAACGACCTTTGCAAGGGTCTCCACGCGATTGGGCGATCCAAAAGGCGCCAGAAAAATTCTTGAAGCAGCCTGGAAACAGGCCCCTCATCCAGAACTTGCTGAAGCATATGCTGCAGTTGGTTCTGGCGAAAGTGTCAAGGATCGCCTTGAACACGCCAAAAAGCTTGCATCCATTGCTGGCGATAATCCGGAAGGAAAGCTTGCACTGGCGACAGCAGCCATCAACGCCACTGAATGGGACATTGCTCGCAAGGCACTTGAATCTGTCTTGACGACCAGCCCGACAGAACGGGCATATCTGTTAATGGCAGATATTGAAGAAGGTCAGCACGGAGACAAGGGTCGCATGCGTGATTGGCTTGCGCGCGCTGTTCGTGCACCGGCAGACCCTGCCTGGGTTGCAGGAAACTATGTTTCTGACGAATGGATGCCACTGTCTCCAATTACCGGCGACATAGACGCCTTTGAATGGAAAGTTCCGGTTCAACAACTTGGAGATGAGAGTGCTCCTGTCATGACCCTTGAAGAACTGAAAGCAGAGGCAACTGTCATTACTCCAGAGGCAGACGAAGTTACAATCAATGCAGAAGATGAAGTAAAAACCGTCGATGTCGAGGATGCCGTTATCGTCGAAGCTGGCGAACCAGCTGATGGCGAGACAAATACTGGAAACGATAAAACCGAAACAGCAGACGAAAAACCTTCAACCGAAGACAATGATACTGCAACAAAAGCAGCAAGCGTAGCTGCCGCAACCGCAGCAGCAGGTGCAATTGTGGTAGACGCAGCAAATGATGATACGGCAGATGAAAAAGCTGATACTTCATCTGAATCAAAATCTACTGATAACGCCTCAGCCATGACAAATGGCGCGGCACCAGATTCAGTAGACACTGCTACTTCGGAAACTGAAAAATCTAACGATACAAAATCTGCTGACAAGGAAACCCAAAAACCGGATGACGCTGACGCCAATTCTGACATGCCAAACAAACTGGCAGCTGATACAACCTCTGGTGAAAAAGACGATGGTTCAGTCGAGTTTCCGCTCAAACGCAGACCGGATGATCCGGGGCCCCATCCTGACAAGGAGCCACCCAAAAAAGGTTTTAAGCTTTTCTAGCGATTTGATGTTGGCAAAACACTTGAGAGAACCTATTTGAGAGAGCAAGAACCCTCAAGTGGATAGCTCCAATGTCAGAAATCACCAGCAAGGAAGTCCTGGCTCAACTTGCAAAAGTAAAAGGCCCGGACCTCAAGAGCGATATTGTATCTCTGGGCATGGTAGAAAATGTCCTCGTCAATGACGGGAAAGCCATATTTTCAATCAACGTACCAGCCCACAAGGCGCAGGAACTGGAACCTTTGCGCGAGGCAGCTGAAAAAGCTGTTTCCCAACTCAAGGGCATCAACAAGGTAACCGCTGTTTTGACTGCTGAAAGGTCACCTGGATCAGCGCCCCCGGCTACAGCGCCCAATACACCCCAAAACCAGGCTCGCCCCACTGCAACAAGCGGACACCCCTCAGCCGGCAAGGCCGGAGTTCCTGGCATCAAGAATATTATTGCGGTAGCTTCTGGAAAAGGCGGCGTTGGAAAATCCACAACATCTGTCAATCTGGCATTGGGCATGGCTGCTCAAGGGCTGAAAGTGGGTTTGTTGGATGCTGATATCTACGGACCATCCATGCCCAGAATGCTTGGCATCAGAGACAAACCGACAGCTCAGGGAAAAGTGCTTTCACCCCTGGAGGGCCATGGCATCAAGGTGATGTCCATGGGCTTTCTCGTGGAGGAGGAAACACCAATGATCTGGCGTGGCCCCATGGTCATCTC
>CALDZZ010000022.1 GCA_937944075.1 uncultured Rhizobiaceae group bacterium
GCCGCCAGCGCCTTCTTTGGCGGGCGCATCTGCGACCATGGCTTCTGTTGTAATCAGAAGTGAAGCAACAGAGGCTGCGTCTTGCAGTGCGTGGCGAACCACTTTCACCGGGTCGATGATGCCCATTTTGATCATGTCGCCGTAGACGCTTGTCTGTGCGTTATAACCGAAAGTGATGTTTTTCTCGTCAAGGATTTTGCCCACAACGATTGAACCTTCATCACCGGCGTTGGTAGCGATCTGGCGGATTGGAGCCTGAAGCGCACGGCGAACGATGGCGATGCCCGCGTCCTGGTCAGAGTTTACGCCTTCTGATTTAACCGCATTTGAAGCACGAAGAAGTGCCACACCGCCACCAGGGACAATGCCTTCTTCAACAGCCGCACGAGTAGCGTTCAGCGCATCGTCAACACGGTCTTTCTTTTCTTTCACTTCAACTTCAGTTGCACCGCCAACACGGATAACCGCAACACCGCCAGCAAGTTTTGCAAGACGCTCTTGTAGTTTTTCACGGTCGTAGTCAGATGAGGTTTCCTCGATCTGCTGCTTGATCTGGCCAACACGGCCCTCGATGTCTTTTTTCTTGCCGGAACCATCAACGATGACAGTGTTCTCTTTAGAGATGTTCACTTTTTTCGCAGTTCCGAGCATGTCCAAAGTCACATTCTCAAGCTTGATGCCGATGTCTTCCGAGATCACCTGACCACCGGTCAAAACAGCGATGTCTTCCAGCATTGCCTTGCGACGATCACCAAAACCCGGTGCTTTAACAGCAGCAATTTTCAAACCGCCACGCAGCTTGTTGACCACGAGGGTAGCCAATGCTTCACCTTCAACATCTTCTGCAATGATAAGCAGTGGACGTGAAGACTGAACAGCAGCTTCCAGAAGCGGCAACATGGCTTGCAGGTTGGAAAGCTTTTTCTCGTGAAGAAGGATGTATGGATCCTCAAGATCAGCAATCATTTTTTCCGGGTTGGTCACGAAGTAAGGTGACAGGTAACCGCGGTCGAACTGCATGCCTTCAACAACTTCAAGCTCTGTTTCAGCAGTTTTTGCTTCTTCAACGGTGATAACGCCTTCATTGCCGACTTTTTGCATGGCATGCGCAATCATTTCGCCAATTTCTGACTGACCGTTTGCAGAAATTGTACCCACCTGGGCAACTTCTTCAGAGGTTTTGATTTTCTTTGAACGCTTAACAAGGTCAGCAATAACCTCTTCAACAGCCATGTCGATGCCGCGCTTGAGGTCCATCGGGTTCATGCCCGCAGCAACAGCCTTGGCGCCTTCTTTTACGATTGCCTGTGCAAGCACGGTAGCAGTCGTGGTTCCGTCACCGGCAACATCGTTGGTTTTGGAAGCAACTTCCTTCACCATCTGAGCGCCCATGTTTTCAAACTTGTCTTCAAGCTCGATTTCTTTTGCAACTGAAACACCGTCTTTTGTGATGCGCGGTGCACCGAAAGACTTGTCCAGAACAACGTTACGACCTTTTGGGCCGAGCGTTACTTTTACAGCGTTTGCTAGGATATCAACACCGCGAAGCATTTTTTCGCGTGCGTCGGTTCCAAATTTTACTTCTTTGGCAGCCATTGTATTAGCTCCTTAATTTGTACGAATTACTTGTGTGAGAGAGCAGTCGGTTGAATTAACCGATGATGCCCATGATGTCAGATTCTTTCATGATGAGCAGCTCTTCGCCATTCACCTGAACTTCTGTGCCGGACCACTTGCCGAACAGGACGATGTCGCCTTTTTTAACATCCAGCTCTACCAGCTGACCTGCTTCGTTGCGTGCACCTGAACCCACTGCAACAACTTCCCCTTCGGAAGGCTTTTCTTGTGCCGAGTCAGGAAGAATAATACCACCAGCTGTTTTTTCCTCAGCATTTACGCGGCGTACAACTACACGGTCATGCAGAGGACGAAATTTCATTTTTGCCATGTTAATTTACCCATTAGTATCTGCGCCATATCGTGCGCAATTAACGTTTAAAACACGTTAGCACTCACTAAAGGCGAGTGCTAACGAGACACGAGATAGGGAGTCCTCACATGAGAGTCAAGCACAAGCGTGTTTGAACCTGCAAAAATGATCAAAAAAACGCATCAGCCAACCTTTATTGCCAGCCGGAAGCTTTCAGCCTGTTTTGGACGTGGGCCGCTTGGGCGCGCTGAACAGGAAGCCTTGCGCATAATCTATATCATGCCTGATGAGTTCTTGCAGCTGATAGCCTTCATCCACATGAGTGACAATAAAGGGAATGTCATGCGTCTTGCAGGTTTTCATGAAGTTCTTGATATGCAACTGGCGCGCTTGCGTATTGATGTCGATAAAGCGGCTCATTGGCGTCTTGATGATGGCAATCTGCTTGTCTTTTATCAAAGGTTCAAGCGGCGCGTAATCCGTACAATTGTCAATCGACAGCCTGTATCCCAACTCGGCAATCGAGAACAATCGGTTGGCCGAGGCGCCCGAGAGGTCAGACAATTGTTGCTGGGAAATTTCCAGCACAAGGTTTTTGCAAATCGAGACATGATCCTGAAGAATTCTGTAAAAACGGTTGAATGCCGCCTTGCTGTCCAGGGTCTGCCTGGAAATATTGATGTTCATCACAAGGTCAGAGTTCTTGCCAAGGCAATCCAGCACCTCGACAGTTTGCTCCAGTATGGTTTTGTCCAGATAATGAAACTCGGCCTTTTTCTTGAAGCCGTCAAAGATTTCGGTCGCAGACTTGAAGGTCCCGTCCTTGCTTTCCATCCGGGCCAGCACTTCATAGGAATGAATGCTGCGTTCCTTCATTTTGATGACAGCCTGCAGATTGATAATGATCTTGTTGCTTTCCTCAACTGATTTGACTGCCTTGTCATGGGGTGAGTGGAGTTGAACCACATTGGTGAGATTGGATTTCTCTGGCGGTTTTTTGATGTCGATTTCAAGCGGCTCTATGTCCAGAATATCGGTCTGGCGCGTAGCAATGTCAGATGGGCTACCTGCCAGCGAATTAGCCTGAGGGTTTGAAATGGGAGAAAACTGGCTGAAGATATTATGCTTTGCCTTTGCGTAGTCCTTTTCAAGCTTCATCACCTTGCGCAGAAGCGCCTGGTAATGAAAGATGATCAGACCCAGAAACAACATGCTTGCAGAAGCGCAAACGATAAAGATCATGCCTTCAGGTGTATGGGTGTAGACGCCCCGCCACAGCAAATATTGCAGGGTGCCAATGATGCCTCCAAGCATGGAGGGAACCAGATAGGTCGGTATGATGTATGTATTAAAGAAATGCATGGGGCAGCTTTCAAATAAATGGTTACCGCCCGATTTTTTATTTCAATGCCTGCACATTGACTTCCACCAACCTCAAACTATTAGCAAAAAGTAAACAAAGCATTGTGGATATAATTAGAATATGCGAGATAACCCTCTTTAATAAAGATGGAAGAAAAATAATGGTTCCCCACGCTAAAAACCTGTCCGGTATCATTGCAGATTATGATCTGGTTCTATGTGATGTTTGGGGTGTTTTGCACAATGGCAAAAATATCTGGATGGATGCTGCCAATGCGCTGACCAAGGCGCGTGAAAGCGGGGTTCCGGTGATCATGATTACCAATGCACCCCGTCCTCAAGGGCCGGTGTTGAGACAGCTTGAAAGCATGAATTGCCCTGAAGGGGTTTTTGATGATCTGGTAACCTCCGGCGATGTCACTCGTGAATTGATCAAGGCACTGGAAGGACCGGTTTATCATATTGGTCCCGAGCGCGATTATGCGCTTTACGACGGGCTGAATGTTGAATTCTCCGAACCGGAACAGGCCGCAGGCGTGGTTTGTACAGGCTTGTTTGATGATTATAACGAACATCCGGAAGATTACATTGAGCGGTTTAAAACCTATGTGGATTTGAAGTTGCCGTTTATATGTGCCAATCCCGATATTGTTGTGGAAGTGGTCGACAAGCTTTTGTGGTGTGCGGGTTCTCTTGCAAGGGAATATCAAAAGCTGGGTGGTGAGACACAAATTGTCGGAAAGCCGCATGCCCCGATTTATGATGTGGCGATTGAACGGGGTGAAAAAATTCTCGGCCGTAGCGTGGATCGTTCTCGTGTTATCGGCATTGGCGATGGTTTGCCGACCGATGTTCTGGGCGCGCATGACAATGCGATTGACTGTCTTTTCATTACCAATGGCATTCATGCAGCCGATTATACGTCAGGGGAAGTGGATGACAGTCGGTTGCAGGCTTTTCTGAAAGACAATAACGCAAGTCCTACCCACTGGCTCAAAGAGCTTGTCTGGTAGCGCAGTTTACGGCAATTAGATTTCATGAGTTTTATCCGCATCGACAATCCTGCAAAGTTTCCCGAAGATCTCAAGGGCGGTGTGGTTGCCATCGGAAACTTCGATGGGGTGCATCGCGGCCATCAGGCAGTCTTGCAAACGGCTGTCAAACTGGCAGAAGTGGCTGGCGTATCCGCAACGGTTCTAACCTTCGAGCCACACCCGCGAACCGTCTTCGTACCAGATGCCCCCGTTCCGCGTTTAACGCCAGCACCCTGCAAGGCGGAGTTGATTGAGCATTTAGGCTTTAACTGTGTGGTTGAGCACAAGTTCGACAAGGATTTTGCCAGCACCAATGCGATTGATTTTGTCGAAATGACCTTGATGGAGCAACTGGGCGCGTCACATGTTGTGACGGGCTACGACTTTCATTTTGGCAAGAACCGCGAAGGCAGTCCGCAATTCCTTGCAGCCAATGGCGAACGCCTGGGCTTTGCCACCACAATCGTGCAAGCCTTTCAGGATGAAGGCGGGCAGGTCGTCTCTTCAAGCCGTATCCGCGAATGTCTGGCGCAAGGCCAAATCTCTGAGGCCAATGGTCTCTTGGGCTATGCGTTCCGACATACTGGCACCGTGCAAAAAGGCAAACAAATCGGCCGCACACTCAACTACCCGACTGCAAATTTGACGATGCCAGCGGAAAGCACGCTGAAACACGGCATTTACGCTGTCCGCGCGAAACTGGTTGACGGCAGCATCCACGACGGTGTCGCAAGCTACGGCCGCCGCCCAACCTTTGATAACGGCGAAGCCTTGCTGGAAACCTTCATCTTTGATTTCGAAGGTGATCTCTACGACCAACCCCTCACCATCTACCTTCACGGCTGGATAAGAGGCGAAGAAAAATTCGACAGCGTAGAGGCACTGGTTGAACAGATGGACAAGGACAGTGCTGATGCGAGAGCTATGCTCGCGGCACTGGGGCCGGAACAGGGGCTTTGGCCTATTGTGGTTTAGTGTAGTTCCCACAAGGGGAGAAGGGAAGGTATGTCCATAAAACCGTTCACCAATAATGATCATAAACCTCATGTTTTTAGAACACTTCGCAGTTTGGCTTCATAAACACTGTAAAATTAAAGAAAGTTGATTATGTTGAACCAATCCGCTTAAAGAGGATAATAGCGCTATTCATTGAAAGATATTTATCAACATGTCCCTTCTCATTCTATTTGTTGTACTCGCTATCGGGGTTTCCTTTCTTTGCTCCATTCTTGAGGCCGTGCTGTTGTCAATTTCGCCTTCCTTTGTGGAGGCCAGTGAGAATGAGCGACCGGAATTTGCCGCGAAACTGAGGGGACTGCGTTCTGACATCGAAAGGCCGCTTGCCGCAATCCTTTCCCTCAACACGATTGCCCATACCGTCGGTGCAACCGGAGCGGGTGCGCAGGCTGCGGTGGTTTTTGATGATACTGGCGTTGGTGTTTTTTCGGCACTTCTGACCCTGGGCATTCTCATTCTTTCTGAAATCATTCCAAAGACACTTGGCGCAACCTATTGGCGTGGCCTTGCGCCATTTACGGTTCGGGTTCTGCCATTCCTCATATTGGTGCAATTGCCATTGGTGTGGATGAGCCAGGCGTTGACAAAACTCCTGAAGCGCGGAGCAACGCATTCGGAAGTTTCACGCGAGGAAATCACGGCACTCACCACAGCCGGGCATCGCCTCGGGGTGATTGAGGAAGATGAGACAAGAGTGGTCGCCAATCTTTTTGAATTGCCCAACATCCGTGTGACCGATGTCATGACACCCAGAACCGTGATTGAACATGTGTCAGAAGATGCAACGATTGGCTCCATTGTTGAAGGACGTGACACGTTTACTTTTTCCCGTCTGATTGTCAGTGGCGAAAGCATTGATGATGTTGCAGGCTTTGTGCTGGTGCGCGAAATGCTGGTTGCAGCATTGCGTGACGAGAAAGATCGCAAGGTTTCAGAATTCACCCGTGAGCTGCCGCGCGTTTCCGAGAAAATTGATCTGGACACGTTGTTTGATTTCCTGCTTGACCGCGATGCCCACATTGCGCTGGCAGAAGATCAATATGGAGGCACCGCCGGTCTTGTGACCATGGAAGATGTCCTTGAAACCTTGCTGGGCAGCGAAATCATGGATGAACATGATATTGCAGCCGACTTGCAAAAGGTGGCCAGACGCCGGGCGCGCCGCAAAAACGAGGCAAGATCAACATCTTCAAAATAACGCCTGAAACAGGATATACAGTTGATTATTGAATAACATTGCGATTAAAAGACCACATGCAAATGATTTTCAATATTTTGAATATACACCGAATTATTGGCCCGGACTTCGCTTAGATAGCTGAGGTTCCGGGAAAGCCTCACCCTTGGGCTTATGGGCATGACATTGCGCCCCGAACAGGGTAAATCTCAAACACAAAGATTCTTTCTAGCAATTCTAGGACTATGCAAAGCAAATCCTCATGATTTGTTTGCCAAAAAAGAAGTTACATCATGACTGACACTACTGAACGCGATTACTCACAGACGCTAAACCTGCCAAAAACTGAGTTCCCCATGCGTGCGGGCTTGCCGAAAAAAGAGCCCGAAATGATTGCCAAATGGGACGAAATGCAGCTTTACAAAAAGCTTCGGGAACAATCCAAAGACCGCCCGAAATACGTCCTCCACGATGGGCCTCCCTATGCAAACGGTAATTTGCACATTGGCCATGCGCTTAATAAAATTCTCAAGGACACCATCACGCGCTCATTCCAGATGCGCGGGTACAATTCAAACTATGTACCGGGCTGGGATTGTCATGGCCTTCCGATAGAATGGAAAATAGAAGAGCAATATCGCGCCAAGGGCAAAAACAAGGACGAGGTTCCTATCAATGAATTCCGCCAGGAATGCCGCGAGTTTGCAGATTACTGGATTGGCGTGCAGTCAGAAGAGTTCAGGCGTCTTGGTGTCGAAGGCGATTTTGAGACACCGTATAAAACCATGAACTTCAAGGCAGAAGCCAAGATCGCTTCCGAATTGATGAAGTTTGCAAAATCCGGTCAGCTCTACCGCGGTTCCAAGCCGATTATGTGGTCAGTTGTCGAGCGTACCGCATTGGCGGAAGCTGAAATCGAATATGAAAATTATGAGTCAGATACGGTTTGGGTGAAGTTTCCGGTGGTATCAGGTTCACAGGAATTGAATGATGTTCCGGTTGTAATCTGGACGACTACACCGTGGACCATTCCCGGGAATAGAGCGATCTGTTTTTCATCCAAAATCAGCTATGGTCTTTATGAAGTAACTGCCGCAGAAATGGAATTTGGCTCCCAGCCGGGTGACAAGCTTATCTTTGCCGATGCCCTGGCTGATGAATGTTTCACCAAGGCCAAGCTGGAATTCAAGAAATTGCGTGACGTGAGCGGCCAGGAACTTGGTTCAGTAACCTGTGCCCACCCGCTTCGCGGCTTCAACGATGCCTATGCCTTTGATGTACCGCTGCTGGATGGTGACCACGTAACAGATGATGCAGGTACGGGCTTCGTTCATACTGCACCGGGTCATGGTCGGGATGACTTCGAAATCTGGGTCGCGCGTCGCAATGAGATTGAAGCCAAGGGCATTTCCTCTGAAATTCCATTTACTGTTGCTGATGATGGCTCCTACACTGAAGAAGCGCCGGGTTTTGAAGGTGCTCGGGTGATTGATGACAAGGGCAAGAAGGGCAAGGCGAACCAGGAAGTGATTACGGCGTTAATCGGCCAGAATAATCTGTTTGCGCGCGGTCGTCTTAAACACGAATACCCGCACTCATGGCGTTCCAAGAAGCCGATTATTTTCCGCAACACACCACAATGGTTTGTCTATATGGACAAGGAAGGTGTGATAGGTGGTGAAGGTTCCAATCACAGTACACTTCGCCAGACCTCACTGGCTGCCATTGATGAAACCCGCTTTGTACCCTCTGCCGGGCAAAACCGTCTTCGTGCAATGATTGAACAGCGACCAGACTGGGTGCTTTCTCGCCAGCGTGCCTGGGGCGTGCCGATTTGTGTGTTCAGAAACCCTGAAACCAACCAAATCATTCCGGGTCCGGATTTCGATAAATCCGATGAACTGTCGCAAAGAATTGAACAAGCGTTCATAAATGAGGGAGCTGACGCCTGGTTTGCAGATGGCGCTCGCGAACGTTTTCTGGAAGGCATCGTCGACAACCCGTCCGAATGGGAGCAGGTACGTGACATTCTGGATGTCTGGTTTGACTCAGGTTCAACCCACGCCTTCTGTCTGGAAGAGCGCGAGGATTTGAAATGGCCGGCAGATCTTTATCTTGAAGGATCAGACCAGCACCGTGGCTGGTTCCATTCATCTCTATTGGAAGCCTGTGGCACCAGAGGCCGTGCTCCCTATGATGCGGTGTTGACGCATGGTTTTGTCATGGCGGAAGACGGCACCAAAATGTCAAAATCCAAGGGCAACATCGTCACCCCTCAAGAAGTCATCAAACAATCAGGGGCGGATATTCTGCGCTTGTGGGTTGCGTCTTCTGATTATTCGGAAGATTTGCGTCTTGGCAAAACCATCCTGCAAACCAACATCGATGCCTACCGCAAGATGCGTAACTCTTTGCGCTGGATGCTTGGTACGCTTTCGCATTACGAAGGTGAGGAGGTCGCTTATGCCGAGATGCCTGAGCTTGAACAACTCATGCTGCACCGCCTTCATGAGCTTGATGGCATTGTGCGTGAAAGTTATGACGCGTTTGATTTCAAACGCATAGTTGCGCAACTTTCAAACTTCATGAACATTGAACTTTCTGCGTTTTATTTCGATATCCGCAAGGACAGCCTCTACTGCGATGCACCCTCAAGCACCAAGCGCAAGGCGGCACTTTATGTGGTGAAGCAACTGTTTGATCATCTGGTGCGCTGGTTTGCACCCATCCTGCCCTTCACAATGGAAGAAAGCTTTCAGAGCGAACGTGGATCAGAGGATGTGTCTGTTCACATGGAACAGTTCATGGAAGTTCCTGCCGAATGGGCCAACCCGCAACTGGCTGCGAAATGGCAGAAAATTAGAACCGTTCGTCGCGTCGTAACAGGCGCACTGGAAATAGAACGCCGTGAAAAGCGCATTGGTTCATCCCTTGAAGCAGCGCCACAGGTTTCGGTTAGTGATGAAAGCCTGATGGCTGCAATCGAAGGGCAGGACATGGCGGAAATCTGCATTACAAGTGATATTTCAATTACTGGTAATGCGCTTTCTGGCGAAGTCTTTACGCTTGATGAAGTGAAGGGTGTTAGCGTTATTCCAAGTCTTGCTGAAGGCAAAAAATGCGCCCGTTCGTGGCGGGTTTTGCCGGAAGTTGGCACAGACCCGGATTATCCTGACCTTTCCCTGCGTGATGCAAACGCCATGCGCGAACTGGACGCCGGTTAACCATCAACAGACAGTGAACGCCAAAATATTGTAATAAAGGCCAAATTAGAGTATCACTAGGCAAGCTTAAAGCCGTGTTGTTGCCTTATTGTTGTGACAACGATTGCTTTAACATATGCAATTACGTCTTGAAGACGGATTTAATCAGGTAGATTTTGGTATGAAAAGAACAGTATTTTCAATGAGTTTGATGGCAAGCGCCATTGTTCTTTCTTCTTGTTCAGGTGGCACCACCTATGGCACTGGTTCATCACACGAAGTTGCTACCATGAAAGGTGTTGCCAATATTTTCTCCTTGAAATCAAAGCAGGAAAAAGTTGAATATCAAAGCCGTCCGGATCTGGTAATGCCGGCCAACAAGCAAGCGCTACCCGCGCCAGTGACCAGCCAGGATGCCGTGCCAAACGATCAATGGCCCGTTTCACCAGAACAGCGTATTGCGAGTGTTCGCAATGCAGCACCCGAGCCTGATTGGCGTACAGGTGAACTTCCGGTTGAATATCTCAACAGTAAAAAGGAAGGTATTGCAATTTCCCGTGCTGACAAGGCTTCAAGAAGTCCTGTTTGGGCAAAAGAAGAGCAATATCTTCAGGATTTTCAAAATGATGCAAATGGCGTTTCAGAGAGCAAGAAAGCTCAGGAACTGAAAGACCAGATTTCATATTCAAGCGGTGCAAAAAGAAAATTTCTGACTGAGCCGCCAGTGGAATACCGTCAACCTTCAGCAACTGCCGAAGCTGGCGACCTTGGCATCACGGAAGAAGAACTGGCTGCACGTAAAAAGGCAGAGATTGAAGAAAACCGGGCTAATCCTAATGTCGTGAAAATAGACGGCGTTAACTTCTAGTCTGTCAGTATAATGATTTATTAAATGGCTCCTCAGGGAGCCATTTTTGATTCAGCATTCTATTTCATGCGTTTGTTGTTGAAAAACGCTTTCAGAATGTGACTACACTCGCTTTCAAGAATGCCTGAATAGACTTCGGGCTTGTGATGGCAGGTGATGTCGGAAAAATACTGTACACCGCTTTCAACCGCGCCCGATTTTTGATCGCTGGCTCCAAAGTACAGTCGTCGGATACGGGCAAAGGATATTGCCCCTGCACACATCGGACAGGGTTCCAGCGTGACATAGAGATCGCAATCGGTAAGGCGTTCATTGTTTAGTTTTTTTGAGGCTTCCCTGATAACCAGAACTTCGGCATGTGCGGTTGGGTCTTTCAGTTCCAGCGTGCGGTTGCCGTTGCGTGCAATGATTTCACCATACCTGACCAATACCGCACCAACAGGGACTTCGCCTCGCGCATGGGCAAGTCTGGCTTCTTCCAGAGCATGTTCCATAAAACTTGCTTTTGACACCAAATTGCCTCACCAAGAGTTGTAAGCAAAAATGCTTCATGTTTTGAGCTATAAACTGAATATCACAGATGACCAAGAAAACAGCCACAAAAGACAACAAACAGCCTGAAAAACAAGGTGGAGACAAACCTGCACAACACATGGATGATGGTAGCGCAGAACTTCAAAGTGAACGCATTGCCAAGAGAATGGCGAGGGCAGGGCTTTGTTCAAGACGCGAAGCTGAAAAGTGGATATTGGCAGGTCGTGTGAGGGTCAACAACAAGCTTCTGGAAACGCCTGCCTTCACGGTAACAGATCGGGACAAGGTGGAGGTCGATGGCAAGGTAATTGCAAGAAAGGAACGCACAAGGCTTTGGCTGTTCCACAAGCCCGCAGGCACTGTAACCACCAATCAGGACCCGGAAGGGCGCAAAACCATTTATGACAATCTGCCGGAAGACTTGCCGCGTCTGGTAAGCGTTGGCAGGCTGGATATCAACACTGAAGGTCTATTGTTGATGACAAACGATGGTGGCTTGTCGCGCGTGCTGGAATTGCCGTCAACTGGTTGGTTGCGCAGGTACCGTGTGCGTGTGCATGGCCGCGTCAAACAGGAAGAACTTGACGAACTTCAAAACGGTATCGCGGTTGAGGGAATATTATATGGATCGATTGAAGCTCGCATAGAGCATGAACAAGGCACCAATGCGTGGCTTAGCGTTTCGCTTCGTGAGGGCAAGAACCGCGAAATCAAGAAAGTGTTTGGCCATCTGGGACTGGAAGTCACCCGGTTGATCCGGATTTCTTTTGGTCCCTTCCAGTTGGGTGACCAACCTGCAGGCACAATACGTGAAATCAGAAGTCGCATGTTGCGTGACCAATTGGGTGAAAAGCTGATTGAGCAGTCAGGTGCTGATTTTGAGGCTCCAATCATCAATCTTGCTCCTGAAGTAGCCCGCTCCGCCTCCAAGGCTGCCGAACAGGGAAAGAAACAAAGCAGAACAGATGGTCGCAAGCCTAGAGAAAAACAAAAACGCGGGACGGTTCGTGATGATACCCTCTCACGTCTAACCACTTCCAAAGGTGGAAAAAATACAGGGCGCCCCGGTGCTGCCGGCGATAGTGCAGGCAGGGGCAAATCGCGTAGCGGTAAACCACAACGCAGAAAATCCAGATAAGAGAAAACCCTGATGCGTATTGTTGGTGGCAAATTAAAGGGACGTGCGCTGCAAAGCCCGAAGGGCATGGGGACAAGACCAACTTCTGATCGAACCCGTGAAAGCCTGTTTAACATTCTCTCCAACAAGCTTGATTTTGATGGGGCGCGTGTTGTTGACCTGTTTGCCGGAACCGGTGCCCTTGGTATAGAAGCGCTCTCCCGAGGGGGTGACTATTGCCTGTTTGTGGAAGAGGCCAGCAATGCCCGTGGAGCAATTCGTGACAATATCGAGAATTTGAATTTGTCCGGAAACACAAAACTATTCAAGCGCGATGCAACACGGTTGGGCAACAGAGGAACGCTCGCGCCTTTTGACCTTGCCTTTGCCGATCCGCCTTATCGTA
>CALDZZ010000023.1 GCA_937944075.1 uncultured Rhizobiaceae group bacterium
GCCATCTGTTATGGCCGCGAGTAGATCCCCTTCATTCTTTTGCTCTAAATTCTCACAGGCATCGTGAAACATTTGTTCGGCCTCCCCGCTTAAACCCTCGATTGAATCCACAACACTTTCGCCAACGGGCAGTTTTCGAACCAGTTCCTGAAGCTCTTTCAGGCGTTTTGCGTCGATAACCTTTTTGGCTCCCGCTTCTCCTGTGCCTGTTGTTTCAAACATGATGCGGCGTTCGGCTTCCATGTCCGGATAATGAACATCGACCTGCATCAGGAAACGGTCCAGCTGTGCTTCAGGGAGGGGGTATGTTCCTTCCTGTTCCAGCGGGTTTTGGGTTGCAAGAACATGAAAGGGTGCAGGTAGGTCATAGCGCTGACCGGCTATGGTAACGTGATATTCCTGCATGGACTGCAAGAGTGCTGCCTGAGTACGCGGAGAGGCGCGGTTAATCTCGTCTGCCATGAGCAATTGGGCAAATACCGGACCCTTGACGAACTGGAATGAACGCTTGCCCTTTTCATCCTGATGGAGAATTTCCGAACCCAGAATGTCCGAAGGCATCAGGTCTGGAGTAAACTGGATGCGACTGTCTTCAAGACCCAAAACAGTACCGAGGGTTTCAACCAGCTTGGTTTTAGCCAATCCGGGAAGGCCCACAAGGAGCGCGTGACCGCCTGCCAGAATGGTGGTGAGTGTGTTGTCGACAACGGTTTCCTGACCGAAAATTACCTGACCTACGCTCTTGCGGACTTTTTTCATGTCACTAACGGCTTTTTCAGCCATTGCTATAACTTCCTTTTCCTGTGATTTGGAAAGGGTCTTGTCTGTTGCGTTCATGAAATAAACTCCGCATAATTCTTTGAAAAGGTAATTTGATACTACATATATCATGGTAGTTGTCGATTGTGTGACTTCAAGTGTAATGATTCACATAAACTAAAATGTGATTGCGATTTTAAAGAGAATTATCATGACAGAAATTAAGGACGATCAGGTTGCAAAAGGCCTTGGAGGGCTTGAGGCCCTGATCTCCAGGGCAGGCAAAAAAGAAAAAGGCCTGCCTCCGGTCGAAAAGTGGCACCCTGACTTTTGTGGTGATATTCCGATGGAGATCAGGGCGGATGGCACCTGGTTCTACATGGGCACGCCGATTGGCCGCAAATCCCTTGTGCAATTGTTTTCCACCGTTCTTCGCAAGGATGAAGACGGAAAAACCTATCTGGTTACCCCTGTCGAGCGTGTGGGAATAAGCGTTGAAGATGCTCACTTCATTGCCGTGGAGATGAATGTGCACGAGGAGGAGGGCGATCCGATCATCACCATACGCACCAACATGGATGATGTGCTTGAGGTAAGCGCTGACAACCCCTTGCGATTTGTGATTGTCGAGGAAAATGAAGGGGTCAAACCTTATGTGTTGGTTCGTGGTCGCCTTGAAGCGCTGCTTGCAAGGTCTGTCATGTATGAATTGATTTCCCATGGCGAGGAAATCGAGGTGGATGGCAAGCTTATGTTTGCGGTGCGCAGCAAGGGCGCCGTTTTTCCGATTATGCCAGCCGACGAACTTGCCAAGCTGAGCGCATAGGTTTTTGTCTGTGAACCATTCCATAGAGTCAATCAGGACTATTCTGCTTGAAAAGCTCAATTTTTCTGATGAGGAAAAGGATGGTGATTATTACCTCAACGAGGGGATGAAAAATACGCTTATCACTAATGCCATAAAGCCTGCTGCTGTTCTGATTGGCCTGATAGCACGCGAGAGTGGTGTAAATGTCATCCTGACCAAACGTGCTGAAACACTGAATAACCATTCAGGACAGATTGCCTTTCCTGGTGGGCGAATTGACGATGAGGATGCGTCTGAGGAAGCTGCGGCTCTTCGCGAGGCGTGGGAGGAAATCGGGCTGGATATCAATGAAGTTGAGGTGATGGGGCGTTTGCCGAATTATCATACGGGTTCAGGCTACCGCGTCGCGCCAGTCATAGGGTTTGTTCGCGAGGGGGCTGACTTCAAAATCAATCCGGATGAAGTTGATTACATGTTTGAGGTGCCGTTGTCCTTTTTAATGGATGAGGCAAATCATCAAAAGACCAGTAAAACCTGGAATGACCAGGAACGTTTCTTCTATGCAATACCCTATGGTGAGTATTATATCTGGGGTGTAACGGCTGGCATGATTCGTGTGCTCTATAACAGGGTGTTTAAATGAGCATCATAGAAAATCTCAAACTTGATGAAGACTGGTTGCAGGATGAAAAACTGCAAACCCTGTTTGATATTCTGGAACGAGAGGGTGGCGAAGCACGCGTTGCAGGCGGTGCAGTTCGTAACGCGCTGATGGGCAAGCCGGCAAGTGATGTTGATCTTTGTACAACCGTTCTGCCAGAGCAGGTTCTTTCAAGACTGAAGGAAGCCGGATACAAGGGTGTCCCCACAGGGATTGAACACGGCACAATCACGGCAGTTATTGAAGGCAATGCTTTTGAGGTCACGACACTTCGCAAGGATATTGAAACTGATGGCCGTCACGCGGTGGTCGAGTTTGGTACTGACTGGCAGGAAGATGCAAACCGGCGCGACCTCACAATCAATGGACTATACTGCGACAGGGTTGGCAATGTTTATGACTATGTAAACGGGTATCCTGATATTGCAGAAAAACAGGTGCGGTTTATCGGTGATGCAGCAATCCGCATCAAAGAAGACAGCCTTCGCATCTTGAGGTTCTTTCGCTTTTTTGCCTGGTATGGTGAGGGCCGGCCCGATGCGGCTGGCCTGAAAGCCTGCGCTCAGGGAAAAGACCTGATTTCAGGTCTTTCGGTTGAGCGGGTTTGGGCAGAGCTTAAAAATACATTTTCAGCACCTGATCCGGGGCGTGCTATCCTGTGGATGCGGACAACTGGTATTCTGGGTGTCGTTCTTCCTGAAAGCCAGAAATGGGGAACGGATGCCATTCCCGGTCTTTTGCGTCTTGAAGTGCAAGAAGGCTGGAAACCGGATCCGCTGTTTCGCCTGATGGGCATGGTGCGGCCAGATAAAAAAACGGTTGAGGGACTATCAGACAGACTTAGCATGTCCAATGCTGAAAAAGAACGTCTCACTGACTGGGCTGACAGCATAGCCCCATCGCCTTATACATCTCTTTCTGATTTGGAAAGGCAGATCTATCATGCAAGCAAACAGGGAATGCTCGACGCCATGCGACTGGAAGCTGTTCATTTGCTTGGCCGCGATGATGAAGCCAGAGCACTTGCCTTGTTAAAGCTTGCCAAACATTGTGAAGATTGGGTGAAACCAAAGTTTCCCTTACAGGGGCATGATCTGGCAGAACTTGGAATGTCTTCCGGCCCTGAAATGGGCAAGCAATTGAAAGCGCTTGAAGCAAAGTGGGTTGAAAGCGGGTTTTCATTAAGCAAACAAACGCTGCTCGAGACGATCAAAGTTTAACCCTCACAAACTCCTTCTTGTCTTGACGCTTGCTTGGTTTGAAGATGGCATTCAAGACTGATGATACCAAGAATTTCCATTTACACTTTTCAAGAACTTCCAGCGTCTAATGTAACTTGAAGGAAAAAAATGCTTGTAACAGGCACTGCGGGCAGAAGTATTTGCTGAGATTGTTTGTGATCCTGACTTGAGTCCCAGTGATGACTATACAATTCTTGGGAGGATCTGCCTGAACGGGCATATTGCGATATGCTTCCATTGCTGGCTTCAGAATAGCTGGGTGAGTTTGATGCTGATTTGAATGTTGATTTTATTATAAGTCTCAGTGAACCAGAAACGTTCTGTCAAAAATTTGTAGGCATCCATCCGGCAGGGCGAACCGGAAAGCTGAAAGAAATCGCAAGTTTGTTTGTCTGACTTTTAATCTCCACAAACGGGGTTTATTCTCGGGCAGGCCTAAACAGTGGATGGAGGATGAACGAGCAAGCTTAGCTTGCCTTAAGCGGGCCAAGATAATCAACAAGATATCGCGTTAAACTGCCCTTGGGAGCGTTTTGTGGCCAGACGGCATAAATACCAAGACTTTCCAGATGCCAGGATGGCAACACATGCTCCATAATGCCATTTTCAATGTCTGTCTTTGCCAAAAATTCCGGTACTATTGCCAGCCCGCTTCCGTTTCGGGAAAATTGATACAGTGCATAGGCATCATTCAGGCTGATCTGACAGTTTGGGTTTATGGTTTTGGGCTTGTGTTCGTTATGGAAAAATTTCGGTTTTATATTTCTGACAGGTGAAAGTTGCAACCAGTCCCAATCTGCAAGATCAGAAGGGGTTTCGGGCTGCTCGCGTTTGCTGACATAGGTTCTTGAAGCAACAAGACGTCGGTCAACATTACTGATTTTCCGACTGATCAAAGCGCTGTCTTTTAACCAACCCATTCTGATTGAAAGATCATACCCGTCCTTGATGATGTTCTTTTTTGTGTCTGTAAAATCAATCGATAGTTCGATATTCGGATGGTCAGAAGTGAAACGGCTTAACTGATGGATGATTTTTGAATGGGCCATGACAGACGGCATCGTTATGTTGATTTCACCCGAAGGCTCTTTCAAGGTTTCCGTAATCGACCTCAAGCCGTCTTCTGCAGCGTTTAGCATGTCATTTGCCGATTTGAGCAGACGCTCTCCATCTCTGGTCAGGGATATGCTGCGCGTAGAACGATAAAGTAGCGCAACCCCAAGTCTCGCTTCCAGATCAGCGATTTGGTGGCTGACGACAGAAGGGGAGAGTTTCAGGGCCTTTGCTGCCGCACGAAACGAGCCAGGGTCAATCGTCTTGGCAAATATCGCCATTTGGCGCAGTTGGTTAATCATGCAAAATTCCGAACAGTGAATTCTTATTATTCTATATTATAATAATATAATTATTAGTCCATTTTATTTTCATGGCCATTTCCCAACGGAACGGGTCAAAATTCAAATTACAGGAGAGTAAAATGAAAAATCTGAAAATAGCGGTAGCAGCGGTTGCCTTGAGTGTTGCGCCATTAATCAATACTGCGTTTGCAGGTGACAAGGATGTCGTTCAGACGTTTTACGATTATCTGAGCAACCCTGCTTCCAGCAGTCATGCAGAAAGTTTCAAGGGGTCTACCGCTGCTGACTGGGAAAGCATTGGGGATTATTCCGGGAAGATCAAAACCCGTGAACAGTTTGTTGGGCAAGTGGGTGGTTTTGGACAACTCATCCCAGACTTGAAGTGGGCCGTTGAGGAAATGCTTCAGGACGGAAACCGCGTCATCGTGAGAAGTCGTGCGACAGGTACCCCAAAAGGACCGTTTTTTGGCGTTGATGGCAAGGGAAAGGGATTTGATATCCTGACCATTGATATTCATACCCTGGAGGACGGTAAGATTGTGCGCACTTACCATGTTGAGGATTGGGCGGGAGCGCTGCGTCAACTCAGTGCCAAATAAAGCCTTGCAGACATCAAGAACATTCAAAACCGGCTGGCGGCTTGCCATCCGGTTTTATCATTCAGGGAACTTATAATGACCAATCGATATTCGTTTACAAAGCCGAACGAGGGCAAAAACTACCAGTGGGAATCTGACCATACATTTGTAAAGGTTTCCGCGGCAGATACAGGCGGTGATTACACGCTGATGGAAGACAACCTGAAATCAACCTTTGCACTTGGGCTCCACCGACATGAAACCCATGCTGAGACTTTCTATATTCTTGAAGGAACACTTGATTTTTATGTTGATGGTGACTGGATCAAGGCAGTAGAGGGCAGTTGTCTTCACATTCCTGCCGGAGTGCCTCATGCCTGCAAGGTCAGTGAGGGGAGTGAAGCTGCGCGCATGTTGATGATTTTTCAACCTGCTGGCTTTGATCAGTTTCTTGCTGAGCTTGATGAGATGAGTGAAAGTGAACTTAATGATCCAGACAAGATTGAGGCGCTTTCGCTACGGCATGATATTATCAACATGGGTGATATGCCTGAGGGGCCCTGATTGCTGACTATACTATCTTTGGGAAAGCATCGTTTCTGTTTGAACTCTTGAATGCCCCTTGCTAAGAAGCTTTTAAACCAGCACCCGGTTGAGGGGAAACAGGAAAGGGCTATTCCATGGCTAACGAGAATAATGAAACTACAGAAACCAAGCCGGTAGAAGTGCGTCAGGGCAGATCTTCAGGCACCGTTCGTTATATCCTGATCATCTCCATGATCCTTGCTGCAGTCGCTGCTTTCTTCATTCTGCTGTAAGTCCAGTCGCTGCGACTTGAACTTAAAAAGCCCGGATCATGGTCCGGGCTTTTGTATGTTTGTCTTGATTTGATTATGGCCATTTCACTTCTGGTGGCATGGAGCTTAGAATGGTTTCCACGTTGCCGCCGGTTTTAAGGCCAAAAATTGTGCCTCTATCATACAGCAGGTTGAATTCGACATAGCGGCCACGGCGAACCAATTGTTCCTCGCGCTGTTCTGGTGTCCAGGGTGTGTTCATGTTTTTCATTACAAGTGCCGGGTAAACCACGTTGAATGCTCGGCCGACATCCTGCGTAAACTTGAAGTCTGCATCCCATCCGCCTTTTTCTTCATCCGAGTGCAGATAATCATAAAATATACCACCAATCCCGCGCATCTCATTGCGGTGCTTGAGGGTGAAATATTCATCACACCATTCCTTGTATTCATCATAGTTTGCAACGTCGTGGCGGTCACAGGCAAACTTCATTGCGCGGTGGAAAATGCGTGTATCTTCATCTTCCTGCGTGCGTCTTGCATCCAGCACAGGGGTTAGATCTGCACCACCACCAAACCACTGGCTTGTTGTCACAACCATGCGAGTGTTCATGTGTACCGCAGGTACGTTTGGATTTTGCGGATGGGCAATCAGTGAAATGCCGGAAGCCCAGAACTCCGGGTTTTCATCAGCGCCTGGAATCTGGCTTTTAAAATCATCTGACAACGTGCCATAGACGGTTGAAGTGTGTACGCCTACCTTTTCAAAAACCCGTCCATACATCATGGACATGGTGCCGCCGCCGCCATGACCTTCTTCCCTGTGCCAGTCCTTGCGTGTAAAGCGGCCAGGTTCACGATCAGAAAATGGTCCTTCCAATGTGTCTTCCAGTTGTTCTAAACTAGCGCAGATGTCGTCACGAATTTTTTGAAACCAGGCTTCTGCTGTTTGTTTCTTTTCTTCCAGATTTTCCGGAAGGCCTGGAGGGGGAGGAGTGTGCTTGCCTGCCAATAGAGTATTCCCGTCGATTTTATAAACTGATTTAGACGCATGGTTTGCGAAAAATTACTGTGAGACTTGTCCATATTTTCTCACGTTTTGCAACAAGATGTCTGCCAAAAGCGGCGTAAAACTTGACTCATGTCAAACCAATACCCAAATTAACCATGTGTTAACCAATGAAGGTTGATGGGAATATGGCTGACAGAAAAACCACAAATGCAAGATATTCGGTTTCTGATGCCTCAAGGGCACAACGAACCTCGCGCGCTGTAGAGCGTTCGAGAGTTGCCAATAAAAGCTGGGCGGAACGCCGCAGCGAGATGCGTAAAAACATTCTTGGCAGACGATCCGGCAAACTTGATAGCTGGAAACGTGAAACCCATGTCATGCCTCGAGATGAGGCGAGAGACTTTGCAAAAGGCTTTTTGAAAAAATATCCAAAAGCGGCCTACTGGAGCGAAGTTGAAAGTTGGCGCTTGCTGGAGAATGACACGATCGAATTCACCTTGCGCAGACTACCAAGTGCCGACTAACGGTCATTGTTAAAACCATTTATATGTTTGGAATCGTTCCAAAAGATAATTCTTGACATTATTTAAGGTGAGTTCTTAAGTCTGGTTATAGATTTTCCAATGGTCGCAAGGGTCGATCAAATGCTTGTTTGCAGTTGCAATATTATTACTCGTGAAGAAATTTTAGCCACCATAAACGACTTGCTCATGCAGGATGAATGGCGATTTATTGCACCTGTTCTGGTCTATCATGAAATGGGCAAGCGTGGTCGTTGTTGTAGATGTTTTCCTGATCTGGTTGATTTGATTGTAAAGACCACGGAAGCGTTTCATCGTGAGGCGAGTACTGATGAAACGAAGGTTTTGACTTTTATTGCAAAACTCAAAAAGCATCATGAACAATGCGAAACTGCAAGAATGCTTGCGGCGCATCGCTTGAAAAAAGTGAATGTTGCCTGATCATTGCGATGATTGTCATTTTCACGCCAAGGCGAATAAATACCAAGTATTGCTTGTGTGTTAACATCCATCGTCCCCAGTAACATAATTCTAAACGATCGAATGTGATCGAAGTGCATCATGAAAGGCCACGTTGAATTGTTTGATATAATCGGGGATTGGAAACAAGAGCAATTGAACGCTGAAGCTGCCAATGATGACGCTCAAAATCAATACAAAATTACGCAATATTAACCCGGTTTGTCTAGTAGTAGAAAATCAATCAGGCATTCTGGGGAGATGTTGTGTTAAAAGATTTTTCGATAGGCATATTGCTGTTTTTGCTAGTTTTGGGTGGAGGTGCGATTGCGTATAATCAATACGGCAGTGCATTTGGGCTGGTTCAGGAAGGCGCGTTCAAGATTGACAAGGAAGCGCTTCTTTTATCTCCAAAACAATATTCAAAAAGTTACAAGGAACGGACAGGCAAATTTGCCAAAGCTTCCTTTGAGTTTGACGGTCAAGAGCGCAACTACCATCTTTATGAAGGCGGAAGTGAAGAGAACCGCCCCTTGGTCGTCTTGTTTCATGGCAGCAAACGAACCGGATCTTCTGTCATTGACATGTGGCAGTCACAGGCAAAAAAAACCGGAGCCTTGTTGGTTGCTCCAGACAGTTTTTCCAGGTCGGGGTGGGACTTTAAAAAAGACCCGGCCAAGTTGATTAACCGTTTGATTGATGTTGTCGGCAAAACCCATTCATTTGATAAAAATCGGGTTTTCCTGTTTGGTCATTCATCGGGGGCTGTTTATGCCGGATTTTTGTCCATACAGCAAGATGCGCCCTTTAAAGCTGTTTCGGTACATGCAGGATATCCGCATGCGGGTTTGCTTGAGGAGTTTAGCGGTATCATTGATGCAGAAGTTCCGGTGCAGTTCATACTGGGAACGGATGATCATATTTTCAACACTGCCAACGCAACCAATGCTGCAAAGTATTTTTCGCAAGCTGGCAAGGATGTAAATCTGGTCCTGCTAGAAGGACACACGCATTGGTATTATTCACCTGCTAAAGAGATCAACAAAATAGCCTATGATTTTTTTGAAGCGAGTGTCAGGTAACAGTTTAACGGGTTTGCCTAATCGCTTCGCCCAAAACCATGGCGCCTGTGAGCGCCATGTTCAGGGATCTTGCTTCGCCGTGCATCTTTATGGTCAGACGCTCATTGGCGGCCTCATGAACATAATCCGGAGCGCCTGAACTTTCCCTGCCAAGCATGATGAGATCGCTCTCTTCAAAAGTGAATTTCGTATAAGGCAGTTCAGCTTTTGTGGTCAGCAGCAAACTGCGTCGGTTTTCCTGTTGCCTCCAGTGTTCAAATTCATCCCAGTTCAAGTGACGTTGCATGGCAGCTTGCTCGACATAATCCATGCCCGCACGACGAAAGGCTTTCTCATCAAGGCGAAAGCCTGCTGGCTCGATGATATGGACTTTGACGCCCATACAAGCAGCAAGCCGCAGCAGGGTGCCGGTGTTTCCGGGGATGTCAGGCTGGAATAAAACAAGATCAGGCATGGTAAACTTTGGCTTGGGGGACTAGATAGAATGACATGTACTCTTATTTTGAATCCCTAATCAATCCATATCCGGATGATGAAGCCAAACAGGCTCCTGATACGCTGCTTGCATTCTTCTGGCATTACACCCGCCCGAGCTGGAAATATCTTGCCATGATGGCGGTGTTGATCATGGTTATTTCTGCAACGGAAGTGGCGCTGTTCGGGTTTTTGGGCAATATTGTTGACTGGCTGAGTGAGGCCAACCGCGAGACGTTTTTGCAGGATGAGGGCATGAAGCTTGGCATTATGCTTGTGTTCATTCTGATTATCATGCCGCTTATCGGGCTTTTTCATTCGATGATCCTGCATCAAACAATTCTTGGCAATTATGGCATGGTCATGCGCTGGCAGATGCATAAATATCTTTTGCGCCAAAGCATGTCTTTCTATTCTGATGAGTTTGCCGGACGGGTTGCAACAAAAATCATGCAGACCTCGCTGGCTGTTCGTGATGCAACCATCACAATTCTCAATGTCATGGTCTATGTCTCTGTATATTTTCTGGGTGCCATGCTGCTTGCTGCTTCTTTTCACTGGGCGTTGATGCTGCCCTTTGCCGGATGGATTGCGCTCTATCTCTTGATGTTGAGATACTTCCTTCCCCGCATGTCGGCCATCTCCAAGGCTCAGGCGGATGCTCGCTCCCTGATGACGGGTCGTGTTGTTGACAGCTATACCAATATAGCCACGGTCAAGCTGTTTGCCCATACCGATCGCGAAGAAGCTTATGCAAAAGACGCGATGGACGGGTTCCTGCAAACAGTTTATCCGCAGATGCGGCTTTCAACCAGCCTTGAAATGTGTATCAAGATGCTCAATCACTTGCTTTTGGTGGGAGCAGGTGCTGCCGGGATTTGGCTCTGGATACAAAGCTCTGTCGGGGTCGGCGCCGTTGCCGTTGCCGTTGGATTGGTTCTGCGGATGAACGGCATGGCCTATTGGGTCACCTGGGAACTTGCACGACTGTTTGAGGCGCTGGGTGTCGTTCAGGACGGCATGAACATGCTTTCCAAGGCGCAAAGCATCACGGACAAGGCAGATGCAGAAAGCCTCGATGCAAATGGCAAACCCATCGTATTTGAAAACATTCGCTTCACGTATGGCGGTGAAGGTGCGGTTATGGAAGACTTGTCTCTTGAAATTCAGCCTGGTGAAAAGGTTGGTCTGGTAGGGCGCTCGGGTGCTGGCAAGACAACGCTGACGAATATTCTTTTGCGGTTTTACGATGTTGAGGGAGGCAATGTAAAAATTGGCGACCAGAACGTTGCTGATGTAAAGCAGGACAGCCTGCGTGAAAACATTGGCATGGTCACGCAGGACACCTCGCTTTTACATCGCACCATTCGCGAGAATATTGCCTATTCAAAACCTCATGCAACGGATGCCGATATCATTGATGCAGCAAAGAAAGCCAATGCCTGGGAATTCATACAAACGCTGGTCGACAACAAGGGCAATATCGGTCTTGACGCTCAAGTCGGCGAAAGAGGGGTCAAGCTTTCTGGTGGACAAAGGCAGCGTATTGCCATTGCAAGAATATTTTTAAAGGATGCACCAATCCTTGTGCTTGATGAAGCAACCTCCGCGCTTGATTCAGAAGTTGAGGCGGCCATCCAGGAAAGCCTTTTCAAACTGATGGAAGGCAAAACCGTCATAGCTATAGCGCACAGACTGTCAACCATTGCACAGCTGGACAGGCTGGTTGTCATGGACAAGGGGCAAATTATTGAAAGTGGGTCACATGATGAACTGGTCGAAGTGGGGGGTGTTTATTCTGACTTGTGGGCAAGACAATCCGGTGGTTTCTTATCGATAGATAATCAGGACATCGCACCAGATGCCCCCAAAGCGGCTGAATAATCATGCGTGTGTTTGAACCTGTATTCAAACTCTTTGAAGGCTGGATTGATCCGTTCAAACCGCGCGAGGATTATGAGCCACCCAATCGGTTTCTGGGGTATGTCTGGCATTATGTTTCCCAGGTGAAATGGGCCTTTCTGGCGCTTTTGATTTATGGGTTTCTCAACGCGATTGTTGAAGCCGTTGTCTTTTCCTATGTTGGCCAGCTTGTAGACCTGCTTACACAATTTGAGGCCAATGGCAGGCAGGCTTCAGGATGGTCTGGCCTGTTGGATGATTTTGGTTCCAGACTCTTGTTTATGCTGTTCATTGTTACCTTGCTGCGGGCAGTGGTTGTGACCTTTGGGGCATTGATTGAGGAACAGGTAATTGTGCCAGGATTTTTCATGATGATGCGGTGGCAAAGCCACAAGCATGTCATAGGGCAGTCGCTTTCCTTTTTCCAAAATGACCTCGCTGGCCGGATAAGCCAAAAGGTGTTTCAGTCCGGCATGGCAACCGGGGACATGATGATTTCGCTTCTCCAGGTAATCTGGTTTGTCGTGATTTATGCCGTAACGACAGCCGGATTACTCTTTTCACTGGACTGGCAGCTCGGCGTTGTGATTAGTCTGTGGATTGCAGCCTTTTATGCGATCGCCCGATATTTCATTCCCCGGGTTCGTGATCATGCCAGACATTCTGCGGAGACGGCTTCGGGTGTTTCCGGGCGCATGGTCGACAGTTATTCAAACATTCAGACAATAAAGTTGCATGGCGAAAAAGAGCAGGATGCGTTTTTGCTGGAAGCGATGCGAAAGCATCAGCAGGCGATTTTTCCTTTTACCAGAACACTGACTGCCATGCGGGTTTCGCTGACGGTCGTCAATGGCATCGTTATTTCTGTCATTGCCTATATTGCAATTGATTTGTGGCTGTCCGCGCAGTCAACCCTGGGTTCGGTTGCCTTTGTGTTGGCATTGGTCTTGCGACTGCAACTTTTGTCAGGGCGGCTATTGGGCAATCTCAACGGATTTTTCCGCAATGTTGGCGTTACACAAAACACGATGGATCTGGTGGCTAGACCTCACGGCATTCAGGATGCTGACAATGCGGAGGAAATGAAGTTTCTGGGTGGCGAAGTCGAGTTTCAAAAGGTGAGTTTTCATTATGACAAGGATGGTGGTGTCATTGATGAACTTGATCTGAAAATCCGGCCTGGTGAGAAAGTTGGTATTGTCGGGCCTTCAGGCGCTGGCAAAACGACCTTACTGCATTTGCTGATGCGGTTTTATGACCCAGAACAAGGCAAGGTTCTGATTGATGGCCAGGATATTGCGCTTGTGAAGCAAGCCAGTCTCCGCAAACATTTTTCGTTTGTTCAACAAGATGTGCAGTTGTTCCATCGTTCGGTTTTTGAAAACATTGCTCACGGCATGGGAGAAGCCAGTTCGGATGTTGCAGTTGGTGATGTTATGGAAAAATGCATAAAGGCTGCGAAACAGGCCAATGCGCATGAGTTTATCATGGAGCTTGAAGACAACAAGGGAAACAAGGGTTATGATGTGCAAGTGGGTGAGCGAGGGGTGAAGCTTTCAGGCGGACAAAGGCAACGCATCGCAATTGCAAGGGCGCTGTTTCGTGATGCGCCTATTTTGATTCTTGATGAAGCAACCAGCCAACTTGATTCTGGTGTGGAAGAGGCAATTCAGGAAAACCTGACAAACCTGATGGCCGGCAAAACGGTTCTTGTTGTCGCACATCGCCTTTCTACTATTGCAAGACTCGATCGTCTGATTGTAATGGACAACGGGAAGATTGTGGATCAGGGCAGCCATGAAGAGCTGATTGAAAACGGCGGACTTTATGCAAGTCTTTGGAAAACACAAAGTGACATATCTTCAACTACCTAGCTTATTTTGTATTATTGCAATGCAAGATTTAAGGCTGTAAAATAATATCAACACATCTTGTGTCTGAGATATTTCACAGTTGTTTTTTAAATCAGGGGTAATTGTCGTTAGCATGAGTAACAGGGAAGAACTGGAGACCTGGATTGCCCGGTCAGCTTTGGGAAGCAGAGCAGATTTTGAAAAATTATATAATGCAACTTCTGCGAAACTTTTTGGTATTTGCTTGCGTATCTTAAATAACAATAGCGAAGCAGAAGAAGCATTACAGGAAACCTACATCAAAGTCTGGAATTCAGCGTCAAAATATACAGCAGGACAGGCCAGTCCGATTTCATGGCTTGCTGCGATTGCCCGTAACAGTTCGATAGATCACTACAGGCGTAAAAAACCGGAAGCCGGTGATATCTCTGAAGCTGAAATGATTGCTGATGAAGCACCGTCACCAGAGGCGAATGCCTTGCTGTCGGATGATGTAGGCAGATTGAATGTGTGTATGGGCGAATTGGACGAAATGCACGCTGATGCCTTGAGAAATGTATATCTGAGTGGTTGGACCTATATGGAAGCTGCGGAAAAACTTGATATTCCGCTTAATACGGTCAAAACTTGGATCAGAAGGGGCTTGATAAGCCTGAGGGAATGTTTGAACCGATGAATAACGAAACTCTTGATAAAGAGAAAAGCTGGCTTGCGGCAGAATATGCCCTTGGTGTCAGCGATGGCAATGCACGGGTCGAAGCTGAAAAGCTTGTCGAGCGCGATGCTGTTTTCCGTCGCAGTGTTGATGCGTGGCAAAACCAGCTCTCACCCTTGCTTGACGAGGTCAATGAAGTTGAGCCACCCAAGAACATCTGGGCAAATATCGAAAACTCTATTTCTCCCGTCACAGTTGACCAGACAGAAAGTAGTTCTGGCGGCAGTATCTGGAAACTGATTACTGCTTTCACCTCTACTGTTTCGGTCGCGTGTATCGGGGGTCTGCTCTACATAAGTGGTGGAGATTTCTCTAGTGGCAGTGTTTCAGAACTCAAGCAGAGGCTGACTGCATCTGAACAAAATATTGCCAATGCCAATGCTTCCTTTGCAGAGGCAAGGGAGCGTTCGAAGGAACTGGAGGCGCAACTTGCAGACGCAACGGCAAAGCTGGAAAATGCCAATACACAACTTGCACAGGCCAATGGCTCAGTAGAGGCTGCAAATGCTCAGGTTGCTGAGGCGCGTGCCGAAGTTGCCAGTCTGCGACAACAATTTGAGACAACCCGTCCGCTTGTTGCTTCTCTCACACAAAGTGGTGATGCGCCTGCATTTGTCGCGCAATATGATCCTTTGAAAAAATCCCTTCTTATCCGCACCGCGGTTGAGGATTCAGATGAGAAAGTACCAGAAATCTGGCTGATACCTGCACAAGGTGATAAAAAGGGGGAGGTTCTTTCTCTTGGTGTCATGAACGAAAATGCACCTGATGAAGTGAAAATCACGGATGAGTTTATAAGTTTGATTGGCGAGGGTGGTACACTTGCCATTACCATGGAGCCACCAGGGGGGTCTCCTACTGGTGTTGCGACGGGACCCGTGATTGCGCTTGGAAAATTACAATCATTCTAACGTACTTAATACGTAAATTTATTGCTTGCGTAGCCATGAAAATTGGTTATTAAAAAAATAAACGAATGGCTAAATCCATTTTCCGGAAACAAATTACCATATCTAGGCGTTACTAATCTAATGGTTGTTTTTTCCGGATGACGGTCAGGGAGGAGAGGATGGCATTAGCTGTCTCTTGACCTCATCCACGCCGCAGCGGACTTTGCTCCGCTGCGGTTTTTTTTACCCAGCTCACAAATATCAAGTTTTTTCCCAGGGTTTTGAAACTATTTATGTTTGAAGACGTTACTAAGCATAACTGATCGCGAACAGTTCTGAATTTAAATCTTAATAAGGGAAATTAAAATGAAACTGTCCAAAGTAAGAAACTTCATGCTTGCTGTAGCAACAACAACAGCTTTTTCTGCAACACAGGCCATTGCTGCCAATACAGTCGTAGATATTGCTGTTGAATCACCAGATCATACAACATTGGTTGCAGCGGTAAAAGCTGCTGGCTTGGTTGATACACTTGCAAGTGAAGGAAAATTCACTGTTTTTGCACCAACAAACAAGGCGTTTGGCAAACTACCAGATGGTACCGTGGACACGCTTTTAAAGCCTGAAAACAAGGACCAGCTCACTAAAGTACTTACTGCACATGTTGTATCAGGCAACATCACATCGAGTGATCTGGTCGCCAAGATCAAGGCCCATGGTGGTAACTTCAACTTCAAAACGGTAAGCGGTGACGCACTGACTGCCCGTCTTGACGGTGGTCATGTCTATATCTTCGATGAAAGCGGTGGCGCGGCATTGGTAACAACTGCTGATGTCAAAGGCGACAATGGCATTGTTCACATCGTCAATGACGTACTGCTACCAAAGTAAGTCTTAAAAGCCAGAAATTCATTTCTGGGGCGAGTGGTCTCTTTCTTTATGAAGGAGGCCATTTTTTTATGCCTTATTCAAAGTTGCCCCTTAAGGTGGATAACTATTCACCCAGTTCTTCGGCAAGCATTTCAAGTTCAAGCCACTCGGTTTCCTTTTGTCCCAGGAGTTCTTCGCGTTTGCCAAGCTCTGCTGCCCATGCATTGAACTTTTTGGGGTCTTCATCGTACAGTCCGGGTTTTGCCAATGCCTGTTGCAATTTGCTGATTTCAAATTCCAAACGCTCTATTTCCTTTGGAAGGGCTTTCAATGCGTGCTGCTGCTTGAAACTCAACTTCTCATCATTGTTATTACTGGTGTCCGGTTTTGGTTTTGATGGTGTTTTGGTCTTTGGTTTTGGTTTTTTTACATCGCTACCGGGTGCATCCCCCCTTTGGGCAATCATGTCAGAGTAGCCGCCAGCATATTCATTCCAGATGCCGTTTCCTTCCGACACCAAAACAGAAGTGCAAACCCGGTCAATAAAATCGCGATCATGACTGACAAGCAAAACCGTTCCCGGATAATCGGCCAAAAATTCCTGAAGCAAATCAAGGGTCTCCAAATCGAGATCATTGGTCGGTTCATCAAGCACCAGAAAGTTCGAGGGTATGCGCAAGCCGCGTGCAAGCATTAATCGGCCACGTTCGCCACCAGATAGTGCATGGATTGGCGTTCTGGCTTGCTCGGGCAAAAACAGGAAATCCTTCATGTACGAATAGACGTATTTGGTTTCCTCACCGATGACCACCGTATCACCACGACCATCGGTCATGGCATCCTTGAGAGTCCAGTTGGGATCGAGCATTTCACGCTTTTGGTCGATCAGAAGTGTTTCAAGGTTTACACCCAGTTTTACCTTGCCGCTGTCAGGCTCCAATTCACCCGTAATCATCTTGATCAGCGTTGTCTTGCCAGAACCGTTTGGACCTACGATGCCAAGGCGATCACCTCTGGATATAATGGTCGAAAGATCATCAACTATTTTTCGCTCTCCATAGGATTTGGAAATTCCGAAGAGTTTTGCAACCAGTTTGCCAGAGGTTTCGCCTTCAGCCATTGAAATGTTTACACCGCCCGCCACCTTGCGTTCACTGGACTTGGTCTGGCGTAACCCGGCCAATTCCTTGACGCGGCGCATGTTGCGCTTTCGCCTTCCCGAAACCCCGTGGGTGATCCAGTGTTCTTCACGAACGATTTTGCGTGATAGCTTATGGCTGTCGATTTCTTCCTGCTCGAGCAATTCATCACGCCAGTCCTCAAAATGCGAAAAGCCCTTGTTCATTCGGCGGGACTGACCGCGATCCATCCACACGGTTTCCCTGGAGAGATTTTCCAGAAAACGTCTGTCATGGCTGATCAGCACGAGGGCAGACTGGGTTTGCTGGAGCTTGTTTTCAAGCCATTCAATTACCGGCAAATCGAGGTGATTGGTTGGTTCGTCCAGAAATAATATGTCATGTTGTGGGGCAAGTGCGCGAACCAGTGCTGCACGTCTTGTTTCGCCGCCTGAAAGGTTTTTTGTTTTGCTTTCAGGGTCCAGTCCAAGCTCTTCCGCCATTGCAAGCGCAAGATGCAGATTGTCTTGAGGGCCCAAACCGGCCTCGATATATGCTTCGATTGTTTCGTGCCCGGCAAGGTCTGGCTCCTGAGGCAGGTAATGAAAAGTGGTTCCTGGTTGGACAAAACGCTCGCCCTTGTCATGCTCAACTATGCCGGCTGCAATTTTCATCAAAGTGGATTTGCCAGAGCCATTTCTGCCAACAAGACAGATCTTGTCGCCTGCATGAACAGACATGTTGGCGCCCTCCAGTAAGGGAGTGCCGCCAAAGGTTAGAAAAATGTTTTCGAGAAATAAAATAGGAGCTGCCATAGGCTTGCAAATAGCTGTTTACTCCTGAAAAACCTAGAAGAAAAATGTCCGCAAGGCGCGAGATTGTTCAAAACCCGGAATTTGCACACAAAAACCCGCGACAAACTGCCGTTTTGATTGAAAAATTCTGGACACAATATAAAGAGAGGAATAGAACCCACTCAACATGAATTCTTGTATGGGAATCTGTGGCATTTCGTATAACTTTACGTAAGCATCGATTCAAGTTTGAAATTTGAAAGGAACTTTTCCGTGGCAGCCAAGAAAAAACCTGGAACACCGGAGCCAAACCGTAGAGATTTTCTCTATATCGCAACAGGTGCAATGGGCGCAGTAGGTGCCGGTGCTGTTGTATGGCCCCTGGTTAGTCAGATGTCTCCGGATGCAGCAACTCGTGCGCTTGCTTCCATTGAAGTTGACGTATCTTCGATTGAACCTGGTCAGGCAATTACCGTGAAATGGCAGGGTAAGCCTGTTTTCATTCGTAACCGTACGGAAAAGGAAATTGAAGATGCCAGAGCTGTTGAACTGGCTGAATTGAAAGATCCGATTGCCCGCAATGAGAATGCAGAAACGGAAGAGGCTTCAGACCTTAACCGTTCAGCAGGCGAGGGCAAGGAAAACTGGATCGTGATGATTGGCTCGTGTACGCACCTTGGTTGTGTGCCGGTTGGTCTTTCAGGTGACTTTGGCGGCTGGTTCTGCCCATGCCATGGTTCACACTATGATACTGCAGGTCGTATCAGAAAAGGTCCTGCTGCGGAGAATTTGCATATTCCTCCGTATGAGTTCGTCTCCGACGACACAATCAAAATCGGTTAAGGGAAAAGGATTAATATTATGAGTGGTGGACATTCAGAATACGTTCCAACAAGTGGCATAGGCAGATGGCTTGATTCCCGTCTACCCTTGCCGCGTATGGTTTATGACAGTTTTATAGCCTATCCGGTTCCTCGCAACCTGAATGGCTGGTATACATTCGGTGCAATCTTGATGGTTATGCTGGTTGTCATGATTTTAACAGGCGTAACGCTTGCAATGAATTATGCTGCTTCAACCGAGCTTGCGTTTAATTCTGTCGAACATATCGAGCGTAACGTCAATTATGGCTGGCTCATTCGTAGCGTGCACGCTAACGGCGCTTCAATGTTCTTTATTGCCGTATATATCCACATGTTCCGTGGCATGTATTATGGTTCTTATAAAGAGCCACGCGAAGTTCTATGGATCCTCGGCGTCCTGATCTTCCTTCTCATGATGGCTACTGCTTTCATGGGGTACGTATTGCCATGGGGCCAAATGAGCTTCTGGGGTGCAACAGTGATCACCGGCTTCTTCTCAGCTATCCCAATGGTTGGTCCTGGCATTCAGGAATGGCTGCTGGGTGGTTTTGCGGTGGATAATGCCACGTTGAACCGCTTCTTCTCTCTTCACTATCTGTTGCCGTTCATGATTGCAGGTGTTGTTATCCTGCACGTATGGGCGCTCCATGTTACCGGTCAAACAAACCCGACGGGTGTTGAAGTCAAGAACATGAAGAAAGAGACTGTGCCTTTCACACCGTTTGCGACAATCAAGGATGCCTTGGCGATTGTATTGTTCTTTGCATTCTTCGCATGGTTCGTCTTCTATCTGCCG
>CALDZZ010000024.1 GCA_937944075.1 uncultured Rhizobiaceae group bacterium
GAGACTATTCTCTTTGACGTGGGTTCGTTCAAATGAGTGCCTGTCCCGGCAAAACCGTCAAGACAACCTGTCCCTACTGCGGGGTAGGTTGCGGTGTGCTGGCAACCAAAATGCCTGATGGATCAGTCGATATAAAAGGCGATCCTGATCATCCTGCAAACTTTGGCAGGCTTTGCTCCAAGGGTTCAGCCTTGGGAGAAACGCTCAGTCTTGAAGGCAGGCTTTTATACCCGGAGATTGATAACAAGCGAGCAGATTGGGATATGGCACTGGATCTGGTAGCACAGAAGTTCTCGGCTACCATTCATGAACATGGTCCGGATTCTGTTGCCTTTTACGTTTCGGGGCAAATTCTGACGGAGGATTATTATATCGCCAACAAGCTGATGAAGGGATTCATCGGATCAGCCAATATCGATACCAATTCGCGCCTTTGCATGGCGTCCTCGGTAGCCGGGCATAAAAAAGCCTTTGGGTCGGATACAGTTCCCGGAACTTATCAGGATTTGGAACTGGCAGATTTGATTGTGCTGGTTGGTTCAAATCTCGCATGGTGTCATCCGGTTTTGTATCAACGCATCGAAGCCGCGAAACAGGAACGACCTGAAATGAAGATTGTTCTGATTGACCCCCGCAAAACCATGACAGCCAATCTCGCCGACATGTTTTTGGGAATCAAGCCGGATGGGGATACAGCGCTCTTTGCTAGCCTGCTCGTATATCTTTCTAAACATGGGTGTCTTGATGGTGAATACATTGAAAATCATACCAATGGGTTTGAGGAAACCCTGGCTTTAGCAGCACGATCAAGCGATGTTGAAATTGAATACCAGACCGGATTATCGCTACAGGAAATCGAGGCCTTTTACGAGCTTTTTCGAAACCATGAAAGAGTGGTAACGATTTACAGTCAGGGTGTGAACCAGTCTTCTTGTGGAACGGACAAGGTAAGCGCCATCATTAATTGCCATCTAGCGACAGGTCGTATTGGCAGGCCGGGCATGGGGCCTTTTTCTGTAACAGGGCAACCCAATGCCATGGGGGGGCGAGAGGTCGGTGGTCTTGCCAACATGCTTGCCTGTCATATGGATATTGAGAACGAAAGTCATCGTGCGCTTGTGCAAGAGTTCTGGAACGCACCCAGCATTGCCAGGAAGCCAGGCCTTAAAGCAGTGGATATGTTCAATGCTGTCAAAGACGGCTCCATAAAAGCGATCTGGATCATGTCAACAAACCCTGTCGACAGCATGCCGGAAGCAGATACAGTTGCAGCCGCTTTAGAAGCTTGTCCGTTTGTCGTCGTATCAGATATCATTGCAGATACAGACACAATTCAATATGCGCATGTGAAATTGCCTGCAAGCGGATGGGGTGAAAAGTCAGGTACAGTTACGAATTCCGAACGCCGTATTTCCCGCCAAAGACCTTTTCTTGAAACACCGGAAGAGACCAAACCTGACTGGTGGCAAATGGCGGAAGTCGGGAAACGGATGGGATTTGAAGACGCTTTTGACTATACAAATGTTCAAGAAATTTTTGATGAATATGCGCAGCTTTCAGCACTGGAAAACAATGGTGCGCGAGATTTTGATATCGGCTCGCTCGCCAACCTGTCTCTTGAGGATTACGACAAGCTTGAGCCCGTGCAATGGCCAGTAACGAATGGTTTTGAAAAACAAGAAAAACGCTTTTTTGCAGATGGTGGTTATTTTACGCCTGATCGCAAGGCCCGCTTTATTGCTGTTGAGCCACAAGCTGAAACGGTTACAACTGACGAACACCCCTTTGTTTTAAATTCCGGCCGCATTCGGGACCACTGGCATACGATGACACGAACAGCACGTGCTTCCCGTCTTTCAAGTCATCTTGCGGAGCCATTCTGCGAGATTAATCCTGAAGATGCAGTAAAACTGGGTATCAGGGAAGCCGGTTTGATTAAACTCGGTAACGATCACGGCAACATTACAGTCCGTGCCCTGATTACCTCTCGTGTCAAACAAGACAGTCTTTTTGTACCGATGCATTGGACAAATGTTTTTGCCTCTAATGCCAGGGTTGATACCCTGGTAACCTCAAGGCTTGATCCATTCTCTGGTCAGCCAGCCCTTAAGAATGTTGCCGTTTCTGCAAAAGCTGTTGATGCCGCGCAATACGGATTTTTGGTTAGTCGTGAGAAACCGGCATTCAAGAATTTCAAAACGCTTTATTGGGCGACCGCAAAATGCGATGGCGGGTGGCGCACAGAACTCGCCTTTGCTTCTGTTGAGGATGCGGAAAATTTTGCCAAGGCTTTAAGGAAAAACTCTGGTGATTTGTTAAACTATGAAGATGCGCGTACTGGCAGTATCCGAATGGCAGGCTTTGAAAAGAACAGGCTTGCTTTCGCCTTGTATCTATCGGACGAGCCCGTCTTGTTGTCGCGTGAATGGCTGATTTCTCAGTTTGGCTTGACGTTTGGGAGCCGTGTTGAAAAAAACAGCGTTCTTGCAGGACGTGGGTTTGCTGGCACGCCTGACAAGGGCGCAATTGTTTGCTCTTGCATGTCAGTCGGTGTGAATCAAATTTCGCAAGCCATTCAGCTTGGTCATACAACTCTTACACAAATTGGGGAAACAACAACTGCAGGAACCAATTGTGGTTCCTGTCGTGCAGAAATACAGGGAATAATTGATGGCTTCGTTCATGAAACCAAAATTGCTGCCGAATAAACCGCGTAAACGGACGCCAAAGGCAATTGATGATCTGGCGGTTCTACCCGTTTTTTACAAACTGGAAGGGCGCAAGGTTGTTCTTGCAGGCGGATCGGATGCTGCTGCTTGGAAGGGAGACCTTCTGGCAGCATCAGGGGCAAAAGTTCACGTTTATGCAGAAGAGCTTGATCCTGAATTTATAGACGTTATGGCAGGGCCTCGTGCTGCAAATTTTATTTTTCACAAGCGCCCATGGGCAAATGATGTGTTTGAAAATGCAACAATTGCCATAGCCGATGCTGAAAGCGATGGCGAAGCACAGTCATTTTACTGTTCTTCCAAGGCGGCTGGAGTGCCCGTCAATGTGATTGATAATCCAAAATTTTGCGAGTTTCAGTTTGGCTCCATTGTTAATCGATCACCTGCCATCGTCTCTATATCAACTACTGGAGCTGCCCCAATCCTTGGGCAGGCAATTCGTGAAAAAGTGGAAACACTTCTGCCGAACTCCCTCAAGGATTGGGCGCAATTCGCGCAAGATGTAAGAACAGAGGTAACCGAGCGATTGAAACCGGGCAAGGAGCGTCGTTCGTTTTGGGAACGAGTGTCCTCTGCAGCTTTTACCCGTCCTTTCAATATGCAAGAAAGTGAGGCTTTAATCTCGCAAATTGATCCAATCGCGAATGGTTCCTCTACTGGAAAAGTGACACTAGTGGGGGCTGGTCCAGGGGATGCCGAACTTCTGACCCTCAAGGCCATGCGCGCCCTTCAGGCAGCTGATGTTATTTTATTTGATGATCTTGTATCTGACGAAGTACTGGAACTGGCGAGACGTGAAGCCAAAAAGATGTTGGTTGGAAAGCGTGGCGGCAGAACTTCCTGTAAGCAGGAAGACATCAATGACATGATGCACAAATTTGCCAGCGCAGGCAAAAATGTCGTGCGGTTGAAATCCGGTGATCCGGTCATTTTTGGTCGTGCTGGCGAGGAACTCGAGGCTCTGCGCTCAAAGGGCATTCCGGTTTCAATCATTCCAGGCATTACGTCTGCATCAGCCATGGCCGCACAGCTTGGTATTTCACTCACCCATCGTGATCATGCACAGAGTGTCCGTTTCGTGACGGGTCATTCCAAACAAGGTAAATTACCTATTCACATTGACTGGAAAGCAGTCGCTGACGAAACGACAACTACGATTTTCTACATGGGCGGCAGAACAGCGCCTGAAATCAGGGAAACGCTTTTGGAACAAGGCATGTCAGCGGCTACTCCCGTTTCAATTTGCGCGTCCATAACACGCGAGAACGAAACCCGATGGCACGGCTCCTTGCAAACGATGAATGAAGGCATTGAAACAATCGGATATGAGAACCCTGTATTGATAGGGATAGGCAAGGCATTGGCATATGCACCTGTCAAACAGGATTATGACAGGAATGAAATCAGCACGCTGCAAAGCAATGCCGTTTAAATTTTGTATCTGATTGTGCGCTAAATTTTGATATAAAAGTGAATTAAAAAAACTGGCGGACAGACAGGGATTCGAACCCTGGAGACGGTTGCCCGCCTACACACTTTCCAGGCGTGCGCCTTCGACCACTCGGCCACCTGTCCCAGTTTTGCACTCAAACGAATGTCTGAAGTGAGTC
>CALDZZ010000025.1 GCA_937944075.1 uncultured Rhizobiaceae group bacterium
AACGGCGCCAGATATGGACTTGTTCATCGCCCCATTTCTTGCGCGCGTCATCCTTGTTGAGGCCAGCCAGATCGCCGTAGTTGCGTTCGTTCAAGGCCTGGTCGTGGATGGTTTCAAGGTCTGATTGTCCAACGCCATCCAGGATATGTTGACAGGTTTTTTCTGCACGTTGCAACACGCTTGTGTAGGCGATGTCGAATTTCATGCCGCGCTCGCCCAGCAATTTGCCAGCCGCTTTTGCTTCCTGATGGCCAAGCTCTGTCAGGTCAGGATCACGCCAGCCTGTGAAGAGGTTTTTCTTGTTCCATTCACTTTGTCCGTGGCGGACAAGAACGAGTGTGCGTTCCATGGGTTATTCTCCAGTTTTTATGTTCAAAGTCCAAGCACATCGCGCATGGAATAAAGTCCTGCCGGTTTGCCATGTCCCCAAAGGGCTGCTTTAACCGCTCCAGTTGCAAACAGCGATCTGTCTTGTGCAGAATGTGAAAGTTCGATGCGTTCGCCAGCACCTGCCAGGATGACCGAATGATCACCGATCACAGAGCCGCCCCTCAAGGTTGCAAAGCCGATTGTTCCTTCTTCGCGTGCACCTGTGATGCCATCGCGTGAGCGCACTGAATTTGATGCCAAATCGATTTCTCGTCCCCTGGCGGCTGCTTCGCCCAATAAAAGCGCTGTACCGGATGGGGCGTCTACCTTGTGCTTGTGGTGCATTTCGAGCACTTCAAGGTCAAAGTCTGAAGCTGCAAGAGCTGCAGCTGCCTTTTCAACCAGAACTGCCAGAAGATTGATACCAAGGCTCATGTTACCCGACTTGATGATGGTTGCGGATTTGGCCGAAGCAGCTATTTCTTCATCTTCATCTGCGGTGCATCCGGTTGTCCCGATCACCTGAATGCAATTGTGCGTGCCAACCTTTCTTGAAAGGTCTACGGAGACTTGAGGGGCTGTAAAGTCTATTACGCCATCGCAAGCATCCAGTCCGCTGTCCAGATCAGAAGAGATTGGTATTCCGTTTTCACCAATGCCTGAAAGCGTTCCTGAATCCTCTCCCAGCATGGGTGCATTTTCGCGGTCTATGGCGGCGACCAGCCTTGCACCTTCCATTTCGTTGATGGCACGAATGAGTGCGCCACCCATACGGCCGCCTGCGCCCATGACTGTCAGCTTCATGTCACTCATGAGGTTTTCCCTTTTGCAAAGCGTTTCACTGTTTCCTTTTTACGGGCTACAGATTTCTTTTCAAGCTTATCATTGCCGATGCCATGCAATCTTGCGTAGGTGCCGGACGATTTGCGGATCAGGCTGTTGTGGGTTCCTTCCTGTGTCACCCTGCCGGCTTCGATTACGTAAATCTTGTCTGCATTCCTGATGGTTGACAGGCGATGGGCGATGACGATGGTGGTGCGTCCCTTGACCAATTTGTCGAGTGCCTGTTGAACGAGCAGTTCGGATTCATTGTCGAGCGCAGAGGTTGCTTCATCAAGGAGCAGAATTGGCGCATCGCGAAGAAAGGCCCGGGCGATGGATATGCGCTGGCGCTGGCCGCCAGACAAATTACCGCCCAGTTCGCCGACGGGCGTATCATATCCTTGTGGCTGTTCCAGTATGAATTGATGAGCCTGTGCCAGTTTGGCTGCTTCATGAATTTCCTCATCCGTGGCGTCAGGCCTGCCATAGCGAATGTTTTCCAGTATGGATCCTTCAAACATGATCGCGGTTTGCGATACATAGGCCATGTTGGAGCGTAGCGATTTGGCTGTTTTCAGCGCAATGTTCTGTCCATCTATCCGGATTTCACCGCCCTGCAAATCAAAGAAGCGCTGAATGAGCAAAATCAGTGTGGACTTGCCGCCACCTGATGGGCCAACCAGTGCGGTTGTTTTGCCAGCCTTGGCTGTGATGGAAACGTCATCCAGCACGATATCTCCTTCAGCATAGGCGAAGCGAATGTTTTTGAATTCAATTTCTGCATTGGAAATGCTGATTTCAGTTGCATCGGGCTTGTCTGTTTGGCGCGGCGGTGTGTCAAGGATTTCATAAAGCATGCGGGCGTTTACCAGGGAACGCTCAAAGGCCACACGGAAACTTGCCAGCTTTCGAGCTGGCTCGTAGGCCAGCATGGCTGCTGTCAGAAAAGAAAACATGCCACCCGCGTCATGGCCAAGCTCTGCTACGCGGTACCCGCCATAGGCAACCACACCGGCAATTGCAAAGCCTGCCAGAATTTCCGTGGGCGGTTTGGTTTTGGCATTCAGTTTGACAATCCGGTTGGAGCGAATTTCGGCCTGTTCGGTGAGGTGAAGCATTTTTTGCTCCATCTGCTCTTCCATGGTGAAGGCCTTGACGATTTCCATGCCTTGTGAATTTTCTATCAGCGAAGAGGTGACCCGAGCATTCAGGTCAACTTCCTGCTTTGCCACTTTTCTGATGCGCTTTACATAGCGTGACATGATAAAGATGATGACCGGCATTACCGTCAAGGAAATGACCGTCATGTGCCAGTCCTGAACCAGCATAACGATGATGAGCGCAACGAGTGTGAATAGATCGCGGGCAAAGACGATGACGATGTCATTCATCATGGTGCGCATGGCCAGAATGTTCTGGTTTATCTGACCCACGATATAGGCAGAACGGTTGGACTTGTGAAACTGCACCCCAAGGGCTAGCAGGTGGTCAAAAACCCGGCGCTGGTAACGGGCAACAATGTTATTGCCAATTCTGCCCAGAATATTCATGTAGCCGTAGGTTGCCAGTCCGCGAATAGTGAATACGGCAAAGATTGCAAGCGCAATGTAAAAGGCTGCGTCCATGTCCTGATTGACAAAAACATCATTGGTAATGTTTTTGACGATGTAGGCAACAAAGGCCGTACTGGCTGCCACGGCTCCCAGAAACAAGAACGCAATGATGTATTGCTTGTAATAGAGCGTCCAGTTCTCGGAGAGAACACGCTTTACAATAGCATTGTTTTCCTCGGAGGAGAGCGGGTTTTTAGGTGTTGTCGCCAAGAGAATTTCAACCAGAGCGTTGTTTAAAATGTATCCGCGCTTTCTTACAGTGCGAAATGGGGTTTTGCAAAGTTTATAAGGCTTTTATTTGATCCCCGATTTGAATCGTGCCAGGCTGAATGATTTTTGCCGTGATGCCGCCATGCCCCCGAACAGCACTGTAGCCACCTTCGCCAAAGGTTTCTTCCATTCTAGAGCATGGCGCACAAAGGCCTGTCCCTTCAAGAATGGTGTCTCCTATTCTGAGTTGACGGCTTCGCAATCCCAAAAGGTTTATTCCGCTGACAACAATATTTCTGCGCAAATCAAGGGGGGAGACGCAATCAATACCCAAGAACGCAGCAATCACCGAAAGATGCTCATACTGGATGAGTGTGACTGCGCGTTTGCCGCCAGAGGCATAGTGATCACCCTCGAGGCCTTGTGGTGTTACCTTGACCTGATCAAGTGCAATGAGTTGTTTTCTGCGCTCCGGGCGAATACCAATCCATTGCACCATGCCGGCTTTTGCATTTCTGGCGGTCAGTGCAGCGATGGTTTCCATGTTGTGGCCTACCAATGGGGTGGTTTTTCATTGGGAACCGGTGCATCTACCGTATCTTCCAGCATGGCAAAGCGACTTTCCAGCATCACGACCTTGCGCTCAAGGCTTTCGATGCGTGACTTCGTATGAATAAGCTCGGCAGAAAGTTCCTCATTGGCCATTGTCATGTGGGCCATGGTTTCTTCCAGTTTCATGATTGTATTATTTGTATCAGCCAAAAGCGTGTACCTTAAACGTTCTGTTTAAATAAATGTGAACCAATTTTACCTCTTAAAGGTTGATTTAATCGGCAATGTCAATCTAGGCTCTAACCAACACACATTTGTATATCAGAAATAGGAGCCCCCCATGAAGATCCGTTCGAAGTTATTATGTATATTTTCAGGGGTAGCTTTATCAACGCTATCAGGCGCAGGGATGGTAATGGCTGCGACCGAGGCAAAGCCGGTGGAGATCAAAGGTGAAATCATTGATACCTGGTGTTATCTTTCCGGTGTCATGGGTGGCGAGGATGCGGTAGTTGGTTCTGCTCATCACACTTGCGCCCTGTGGTGTGCTGCCGGGGGCATTCCTGTGGGTGTGCTGGATGAAGACGGCCAGATTTATATGGTACTCAAGCTGAAGGGCGAGGATGCCATCGCCAAGACTGACAATATCATGGAAATCCAGTCAGATCAGATTACAGCCAAGGGAATGCATTATGTCCGTGACGGGGTGAATTATCTGGTTGTGGAAGATGTGATTGCCAATGAAGGCATTACAAACCTAAATCATGAAGATTATGGCTCGGTTCCGCCGAATTCTTTCCCGAAAAACTATCTTGGCAATCAATAAGGAGATTTTACCATGCAATCCATACTTAAAGGTCTAACCCTTGGTACTTCTCTTCTTTCAGCTCTGGCTTTGTCGAGCGTAACTGCTTTTGCTGCTGATTTTTCCAAAGGTAGCAAGGCAAAGGATTTCGGGCTGAATGAAGCAGTGCAATCCACTTTTTCTGCCAAGGTCGTTGACCTGCTGTGTGAAGTTGCCGGAAATTGCGCAGACAATTGTGGTGACGGAAACAGGCAATTGGGTCTGTTGCGAGATGCGGATAACAAGTTGATTGCCGTTTTGAAGAACGGTCAGTTTTCCTTTAATGGTGCAGCTGAGGATTTGCTTCCCTATTGCAACAAGAAAGTGGATGTGGACGGCATCATGGTTGGTGATGCAGAAGAACATAATACACAATTTTACATGGTTCAGTTTATCCGCGAGGAAGGTGCTTCTGAGTGGAGCAAGACAAATCGCTGGACCAAGGCATGGGCCGCCAGAAACAAGGATGCAAAGGGCAAGGGCCCATGGTTCCGGCGTGACCCAAGAGTTCTGAAACAGATTGAGGCGAGTGGTTACTTTGGTGTGGGCAAGGAAGCTGACATCAAATATGCGAAAGAGAATCAGTAATGTGGTACCAAGTTTCCCGCTTCGGGCTTTCACTCATGGCTGCAACTGTCATGACAGTTTCCGCACTTGCTCATGATGGTGTAGTTCATGACAATTTAAGTGACGCGCTAAAACATCAGGAGGAAACCTCTCCAAACACACTTGGCTTTCCTGAAGTCAAGGGAGGGGACTTTGAGCTTGTTGATCACGATGGAAACATCCGAACATCAAAAGACCCTGCCGGCCGATACCAGATGATTTTCTTCGGTTATGCAAACTGCAAGGCGATATGTTCGGTAGCGCTTCCCAGAATGGCCGCAGCAATTGATATGCTCAAGAAGCAGGATATCGAGGTAACACCCCTTCTCATTACGGTTGATCCCGAGCGCGATACGGTTGACAACATGAAAGAAGCACTTGTGCATCACCACAAGGACATGGTGGGACTTACCGGTTCCCAGGCTCAACTGGAAGTTGCCTACAAGGCCTTCAATGTTGAAAAGTCTCTTGTTTACGAACATCCTGAAGAAGGGCCTATCTATGCGCATGGCTCATTCATTTATCTTGTTGATGGTCAGGGTGGCTTCAAAACGCTTTTACCGCCAATTTTAAGCCCGGAGCGAATGGCAGAAGTTGCCAAAGGCTATATTGCAGGTGAAAAATCCTGATTTTTTGAAGGTATTTTCCTTTTTCACCAATAGTTTACAACGCATGAACTCATAATTAACTTCATGTTAATCATACACACGGCATTATGGCTGAAGTTACCTAACGGAACAGTGAGTCGTGAATTATGCAAGCAGAAAAAAAATTACAAGATACCAATTTTGAAGAGACGCCTGCCCTGTCACAAGCGGAAGTCATGCAACGGATCATGTCAAATCCCGCTGATGCTGTTGAAATCGGGAGTAAGCTTCCGGCAATTCAAAGAGCACGTATTGCGCAATTTTGCTATGGGCGTGTACACATGCGTGAGTTGGGGCTGAGACTTGCAAGCACTTGTGACTTGATGACCTTGAAAGCTGCCTTTGGTCGGGGTGGGGAAGTTGTTTTCAAGCAATCCAGAGACGTGGATGATACCTTGAGCAAGTTACGCACAACAGCAGGAAGTCAGTCACCAAGACCAATTACGCTCAAGGGCAGCATTACCGGCTAATTGCCCAAGTCTGTTTTATAACGTCTTTATCTAAAATCGAGATACCCGCTCAGGCGGGTACCGCAAAAAAGTCCTTGTGACCCACAAACAGGCTGGCATCAGAATTCTCTACCAGGCTTATTCTGTTTTGCAGCCAGTGCTGAAATTTCTTCTTCTGGTCAGGCTCTATTTGTATGGCAGCTTCATACCAACCCTCAAGCAACATGATTTGAAAGCGCTTGTGTTTGCTGTTTCCGATCCAGTCTGATTCCTGTGCGCTTACCTGGTAGCCTGCTTCCCTGAACAGGTTAATCGCATGATCTGCTGCCTGTGGGCCCAATGCCGGGCCAAATCCCTTGTCTGTTTTCTGGTGTGCATTGAAAGCCTCAAGGACGTCATTGTCATCCTCAAGTCTGGGTTCACATTCAGCTCTGCCGTCATAGGTAAGTGCTGCATAAAACGGAATTTTTCGCTTGGTAACTTCCTTTACCATATTTTCCAGCCAGCTTTCAGAAACCAGATCAAGAAATGCTGATGTTGTAATCAGGTCTGGTGAGTGAGAAAATAGTGGGTTCAGGTTGTCAGACAAATCAGCCAGCGAAAAATCCACACGGTCACCCAGTGCTTCATGTTTGGCAACATCGAGCAGTGCATCGTCGTTGTCGACCAAATGCCATATTATGGTCTGATGCAGGATTGGTTTTAGCGCGCGGAGGGTTGAACCCGTTCCGCTGCCGATATCAGTGATGTTTAACTGGTTGTCACGGGCAAACCAGCCACTCACACCTGCAAGAGTAACGTCACTTCTTGCACTGTGATCCACAGGTTCTCTCAAGGCCAACCATTCTGCTGAAAATCCGCTCATGCCAGTTCCTTCAATCGTTTGGCAAACTGTTGTGCTGCCGTTTGCCAGGTCGGGAATTCCGGTTCGGCCCTGATGGTATTTTTCTTGTACTCCAGCCGCAGACTTTTGTCTGTAATCAGTTTTTCAAGCGCCTGTTTCAATTGTCTGGTATTTTCAGGCTCTATCAGTATCCCACATGATGGCGGAACCGTTTTGGCAATCGCACCTCCGGTTGTTCCGATCACTGGCAGTCCTCTCACGATGGCTTCTGCATAGACCATGCCATATCCCTCATATTGTGAAGGTAGAACAAAAATATCAGAGTTTGCATAGGCCTCTTCGATTGTCTTGTCCTCGACTGCACCATGAAAGGCAACCTTGTCTGTCAGGCTGTTCATTTCAATAAATTCCTTGAGGTTCAAGAAAAGTGCCTCATCAAATTGGGTGCTACCATAGCAATTCAGTACCCAGTCAAGGTTGCGTAATTCGGCCAGAGCTTCGAGAAGGGTTCGATGGGATTTTCTTGGAATAACGGAAGCAACGCATATGAGTTTTACGGTATTGCTGTCGCTATCAGTCGTGTTGGTAGCACGGTTGGCCGGTCTGTCAACGCCTGGCAATACGGCATGAATTCTTTCGGGGGCAAACTTAAAGTTATCCTTCACGCTTTGGGACGTGGTCTCACTGGTTGTAATGACCGCTTTAACCCAGGCTAATCCCGATTTTTCACTTTCCTTCAGTTCCTTGGCTACTTGTTCAGACAATCCGTTTTCAAGGCAAAGCGGATGGTGCAGCAATGAGACGACAGGCATTTTGTCCGCAAGTTTTTTTAAAAATTCAGGCGATGCCCCGCCCAGAAGGCCATCAACCACGGCAATTTCTGCGGGCGGAAAGTGTTCAATCGCCTTGAGTGCGCTTGCCTTTTCTTCATCCGTCGGAAAGGGGTAATTGCCTTCCATGCTGATCAAATCGACTTGTTGTCCGGATTTTCGCCACTCGAGGATGATGTGCCGATCATAGCGATACCCACCAGTTGGCAGGTCAATGTCACCTGGAATGACGAATAATATTCGCATTAATTACAGTTTTCCCTCATACCATGCACGTGCCACATGGCTTTCGGAAATGGTAATCCGAATGGCGTGCAGTTCACCTTTCTTGCGGCCCAGTTCACCAGCGTTTGCAGCCTTCGCCAGATGGTCAAAGATGTGTTTTGTCAGAAATTCAGTGGTTGTGTTTTCACCCTTGAACTGTGGCAGTTCATCCAGGTTTGCGTAATTGATGGGCGCAAGTACGGCTTTTAGCGCACCATGGGCAGCGCCGATATCAATGACGACGTTGTTTTCATCCAGTTGCTCGGAGATAAAACAGGCATCCACGACGAAAGTAGCGCCATGCATGGCTTGTGCGGGTCCAAAAAATTCACCTTTGAATGAGTGTGCAATCATGATGTGATCGCGAACTTCTACTGCGTGCAAGGGACGTCTCCTGAGTATTGGTTGGATATGCTTTAATCGATTATGCCAAGGATTATCGCATCTGTTGGTAGTTGACCAGTTGGCAAAGAATATTGCTATCTGCACTAAATATGTCATCAAGATGGTTGGGCAATGCCTCAAACCCTATTCCTGTTTCAAGGAGGGCATCCAGTGCCGGGTTCGTCAACAATTTCATGGCTTCTCGCATGCGGTCAGGGTAGTCATGGGTGTCTCGTCTTGAAGGGGAAATGTGACCGACCTGACTTGAAATAATTTGCAGGCGTTGAGAATGAAATGCGCCGCCCAGATCAAGCGATACACGCTTGTCGCCAAACCAGCTCATTTCAATGATCCTTGCCTCAAAGGCTGCGCTGTCGATTGCAAGCTGAAGACCCGATGCGGAGGCGGTTGAATTGAAAATGCGCTCCATGTGTGGTGTTGAACCCTTTGTGAAGTCGCTGACAGTCCTAAACTCAAGACCCAACGCTTCTGCGACCTGGCGTTTGTCAGCATTGATGTCCACAATCGTGGGTGTGAAACCTGATAGTGTCTTGACACAATAGGCGGTGAGCAAGCCGACCACTCCGGCGCCGATAATCAAATGTTTACTCGTATCTCCCAATTCGCCGTCCCAGGTTGCGTTGAGGGCAGTTTCCATGTTGGCGGCGAGCACTGCTGTTTGAGGTGAAAGTCCCTTGGGAAGGGGATTGCAGGCGGCTGCTTCAACGATAAACAGATCCTGATGCGGGTGCAAAACAAATACATGATCGCCTTTATGCAGCGTTTTGACTTCACTTTGTGTTTCAATGATCTCACCCACACAGGCATATCCGTAGCTGACTGGATAAGTAAAATCCCCGACTTGATTGGGGCAACGCATCCTGATTTCCTCGGATTCCGGCACTTTACCGTGATAAACGAGACTTTCAGTGCCACGACTTATACCGCTGAACATCGTCTTGATGGTAACGAAATTGTCATTTATATCAGCAAGTTGACAATCTTCTATAACAGCACTACCTGCCTGTTTATAGCTCAGTCTTCTTGCTCGCGCAGTGGTAACGTTTATTTGAGGCAATTGTTCAGACACAGTTCAGCAAAATTTCTCTATAACCTTCTCACAAGACATGGGCTTTGTCTCATTTATGCCAAAAAGGCAAGTGAATGAGCATTTGTCAAATCTTTTGGTAACTTGATTTTAGGTACATATTACATGACCCCTACAACTCGCAGACAGTGTTTTGCTTCCCTCGTGATTGTTACAATCTTCATGTTGTTAAGCATGATGACATATTCCTTGTCTTTGGGGGGAATTGTTTTGGCCGAGTGGGTCTTGCTCGCCTGTTTTGCGATAACCCTGCCATGGACCGCAATTGGTTTTTGGAATGCGGTCATCGGATTTTTTATCCTCAGAACCAAAAAGAATGCTGCGCAGCATGTTTATCCTGCCTCTGCCGGTATAATCGGTAATGAGCCGATTACCAGTTCAACTGCAATTGCCATGTGTATCCGCAATGAAGACGCAAGTCAGGTGAACCGAAACCTGAATTCGATGATTGCACGTCTGGTTGCAGCCGGTGAAGGTGACAAGTTTCACGTCTATATCCTGAGTGATTCATTCGAACCAGAGACCATTAAAGACGAAGAGAAAATTTTCAGCCAGTTGAAAAACACTTGGGCTGGACAGGTTGAGGTTACCTACCGCAGACGTGATGATAACCCGGGCTTCAAGGCTGGCAACATACGAGAATTTTGCGAGCGTTGGGGCCACAGGCATGACTATATGCTGACGCTTGATGCTGACAGTGTAATGACTGCATCGTCGATCCTCAAAATGGTACGCATCATGCAGAAAAATGATACGCTTGGCATTTTGCAAAGTCTTGTTGTTGGTCTTCCTTCAGACAGTGCCTTTACCCGTGTTTTCCAGTTTGGAATGCGGATGGGTATGAAATCATATACAATCGGTAGTGCCTGGTGGCAGGCTGATTGCGGTCCATACTGGGGGCACAATGCGCTCATTCGCATGAAGCCGTTTATTGACCATTGTCACTTGCCAAAAATTGAGGGCAAGAGCGCCCTGTCGGGCTGGATCTTAAGCCATGACCAAGTCGAAGCAGTTTACATGCGCCGCGCCGGTTATGAATGTCGTGTTCTGGCTGAGGAAAGTGGTTCGTATGAAGAGAACCCACCGCATATTCTGGAATTTATCCGTCGTGACCTTCGCTGGTGCCACGGCAACATGCAGTATCTGCATTTGTTGAATGAGCCTGGTTTGCTGCCAACAAGTCGTATCCAACTGGTGCTGGCCATTATGATGTTTGTCAGTTCTCCTGCGTGGATGCTTTTTGTGCTGGTTGGCACAACAGCATTTATTTATCCTGAAGTGGGCGTTCAAATGCAGGGTGTTGGTCCGGGCTACACACTCTTTGCCATTATCATGGCCATGATTTTTGCGCCCAAGATTGCTTCGATTGCTGATGTTTTGCTGCGCAAGGATTTGCGAAAATCCTTTGGTGGTGGCTTTGCCGTGGTTTTTGGCTCAATGGCGGAAATTCTATTTTCCATGATGTTGGCACCGATCATGGCGGTTGCCAATACGATCTTTTTGTTTAAACTCTTTGCCCTTGGAAAAGCAAAGGGTTGGGCAACCCAGTCGCGTAATGCAGAATCGCTTCCGCTTAATGTGACCGCCAAACATTTGTGGCCGCAAATGTTGTTTGGTACCATTGGTGTTGCAGGGGTATTGAGTGTTGGCAATTTTGATGCCCTGACGCTTGTGATTTGCCTTCCTGTTTTTGTCGGGCCATTCCTTGCCATCCCATTCGGGATATCAAGTTCACATGAGTTCTTTGGCAATCTGGCTGCAAAATATGGTATCTGGCAATTGCCCGAAGAAGAGCAGCCACCGGTGATTATTCGTGCTCTGGATTTGCCTGCCATTTCAATTCGTGCAGCCCATGAGCAGAATTCCGAATTGCATTCTCCACTGACGACACAACAATTACTGGATATTGATGCAGACCTTGATATTGTATCTTCCAATGTCGATGATATGCGTGTTGTTGCATAAGCATCAATCTGGTTGATGAGTTGGGTGGGTTATTATTTGTATCGGTAAAGTTACGCCTGTTATTTTGAGCGGTGGTGCTGGAACACGGCTGTGGCCACTATCCAGGAATTCACGCCCCAAACAGTTTTTGAACCTGGGTGGTGAGCAAAGTCTTTTTCAAAGTACATTGATGCGGTGCTCGCATGACCTGTTTCACGAGAACCCGATTGTAATCGGCGCAAATGATCATCGTTTTCTGATTGCTGAAGACCTTGCAAGACTTGATATCAAGGCAGATATCATCCTCGAACCGGTTCAGCGCAATTCTTGTGCTGCAATCGTTGCCGGCTGTCTGCAGGCGCTTGAGCGTGAGACGGATCCGATTGTCATTATACTGGCAGCTGACCATGCCATTCATGACATGGATGGTTTTGCACTGACTGTATCCTCTGCCATTGAGGCTGCAACGCAAGGTTATCTGATTACCTTTGGCATCAGGCCTGATTATCCTGCGACTGGATATGGTTATATATTACCCTCAAAGGATAATGAGATTTGTGGCGGTTATCAGGCTTCCAGTTTTGTTGAAAAGCCGGATCAGAAGCTTGCCATCCAGTACCTTGAAGAAGGTTATCTTTGGAACAGTGGTAATTTCATGTTCAAGGCGAGTGCCTTTATTGAGGAAGCGCGAAAATATGCTCCCGAAGTAGTCAAGGCAGTCTCCAGAGCGCACCATGAAAAGAAAACAGACCTTGATTTTCTAAGGCTGAATAAGGCTTCATTTGAGCAAAGTCCCTCCATATCCGTTGACTATGCGATCATGGAAAAAACCCGGCAATGTGTCGTGTTTGCTGCTACGCATGACTGGTCTGATATTGGCACATGGAATTCCGTATGGCGTAACTTGCCGCAGGATGATGCCAATAACGCAATACTTGGCGATGTTACCATTCGTGATGGCGCAAACAATCTGGTTCATTCCCGGGACAGGCTGACAAGTTTGCTGGGTGTTGATGATACGATTGTTGTTGTGACCCGTGATGTGGTTCTGGTTTGCGACCAATCACGAAGCGAGGATATCAAGTCGATTGTTGGCAATTTGAAAGAGCAGGGACGTGATGAGGCTGATATGGCTCTTCAGGTTTACAGGCCTTGGGGTAATTATGAGCAGTTGGACAAGGGGGAGGGCTACCAGGTCAAACGCATTGTCATAAAGCCGGGTGGTGTGCTGTCTCTACAAAAACACAAGTATCGTGCGGAGCATTGGGTGGTTGTTCAGGGTCGGCCCGAGATAACGATTGAGGACGATGTTAAAACACTCGAGCCCAACCAGTCCATTTATATCCCGCTTGGCAGTGTTCACCGATTGGCTAATAAAACAGATGAAACGGTTGTTTTGATAGAGGTTCAAACAGGCGACTATCTTGGGGAAGATGATATCATTCGCCTGGATGATGAATACAACCGATCGTCTGGCAAAACAACATCTGTTGATTAGGTTATACTGGTAAAAGCGTTAGTTGCTGGAAATCAACGGCAGGCCAGGAGCAACTTCCTTTGTCTCGGTCATCTCTTTTGGCTGTTTTTTCTCATACTCGCGTTGCATTTTCGTCGCTTCGTAGGACTTCTCTCTCAGCGCTTTCCTGTGCTTGCCTTGTGAAATCCAGGTAAGAGATGCGCCAATAATAGCACCAATGATAAGCATGCCAAACATGAAAACAAAAAATGGCAGCGAGATTGAAAATGCCGGGTTTTCCGTATTTAGCGGATCTATGCTGAAAGATACCCAATGCCGGTTTGCCACAGAAAGCAGGATCAGCAGAATTGCAATGGGTACAAAGAAAACAAGATTGATTATTTTACGCAAGATATTGGTTCCTGAATGGCGGTTGTTTACTGGTTCAGCTTTTCGCGCAGTTCTTTACCGGTTTTGAAAAACGGAACCCACTTCTCATCAACCATTACCTGCTCGCCTGTTTTGGGATTGCGCGCTGCTCTTGCAGGTCTGTTTTTGACAGAAAATGCGCCAAAACCACGCAATTCAACACGGTTGCCCTCAGCCAGTGCATCGGTGATTTCGTCAAGGATTGCATTGACCACATGTTCTACATCGCGATGATATAGATGAGGGTTTTTGTCGGCGATCATCTGAACAAGTTCTGATTTAATCATAAACTCAATCCTTAAGCTTAGGTTGGCTAATTGCCAGAACCTTGCCAAATAGAGACAAGACCGTCAAGCGGCAGATGTTCCCTTAGGGTATCTTCTAGGGCTTTCGCGTCCGAATTTCCGATTTCGATGCCGAAAATACGGGCAAATTTGGCAATGGCAGCCGGATTGTCAAAGATGCTGTCCGTTGGTCGTTTGGGTTTGCGCTCAACCACTTTCAGTTTTTCATCAATTCCCTTTTCCTTCTTGAGCCATGCTACGGCCACCTTCTCACCGCCAACGGCGTCAATCAGACCGTTCTCAAGACTTTGATTGCCAGTGAAAATACTGCCGTCAGCCAGTTGCAATACCTTGAACTCCGGCATGTCACGTCTTTCAACAACAATATCAACAAACCACTGGTAGGAATCCCTTATGACCCGGTCAATCATTTCAACCGCTTCATCACTTGCAGGATTGAATGGATTTGGCTCCGCCTTAAGCGGTGAAGACTTGACGGATTTCACCTTGACGCCAATCTTGTCCAGCAGTTCTGATGCGTCTGCATATTGAAAGAGAACGCCAATTGATCCGACGATTGAAGAACGTCTTGCGACAATGTGGTCACTGGCTGAGGCAATCATGTATCCTGCAGAGGCTGCAAGCGTTCCAACGCTTGTTGTTACCGGTTTTGTTTCGGCAAGCTCTCGAACGGCTTCATACATGGCTTCCCCGCCAACGGTTGAGCCACCAGGTGAAGAAATATTGAGTACAACCGCCTTTACTTTCTCGTCGTCCTTGAGCTTTTCAAGAAGATCCAGCATTGGCTTGTCATTGGTAATCACACCGGTAATGCTGACGCGCGCAATATGATCCTTGCCAGCGCTTGAAAGGCCTGCCTTGTTGGCGCCAAAGGCAATCATGGCAAGCAGGGCAATACCCAGTATGATAAACGTGAGTATGCGCCAAAAGCTTACTTTCTTGCGCAGTCTTCTGCGATCAATGATGTCATCTGCATTTATAGACACTGGCGTTTTCCTTGCTTTGAATGGCTTACAGGTAGCAGTCGATTATGTTTCCTGCAAGGCTGCGATCGCTATTTTAAAGGTTGTAGAGCGTTGAGTATTTGTCTTCCAGATAGTTGATAAGCGGCGCGGAGGATGCAGGCTTGCCACTTGCTTGTTCAATCAGTTCTGTAGCCGATAAAAGCCGGCCTTTTTGATGAATATTTTTGCGTAACCATTTCAGCACCTCACCGGTTTCTCCCTTGGCAATTTTGTCATCACGATCCGGCATGTCTTGCCGCATGGCTTCATCCAGGCAGGCTGAATATATATTGCCAAGGCTGTATGTGGGAAAATAGCCAAAGAGGCCCACAGACCAGTGCACATCCTGCAAGACACCCAGTTTGACATCCCTGACCTCAAGCCCGAAATATTCCATGAAGCGCTTGTTCCATTCTCCTTCAAGGTCGCTCACCTGCAAGTTCCCGGAAACCAGTTCACGCTCCAGCTCAAAGCGCAATAGCACATGTAGATTGTAATGAACTTCGTCAGCCTCGGTTCGGATGTAGCCTGTCTCAACACGGTTGACTGCCTTGTAAAATTCATCGGGTGAGTTGATGTTCATGTCCGGAAATTGCGCTTTCATTTGCGGATAAAGCCATTCAGCAAAAGGACGGGACCTGGCAATCTGGTTTTCCCAGAAGCGTGACTGGCTTTCGTGTACACCCATGGAACAATATTGTGCAGCAGGCAGATAAGGATCAGGTGCGCCCTGGCCATACAGCGAATGGCCAACTTCATGGGCTGTCGAGTAAAGGCAATTAAGCGGGTCGGCTTCATCAACACGGGTAGTTATGCGGCTATCACCACTGCCACCGGAACTGAAAGGGTGTGTTGATAAGTCAATGCGGCCGGCTGAAAAATCATAGCCCATTTGTTTTGCTACATCATGCGCAAGCTGCAACTGGTTTTTTGTTGGGTAGGTGCCTTCAAATCCGTTTGGCTTCGGGTGTCTTGAAATGCGCTCGCGCAAGGCAACCAATGGTTCACGCATGCCTTCAAGAAGTGGCAGAAGCGTTTCGGTTCGAGCACCTGGTTCAAATTGGTCAAGGAGGGCATCATAAGGACTTTGCCCATCACTGCTTAAACACTGTGCTTCCTCGCGTTTCAACTCGACAAGCTTTTCCAGCGCTGGCGCGAACATTTCAAAATCACCAGCCTCACGTGCCTTCGCCCAGATCATCTGCCCCTCGGCAGATGCCTTTGCAATTGTTTGAGCAAGTTCCTCGGGAACCTTGGTGGCCAGGTCATAACTTCTTTTGGCCTCTCTTATATTAGCCTTGTCTTCATCGCATAGCGCATCCTCATTGATTGCTTCTATCCATTCCGGGATGCGTTTGTCCGTATTCATCTGGTGTAACAGCGCGGCAAGAACGCCCGTTTGCTCGGCTCGCTGGGCTGCGCCCTTTTCAGGCATCATGGTTTCCTGATCCCAAGATATAATGCCGGACACCTGGCCAAGTGCTGCACTTTTTTTCATATGTTCAAGTAGGTCTGGAAGAGACATGTTTTTCCCTATGCGATATTTGCTAGTTGCATAGATAATGCGTTCCATGTTCAAAACCAATTGATTAAAACGCAAAATCAATGTGAGGCAGATTTGAAATTCAGTTTGAAACAGCTAGAGGCCTTTGTGTGGGTCGCAGATCTTGGCAGTTTCAAGAAGGCGGCCGAACGATTACATACGACCCAGCCAAATATTTCATCACGAATTTTGAAGCTTGAAGCAGTTCTAAAGACATCTCTCATGGACCGGGATGCAGGTTCGGTACGGCTGACATCGAAGGGGCAGGAATTGTTGAAGCTAGCCCGTGAGATTTTGCAAAAGGCGGACGGGCTTGCTGCGGCTGCAGATCAGTCAACGTTATTTGATGGAACCTTGCGCCTTGGTGTTACGGAAATGATCGTACATACATGGTTACGGGAATTTCTGAAGGCACTGAAAGAGCAATATCCAAATATTGTTGTTGAATTGAAAGTAGACCTTTCGGTTAACCTCAAGGAAGAGCTGCGTTCGCGCTCGATTGACCTTGCATTTCAGAACGGGCCATTTCAAACAGTTATGTCAGGCAGTGTTGAACTTGGAAAATACCCCTGGATATGGGTTGCTTCACCAGGGCTTGGTATCGACATCAAAGAAAAGCTGAAACCGTCTGATCTGGTCAAACATTCAATTTTAACCCACGCAAGGGACACCAAGGCTTATGGTGATGTCGAAGAGCATTTTGCCTCGGTTGGCGCACGTGCTCCGCGACTTGTACCATCGAGCAATCTTGCAACCTGCTTGCACATGAGTATCGACGGGCTTGGTGTTGCAACCTTGCCTGAAGCCATGGTCAGGGATGCCCTGAAGAGTGGGGAGTTGATTGCGATTAATTATCCGTGGGAGCCGGAGCCACTTAATTTTCTGGCTCGCTATGATGCGGAAAGAGCGCCACATTATGTTGCCACTGCTGCGCAACTTGCACTGAAAGTTGCCAACCGATTTTAATCGGCAATGATAAAATAAATTTATACTCTGAATAAAGTAAAATAATTTGCTTTGATGCTAAGCCCTAGTATCCTTGAGACTTGTTTCATCTTCAGGACAGGTATATGCGAGAAAATTCAATCAGGCTGGGAGCAGACATTGGCGGTACGTTTACAGACGTTGTTCTGGAGGTGGACGGCACCCAATATTCAACCAAGGTTTTAACAACCTATTCAGCGCCTGAGGATGCAATTATTGATGGTATGCATCAGGTTTGCAAAAAAGCCTCCATTAGTCCCTCTGACATAGGGCAGATCATCCATGGAACTACGCTTGCAACCAATGCCCTGATTGAAAGGCGTGGCGCAAAGACGGCCCTCATCACGACCAAGGGCTTTCGCGATGTTATTGAGATGCGTACTGAATCCCGCTTTGAGCAATATGATCTCAATCTCAATTTGCCAGAACCGCTTTTGCCGCGCCAAAGACGCTATGTGCTCGAAGAGCGTGTGGATGCAAAAGGTGACATTCTTATTGCTCTCAAGCGGAAAGAGGTTGAAGCGTTGATTGATGACATGGCGCTTGCAAATTATGAGAGCATCGCGGTTGGCATGATGCACTCCTATTTAAATGACGCGCATGAAAAAATGGTGCGGGATGTCATTGCGGAAAAACTGCCGAACACCATGGTTTCGCTCTCAAGCGAAGTCTCTCCGCAGATGCGTGAATATGAGCGCTTCAATACGGTTGTAGCCAATGCCTATATCAAGCCGTTGATGAAATCTTACCTCGGGCGTCTGAAGGGGCGCATGGGTGATGAAGGCGTTGATTGCAATATTTTCCTCATGCATTCGGGTGGCGGAATCATATCTCTGGAAAATGCAGCCGAGTTTCCGGTTCGTCTGGTTGAGTCCGGGCCTGCCGGTGGGGCTGTTTTTGCAGCCAATATTGCAGCACGATACGGGTTGGAAAAAGTGCTTTCCTTTGACATGGGTGGCACAACTGCAAAGATTTGCCTGATCAAAAACCAAACGCCAAAAACAAGTCGTGTCTTTGAAGTTGCGCGTACTTATCGTTTCAAAAAAGGTTCTGGCATGCCGATTTCCATTCCGGTGATTGACATGGTTGAAATCGGTGCAGGTGGCGGTTCTCTTGCCCATGTGGATGCGATGCGTCAAATCAGGGTAGGGCCTGAATCTGCTGGTTCTGAACCAGGGCCAGCGTGTTACGGACGAGGCGGAGACAAGCCAGCCGTAACGGATGCGGATCTTGTGCTTGGCAAACTTGATCCGGATAATTTTGCTGGTGGTTCAATCAGGCTTGATGCCTCCGGGTCTTCTGATGCGCTTGAAGCGGTGCTTGGCAAGACGCTAGATATGGATGCGCAGACTGCAGCGTTTGGCCTTGCTGAAGTGGTGGACGAAAACATGGCCAATGCCGCGCGGGTGCATGCTGTTGAAAACGGCGAGGACCTGTCAGAATATACAATGATTGCCTTTGGTGGTGCAGCACCACTTCATGCGGCGCGCCTTTGCGAGAAGCTGGGTGTTGACCGAATGCTTGTGCCAACCGGTGCAGGCGTTGGGTCTGCCATTGGCTTTCTGCGGGCGCCTTTCAGTTTTGAGGCTAACCGTTCTGTATACATGCGATTATCTGATTTTGATCCTGATCGTATCCGTAGCTTGCTTGCGGATTTGAAAAATGAGGCGACCGGATTTGTTCGCAACTGTGATGCGACCGCTGATATTCTTTCAAATTACAAAGTCTATATGCGCTACTCCGGACAAGGATGGGAAATCCCGATTGAACTTACCGAAGAGCAGGCAATGAATCCGGATGCGGATACGTTTCTTGAGTTGTTTGAAGCAGACTACACAACACTGTTTGGGCGACCGGTTGCGGGTATGGATGTGGAAATTACAGTTTGGGCCGTAAATGCAACCACACCGCCTGAATCAGTCGAACGCTTTTGTGATGCAAGTGAGGGGAAACCCGCAGCTGTTTCTTCGACAAGAAACATATTTGATCCGGCTTTGGGGAAATCGCTTGAAGCTTCGATTGTCTTGAGGAATGAGATGCAAACCGGTCAGACAGTCTGCGGCCCTGCCGCCATAACCGAAGATGAAACAACCATTATCCTGCCATCAAGCCGCAGAGCCATTCGTCAGGCGGATGGTTGTATTGATGTCATGAGAAAGAACTGAGAGCACAAAGGTATGGCAAGAGAACATTCAACAGTTTCCTATCAGGTAATGTGGAACCGCATGATTTCCGTGGTTGAAGAGCAGGCGCAAGCACTGGTTCGAACAGCGTTTTCAACTTCCGTGCGTGAGGCAGGAGATTTGTCTGCGGGCGTTTATGACGTAAAAGGTCAGATGCTGGCGCAAGCAGTAACCGGAACACCGGGACACGTGAATGCCATGGCGGATGCGGTTGGGCATTTTATTCGTCGAATTGGCTATGACAACATGTTTGAGGGCGATATCTATATCACCAATGACCCGTGGGAGGGTACAGGGCACTTGCATGATATTACAATTGTGACGCCGTCTTTCTATAAGGGCAACCATGTTGGCTTTTTTGCCTGTACGGCACACATTGTGGATATTGGTGGACGTGGCTTTGGTGCAGATGCGGCTAGTGTTTACGAAGAGGGGCTTTATATCCCGATCATGAAATTTGCCGAGCGTGGCGAAGTTGATAAAACGCTTGTGGCCATAGTGCGCGGTAATGTGCGCGAACCTGATCAGTTGATTGGCGACATGTATGCACTTGCGACCTGCAATGAAATCGGTCATCGCCGCTTAATCGACATGATGCAGGAATTTGAACTGGATACGCTTGAAGGCATCGCAGGTTTCATTCTGGAAAATTCCAGACGCGCCACGCTTGAACGGATTGCAGCCTTGCCTCGTAAATCAGCAACTGGCGAAATGACTGTCGACGGATTTTCGCACCCGATCACATTGAAGGTGAAGCTGACGCTTGAAAAGGATCGAATACTTTCTGATTTTGAAGGAACCTCAGGCCTCGACAAGAAGGGCATTAATTGCCCGCTTGTTTATACCAAGGCCTATGCCTGTTATGCGCTCAAATGTGCCATAGCGCCGGAAATTCCCAATAATGCCGCTTCGCTTGCACCGTTTGAAATTGCCGCTCCTGAAAATTCGATCGTCAATGCCATTCATCCTGCACCGGTCGCGCTTCGACATATCGTTGGGCATTTTGTGCCGGATACGGTTTACAATGCACTTGATAAAATCCTGCCCAATCTGGTTCCGGCTGAAGGGGCGGGGTGTTTGTGTAATTTTCAGGTATCGCTTCGACCACGCACAGATGAAAAAGCCCCTGAGGATGCGGTTCGCTCGGAAGTCCTGACCTTTAATTCGGGCGGGTCAGGTGCAAGGCCTGAGCATGACGGATTAAATGCAACAGCGTTTCCCTCCGGTGTGATGACCATGCCGGTGGAAGCAACCGAACATGCAGGGCCCGTCATTATCTGGCGCAAGGAATTGCGGCCAGATAGTGGTGGTGCCGGCAAGCAGCGTGGCGGTTTGGGACAATATATGGAAGTGGGCGCACGTGAAGGCCATGAGTTTGATTTTCAGGCCATGTTTGACCGGGTGAAGCATCCTGCCAGAGGGCGCCAGGGCGGACTGGATGGCGCCCCAACGACGATTGCCCAAGATGATGGTTCAAGGATGAACGGCAAGGGCAAGCAATTCGTGCCGTATGGTCGAAAGGTGATGCTGGCTTTCCCTGGTGGTGCGGGATACGGTGAGCCATCACAACGGGATATGGAACGGGTAAAACAAGATCTGGCTCGTGGGTATATTTCTGCTGAAACAGCGCAGCGTGATTATGGAATGAGCGCGAAAGAAGTTCGCGAAATTGAAGAAGCGATAAAGCTTGGAGAAGTGATGTAATGGATTTGAAAACACAGGCACCAAAACAAAAATCCTATGATGTCGTGATTGTTGGTGGAGCGATGTATGGCTCTTCGGTTGCATGGTGGACGGCACAAAATCCTGATTTTGATGGTTCCATTCTGGTTGTGGAGCGTGACCCGACTTATGAGTTTACATCAACCTCGCATACAAACTCCTGCATGCGGCAGCAATTCTCGAATGAAGTGAACGTCAAGATTTCACAGTTTGCAGCCGAGTTTGTGAAGAACTTCAAGGATTTTTTTGGCGGTGATAAACGCGTGCCGAATATTCCCATCCAGTCCTACGGGTATATGTATCTGGCGGACAATGAAGAATTTTCAAACACGCTCAAAGAATTGCAGAAAATCCAGCAAAGCCTTGGATCTGGCACGAAGCACATGACTGCAGAAGAGATCAAGCGTGACTATCCGTTTTACAATCTGGATGACATCATCTCCGGCAATCACAACCTGATTGATGAAGGCTACTTTGATGGCAATACGGTGTTTGACTGGTGGAAGCGCTCGGCACGTGAGCATGGGGCGGAATATTGCACCAATGAAGTGATTGCCATGGGGCTGAATGATGCAGGCACCAAAGTTGAAACTGTAACGCTCAAATCAGGTGAAGTGATCTCGTGTGGCAAAGTGATCAATTGTTCAGGCCCGCGTGCGGTAGTGACTTCGCGGATGGCTGGCATTGAAGTGCCGGTTGAACCACGCAAGCGTTATACGTTTATTTTCGATGCCGAGCAGCCGCTTGATCGTGATTTGCCATTAACGATTGACCCAACCGGTGTTCACATGCGCACGGACGGACAATATTATCTGGCGGGCTGTCCAATGAGCATTGGTGGTGCGCCGGATGATCCGGTTGATTATGATGATTTTGAGCAGGACCATTCGCTTTGGGAACAACATGTCTGGCCTATTATCGCTACGCGCATTCCGCAGTTTGAAGCGATCAAGCTGACGAATTCCTGGGCAGGGCATTATGCGTTTAACACCTTTGACCAGAATGCTATCATTGGTCCGCATACAAAGGTTGAGAATTTCATTTTCGTGAATGGATTTTCCGGCCACGGTTTCCAGCAGTCACCAGCCATGGGGCGTGGGGTTGGTGAACTCATTACCTATGGCGAATATCGCACGATTGATCTTTCAGCCTTTGGCTATGAGCGCATCGAAAAGGGCGAGAAGTTCGTCGAAAAAGCAGTCATCTAGGACAGGAATAAAACCATGAAACTTGTACTCACCGGCGCAGCAGGGCGTCTTGGTTCTCAACTTCGCGAACCCTTGGCAAAAATGGCTACCAGCCTTGTTTCAACAGACATTGCCGATGATATCGGTCAATGCTATGAGGGCGAAACCTATATCAAGGGTGATCTTGCCTCGCTGGATGACATGATGAAAGTGCTGGAAGGCGCGGATATGGTCATACACTTTGGCGCCTTTGTGGATGAAGGCCCGTTTGAGCAACTGCTGGGACCGAATTTTGTGGGTGCCTACAACATCTGGGAGGCAGCCTACCGCCACAAGCTGAAGCGGGTGGTCTATGCCTCTTCCATTCATGCGGTTGGCATGTACCCGAAGAATGAGTTCATCGGTACAGACGTGCCTCACCGTCCGGATACGTTTTACGGGCTGGCCAAATGTTTTGCGGAGGATCTTGGGCGCATGTATTGGGAAAAGCGTGGGCTGGAATCAGTTCACATGCGCATTCTTTCCTGTTTATCTTATGAGGGTGTGAACAATGCGCGCGCATTAGGCTCATGGTTGTCGTATGATGATCTGGTTCAGCTGGTTACCCGCTGCGTTGATACACCCGTGACCGGATTTTCCGTTATATACGGCGTCTCAAATAATGACCGTGCACCAGTGGACAATGCAAAGGCCTCTTTCATTGGCTACTGCCCCAAGGATAATGCTGAAACCTATGCAGAAGAAGTGCTGGCCAACGAGCCTCCAATGGACAATCAGGACCCCGGCCACATGTGCCACGGTGGCCCCTTTGCATCCGTGGAACTGGGTAAAGGCGCTGTTGCCAGTATGAATGTGGTTGACGATACGAAAAAGACCTGAGGGTTGGTTGTCAGGGTTTTATTCAAAAGCTTACTTGGCAGTTTTCAATGCTTTCAGGATATCTTCTTTTCCGTAAGGTTTCTGCAAGACATCTATTCCCGCAAGCTCTTTCTTGATTTCTGAAAGATCACCGTACCCTGAGGCAAATACGAACGGGATTTTCATTTCCAGAAGCTTTTCGGCAACCGGTTCACTTGTTTCGACGCCCAGGTTGAAATCAAGAAGGGCAAAGTCGATTGCCTCATTTTCAAGAATTGTGAAAGCCTGCGCAACATTGCTTGTCATGTGAACGTTTTGTGAGCCCAGGGCTCTGAAATGATCCTCTGCATCCAGAGAGATAATCATGTTATCTTCTACGATAAGGACAGTGTCAGGCGTTTGCATACGGGCTTCAGCTTGTTTGATATCGGGGTCAGAGGCAACTACGGGCTTGGTGAGCGTATTGGTTATGTAATTTTCAGGAATGACAAATTTTGCCGTGACACCGGATACATTGTAACTGATTTCGGCAGAACCTCGTAATTCGTGCGGTATTGATCTTTCTATGATCGTAGTGCCAAAGCCTCTGCGTTTTGGGGCTTTTACCGGTGGGCCACCCACTTCCATCCAGTGAATGACAAGGCCGCCGTCCTGGTCGCGTTCCAGGGTTATGTCAAGGCGGCCCCTGTTGTCACAAAGTCCGCCGTATTTGACCGAGTTTGTAATCATCTCATGCATAACCAAAGCCAGAACGGTGAACGCCTCAGGGGCGATAAGAACATCACTTCCCTTGATGATTATGCGCTCGTTATTGTCAGTCATATAGGCTGACGCTTCATTATAAATGAGCTCACTTAGCGAGGCTGGGTTCCAGTTCTCCTTGGTGATTTGATCATGCGCCAGAGCCAATGCATGGATGCGTCCACCCACAACTTCTGTAAAGCTTGCAATATCCTTAGAATTGTCCTTGCTCTGGTTGATCAGCCCGCGAATCAGGTTCAGGATATTTCGCACGCGGTGATTAAGCTCAGCGATCAGGAGTTCTTGTTGCTCTTGTGCCTTGCTGCGTTCCTTTACAGCATTGTCGGTTAGTCGAAGTACAACTTCCAGCAAGGTGACCCGCAAATTGCTTGCGATGCGAATTTCTTCTTCGCTCCAGTTTGCGCATGATCCTTTTACAATTTCACGCCAGCTTTCAAAACTTTTGCGCGGTGTTAAGCGGATTCCATTGGGGCCAAGCTTTGCAGGTTTTTCCGGGTTTCCTGCCCAGTTAACCGATTTAACAATTTCCCGCCTGTACAGAACAAGGTAATCGCGTGGTGAACGTGATATTGGTATGGCGAGTATGCCTGCTGCAACATCGACGAATTCAGCTGCTGGCGGGTATTTTTCAGACAGGTTTTGAGTTGAATACACACTGCCTTGTGCAGTGGTGTTGAGGAACGAAAGCATGCCCTGAAACTGTTCGCTATTGGGGCCATCGCCTTGTAACATATATTGACCATTTGCCCAGATGGATACCCCATCATAAGGGATGGTACTGGCAAGGGCATTGCTGATGACTTCAAAATTATCGGCAATTGAATTGCCATCAGCAAGTTGAGTCATGATTTGGTCATGTAATATCTGACCCCGCATGGCCACTTCTGCCCGCTCTTCGCTTTCCTTTTGATCCAGCACATAGGAAAACATTTGAGCAAACAGTTCGCTCATGCTTCTGATTCCAAAGCCCACATTGCGTGGCGTAGTATTATGGCATGCAAACAGGCCCCATAGTTTCCCCCTTACAATGATGGAGATCGATAGGGAGGCTTCTACGCCCATATTCTTTAGATATTCAAGATGTATGCTGGAAACTGCACGAGTGATACTCAAGCTCAAGTCCAGCGGTTCGTTTTCGGCGCCGAGAACAGGCAAAATGGGAACGCCCTCATCGTTGACATCACCGATAATTCTCAAAAGGCTTCGCTTGTAAAGTGCCCTTGCCTGTTTGGGTATATCAGATGCCGGGTAACGCAAATTGAGAAACGATGACATGTTGGGTTGCCTGGCTTCAGCAATTACCTCACCCGTATCATCAGGCAGAAAACGGTATACCATCACACGGTCGAAATTCAGAATGGCCTTGAGTTGTCGTGCCGCAAGCTGGCTCAATTGTTCAACGCTTGAAGATTGCTCAATACGCGAGATCATCGGTTTTATGTAATTAAGATAATCACGGTCAGAGGATGAATCCGTTTTTTCAAACTCTATGATAATTGACCTGCCTGAGCGATGAACTGCAACGTCGAAATTCCGGTCATCATCAAACAGGGCGACCGCAAACAGTCGCTCCATGGAGTCAGCTGAATTGAGTAATTGAAGTCTTCCTCTTATATCATGCAAGGCCTGGTCACTGATGACGCCTACCAGTGAAGAGCCGACCGCCAGTTTATCGTCCACTTGCAAAAACGCATGCGCATTTTGTGACAGGTGATTTACAATCCAGTCTGGGGTTACGGATATTAAAACACCAAAGGATTGAATTTTCGAAAGGATGTGAATTGGCTCACGATCGCATGATGTCAAGTCGACATGATTATCAGTGGTTGCTTTGGTATTATGCGATTTGGACAAACGTTTTTTCCTGCTCAACAAGTTTGTAAGAATCAAAATATAGATCAAATGCAGCAAGAGCGCCTTTAACTAAGACACTATAATCCTCAGGGGTATTTATGCTGTTTTTGATTTCCCTGACCACAACTGGCCAGTAAGATCGCATGTCTGCCGACTGCAAGTATGTTCTGGCTGACAGGGTTGCGGGGTCGCTGGATGCGGAAACCCTTTTCAACAAGACTGCTGCGCCAAAATGCGCGCCGGAAACCACATAGGCGAGGCCAGCAAGATTTGAAAGTTCAGGCAAACAGGAGAGTTTGGCAATAACGGGTTTTTCACCAAGCGCCAGAATATCTTGATGGATCAGGCCGGATTGCGCGGGCGGGGGTGCAAAGGACGAGCCAACCTCTGCAAAATGCTTTTCTATCGCCGATAATGCAATAAAATGAGCCTTCAGGAAAATGCCATACTCGTCACGCTTTGAAATATCGAGCCTGCTGAACAAATCATCGACTTGCTGATGCTTGCAAGCCGTGTCTTGTCTAAGTTGCAGTCTGTAATTTTTTGTCATCTGTTGATTTTATAAGGCTGATTTCAAATATATCAATCTGCACCCGAAATACCCAAGTCTTTCATGAAGATATTCAAACGTAAAAAAAATCATCAGGAATGACAATATGTTTCTTGCTTTCAGTTCATCGGGTCATACACGCCATCCCAGCAGGTGACGTTCTGCAAGCCCAATAATGGCACTCATGATCACACCAAGCAGCGATAGAATCACCACGCCAGCAAATAGACGTTCCAAATCGTAGAGCGATCCAGCTTCCAGTATGTAGGCGCCGATACCATATTCTGCACCAAGCATTTCAGCAGCGACAAGCAGGATGATGGCGATTGCCAGGCTGATACGAAGCCCGGATAAAATTCCTGGCATTGCCCCTGGTAAAACAATTTTATAAACAATAGACCACCATGAGAGTCCGAAACTTTGCCCCATGCGAATAAGGGTTCGGTCCACGTTGTCTACTGCTCCATAAGTCGCCACCACGGTTGGTGTGAAAGTTCCAAATGCTATCAGTGCGTATTTCGAACCTTCTCCGATCCCGAACCAGATGACAAAAAGTGGCAATAATGCAATTTTTGGTATTGGAAAAATGGCCGCGACCAATGGCACTAATCCAGAGCGAATGTAGGAAAACAAGCCGATTAATACGCCAACACTGATGCCAATCAGTGCACCTATCGTTGCCCCTACCAGAAGGCGAGACAATGATGGCCCCAGATGCTGGAACAGTAAGCCACTTTCATAAAGCTCATGGAATGTCTCTAATACATCAGTCGGTTTGGGCAGGGTTAGTGCCGATATCCAGCCGCTTTGTGTCCCCCATTCAGCGATCAGGATAAGGGCTATGAATACTAATACCCCGACCCAACGCTGTGGTTTAGGTGCAAAGCCACCGCCCCTGAATTTGACGGATTCTCCCGCATTGGTTTCTGGTGTCTCTATTTTAGACATTTAGCAACTCTGCATCTGCCGCACGTGCCTCGTCTCGCATTAGTTGCCACAATCGCTTTTGCTGGCGTTCAAGGTCTGAATCACCAAACTGGCGATCTGAAAGCGGTTTATCGATGTTCACGATCTGTCTAATTTCACCCGGCCTACGCGAAAGGACCACAATCTTATGTCCAAGTCTGACAGCCTCAGCCAGATTATGCGTTACGTAAACAGCGGTAAATGGTTTGCGGGTCCACAGGGCAACCAGATCATCCATCAACAATTCACGCGTTTGACTATCCAGTGCTGATAGCGGTTCATCCATTAACATGACTGCCGGGTTTACTGCCAAAGCACGTGCAATCGCCACTCGTTGTTTCATGCCCCCTGAAAGTTGCTTGGGCAACGCCGTTGCGAAGTCGCTCAACTTAGTGCGTGATAAAACATCATCAATAATTTTTTCAGCTGCGGCGCCTCTAATGCCATGATCTTCAAGCACCAGTGATATGTTGCCTGAAACGCTACGCCAGGGAAGCAAAGCAAAATCCTGAAAAATAAAAGTCAAAGGGTTCAAACACCCTTCAGGTGGATTTCCTATTTGTACTACCCGGCCCTTAGAAGGTCTTTCAAGTCCGCCAATGAACCGCAAAAGCGTAGATTTTCCACAACCTGACGGCCCGACAATACAAACGATTTCGCCGTCTGAAATTTCAAGGTTGATGTTCCGCATCACCTCAAAGTCGTCGTATGAATGGCTTATATTAACTAGGGATATGTCCATGAAGTAACCAAAAAACCCGGCACGCAGAAGTCCGTGTGCCAGGCATGTTTGATCTAACCGATCATTTTTACGTAAGACTGATCAACCAGCATATCGATACTGATATCTTTATCGACCAGATTTTCTGACTGGAACCAACTCAATTGATCCTGAACCGAAGCGAGGTTCAGTGCAGCGCCTTTATTCAGCCGCATGGTACCATTGATTATAGAAGGTGCAGCCTTTTCTCGCGGACGATCTACGTAGACATATTTGTGAATCAGATCCACCATTGAATTGACGCCATCATCTCCGCCAGATTTGTCAATCATTGCGGCTGCGTAATCATCAACTCCCTTTGAGAAACCGGCAATGAAATTCTCGGTCATTGCTCTCTCGTCTTTGGCATTTTTTGCTGATGTGAAGACGGTAGTAACCTGATAGTTTGGCAAATAATCAGCAACATTTCCGATAATATGTACAGCACCACCCTTGGATAGAGGCTTGGCAATATGAGGTACAATCGACCATGCATCGACTTGACCTGATTTTAAGGCGCCGATGATTGCACCAACTTTTTGAAGGGGCGTAAAGGAAAGGTCTATACCCTCTGCCTTAGCCATTTTCGACCCCATATAATGGAACGAAGATCCCGCTTGTGTAACGGCATATTTTTTTCCATTGAGGTCCTTTGGAGACTTTATACCGGCCTTGAAAGCAGCATCCGAAACAAGATATTTTTGTCCATCAATACCGCCTTCTTCGCTGAGTGCACCACCGATGACCTTGATGGCGCCTTTTTGGGCAAGTGAGACAAGTCCGCCAGAGACTGCTGTCACCGCATAATCGACATCTCCGGAAGCGACTGCAACCGCCATGGGTTGAGCTGCTTGAAAGAACTCGAATTCAACATCTAGTCCGGCTTCCTTGAAATAGTTTCGTTCATAGGCGATGAAACTTCCTGAATGCGAGGTGAAGCGAAGTGCCCCCACCTTGATCTTTTTGTTTGTCGCGATTGCCGGCATGGCCAATGTTGATGCGACAACAGTGCTGCCAATCAGAGCCATTGATTTTCTGCGGTTTACTTTGATCATGATTTCCTCCCTTTGATCAAATTTCACTCATATTTTCTAGATTGCCGATACGAAGTCAGCATTTATTTCTTCGGCTAAAAGCTTGGTGGCCAATATTTTGTCTCGCGCCAGTACCGCATCCAGCAAATGTTTTTGACGTTCCTTGCGTATAGAAAAATCAAGCCTGCCTTCGCGCAATAATGCCAATCTGAAACGCCTGCTTTGATCGAAAAACTTGCGCTGAAGATCAATCATGCGTGGACTATTACAAGCCTGTATCAATGCAACAGAAAATGCACGGTATGCCTCATCCCACTCGAGCGCATGTAGATCATCAGGGTCGCCTGCCACAAGCGCTTCTGCTTTTTGCAGTGCATGGTGTGCTGCGATCAATCGACCCTCCCAAGCCACATCACCTTGATCAATAGCCATCTCAAGGGCGACTTTTTCCAATTCACTTCTAACAAGATTAATGTCTTTGAGGTCATCTTCAGTGGCAGAGGTGACGCGGAAACCTCGTTGTGCTGTTGCTTCAACAAGGCCTTCAGCACTCAAGAGCCTCAATGTTTCGCGCATTGAATGATTGGACCCGCCATAGCGCTGCCTTAAAGCTTCAATTTTCAATTTTTGATCAGGCAGCAACGTGCCAAAAGAAATGTCGCGTCTTAATACTGACGCGAGCATTTCAACGATTGTATCGTCTTCTTTTGTCTTGGGAGAAAAAATCATAATATGACCGAAATTTGAAAATATTGGAGATTTTTATCTTTTTCCAATAAAAGAGTCAAATTTCCATCATGCTATAATAGTAAATTCACTAAAGTTGATGAGAAACGATCAAACTTAGTTCATGCTATCTGAAATGGATTTTATACGAAATTATCAAGAATAGTTTTCGTTCAACAAGATCAGGAAAAGTAGAGTGACTCACCTCTAGTTCTTGACCTTCTACTAAGTGAACATTGTCAGGCCAATACGACGTTTCCATAAGTTGGGAATGCATGGAAATTTTCCTAATGGCTTAATATTTGAACTGTTGTGTCCTGCAAAGGCGTATCGATAGCTCTTTGATTTGTTGGTCTTTATAATACTGTATTGGATGATTGAGTGGTGCCCCCGCCACACTGTGATTGAATGGTTAAACTATTGAATTTAAGTCTAAATATTTTATAAAAATTTATCGATACCCCCAATGATACCCCCAGAGTGAGTTTTGTCTGTATTTGATATTGCTAAGATCGCTGTAGTTGAGCTTCAGCTTGGGAAATAACTAAATTTATTGCTGAACGTTCCAAGTCTGGTGGATAGCCAAATTTTTTGAGTATACGGCGCACGAGAATGCGTAATTTTGCTCTGGCACTTTCTTTCAAATGCCAATCTACTGTTACATTCTTTTTGAGCTGATTGACTAATTCTTGAGCTATTACTTTTAATTCATCGTTTCCCATAACTTCGATGGCACTATTGTTTTCTGATAGTGCATCATAGAAAGCCAACTCTTCTTGGCTCATATTTAGATCTTCGCCACGGCTAGAGGATGCCTGAACTTCTTTAGCAAGATTGATCAATTCTTGGATCATTTCTAAGCTTGTGATTGCATTTGCATGATACCGTGCAACGGCTTCAGCTAAACGATCAGAGAACGCTTTTGCCTCGACAATGTTTTGTTTCTGCCTATTTTTGATTTCTCCAGCTAGCAGTTTTCTTAGTGCGTCTAATGCTAGATTTTTATGCTTCATATTTTGTATTTCTGATAGGAACTCATCTGATAACACAGAAATTTCTGGTGATTTCAGACCAGCTGCTTCTAAAACATCTACTATACTTGCGTCAGCTATCGCCTCTGAGATTAATTGTCCTATGGCAAACTCTTTGTCTCTCTTGCTTAAACCAGATTTTGGTGATGATTTGGTAAGTGCTGCTTTCACCGCTTGGTAAAAACCAATTTCGTTTTTGTTCTGTTGTGCATAATCAGTAGCGGAAGCCAATGCGAAAGCTTTTGACAAAGCGCCAATCAGTCCTGAATAGTAATTCAGCGCTTTCTTTTTTTCTGTTTCGTTATTGCATTTGTCAGCGTTTGTTTTTTGTTTCCCTAAGGCCCATTCAATCGCTGATGCTAGTGTTTGTAATCTTTCAGTAGGTGATCCAGTTATTCCAAGAGAAAGATCAAAGCCATCGTAGAAGATACGGCATTTTTCGACATATTCTTTTAATGCAGCTATAGCTTCTTCTTCGCTAATGCCAGTTTTGTCTCTATCTGTTTGCGTGTAATTTTGAAGTGCATTCTTTAGGTTTTGGCCAATCCCGATATAGTCGACAACAAGTCCGCCAGGCTTGTTTTTAAACACACGATTTACTCTTGCAATGGCCTGCATTAGTCCATGCCCACGCATTGGTTTATCAATATACATCGTATGCATAGAGGGGGCGTCAAAACCTGTTAGCCACATATCCCGCACGATAACGAGTTTTAAAGGGTCACTATTATCCTTTGCTCGTTTTGCCAGATTGTCACGACGTGTTTTATTGCCAATGTGCTGTTGCCAATCGAGAGGGTCGGATGCTGAACCCGTCATGACGATCTTTACGACACCGCTCGTATCATCTTCCGAATGCCAATCCGGTCTTAGTTTGATAATGAGATTATATAAATCGACGCAAATTCTGCGGCTCATACAAACGATCATAGCCTTACCGTCCAAGGCTTCAATTCGATTTTCAAAATGGTTCACAATGTCTTCTGCAACGATTTCCAGGCGGTCGCTAGCGCCAACAAGTCGTTCGACAGAACTCCACTTAGCCTTTGCCTTTTCTTGCTCTGAGATGGTTTCATCATCGAATAATTCATCGACTGCAGCATCGATTTCCGGGAGTTTTTCCTTTTCCAGTTCAACGCGCGCCAGCCTGCTCTCATAGTAAATCGGAACCGTTGCTTTGTCTTCTACGGCGCGACTGATATCGTAGATGTCTATATATTCTCCAAAGACAGCTGGAGTGTTTACATCTGCGCTTTCAATCGGAGTTCCTGTAAATCCGGCGAATGAAGCGTTGGGCAAGGCTTG
>CALDZZ010000026.1 GCA_937944075.1 uncultured Rhizobiaceae group bacterium
CCAGGACAAACCGGACTGAAAGCCTTCAAGGCATATTTTCTCAAACAGGCGTGTGTCGTCTTTTACAGGATTTCCCCACTCTTCATCATGATAGACAATATAATCTTCCTGCGGACCTGCCCAGAAACACCGCTGCACACCATCTTCGCCAATTATGAGGGAAGGTCTGTCGTTCATCTTGAAATATCCAAAGTTTCACTATCTATTCGGGGTAGACTAATTGTTTTGCGTCTGCTTGTGAAATGGTTATTTTACGAGTGGATATTCTCTTAAATCAGGGCTTTCTCATCGTGTTTGGAACCAGACTGTATGGCTTTGTTAAAACTGGAGTTGCTGTGGCTGCCCTTGTGTTTGCCTCGTTGACAACGCCTGCAATGGCCTTGAGCGATGAGGAATTAAAACGCGGTTTTTTTGCCACTGTGTTTGGGTCTGAAATCACTCGGTTTGGTATCCAGTATCGTTATGTGCACAAGTTCAGTGATGTGGTGCGCTTTCGCATTCATAACCTTTCCGCAAAAAACAGAACCCAAGAGGCGCGTCGCTTTATCAATTCACTGGAAAGCAAAATCTCGGGTCTGAAAGTTCGCATTGTCAATGCGGGGGAAGCTGCCAATTTCAATCTCTACATTGTTGATAGGGAAAATTATGGCAAAACCATCCGTGAAAGGGTTGAGCGCAGACCCAATGCCCGCGCACGGGGAAAGTGTCTCGTCAAGTCACGCTTTTCACGTGCAGGAATGATCCGATCAGATGCCGTGATTGTTTCTGACGAAGGGGATGCCCTTTTTCAGCGATGCCTAATTGAAGAGATACTCCAGGGACTAGGCCCCTTGAACGAGAGTACGGAACTGGACAAAAGCGTGTTCAATGACACCTCAAAGCATATTGTGTTTACGGATTTTGACCGGGTAATCCTGAACATGCTTTATGACAGGCGCATTCGAAATGGCGTGGGGAAGCGCAGTGTTGCGAAGGTTCTGGACGCGGTTTTAAGAGATACGCGCAGACGCCTCGGGCTTTAACTTTTCGTTAAGGAAAGTCCAAAAGCTTTCGTTTACCAAGTATACATAAAATTTTAATTTTCCGGTTAGGATTCATAATTTTGAATGCTTGCTCAGGCATCGTTTTGTTACGCGTGGGTAAATCCCCATCGCATCAATGATGATTATGTAGTGAGTACGTCATGAAAAACAAAACCATATTGCTGCTTGGTGCAGCACTACTTGCTGTTCCGTTTGGGGCAGCACAAGCCGGTGAGCGTTATTCAACACCACCTGCTGTAACGCTTTCGCCTGATCTTGCATCTCCCTGGATATTGCAACTCAAGCGCCCTGCCCAGAAAACGCAAAAGGCACGGGTTGGACAAAGCACAACGCAGCAAAGGGTTGTGCGAAAAGTAAAGAAACGAAAGGCCTTCAGCGTTTCAAAGCAAAAACCTGCACAAAAACGGGTTGTCCGCGCAACAGGCATTTTTGCAGGGTTGAATACAGCCCCTGCCCGTACGCCAAAAACGATTTATCGCAAGAAGAAAAAACTTGCCTATAACCGTGTACCCACCACAACAAGAGCGGTTCAATCTCCGGCACAGCGTCCGATTGATCCACGATTCCTGCCGCAAATGGTTTCTTACCAAACCAAGCAAAAGCCAGGCACGGTTATCGTCGATACCAATACGCGTTTTTTGTATCTCGTCATGGGTAATGGCAAGGCAAGACGCTATGGGGTTGGCGTTGGAAAACAGGGCTTTGAATGGTCAGGCACTGAAAAAGTGACCCGCAAGGCTGAATGGCCAAGCTGGACGCCGCCCAAGGAAATGATCATCCGCGAGCGCAAGAAGGGACGCGAGTTACCCTCTTTTATGCCAGGTGGCCCCGCAAACCCCATGGGAGCGCGCGCCATTTACCTGGGCAGCACACTTTACCGTATTCACGGGACAAACCAGCCGTGGACCATTGGTCAGGCGGTTTCGTCAGGCTGTATCCGGATGCGGAATGAAGATGTCATGGATCTTTATGAACGCGTAAGGCGGGGTGCGAAAGTCATCGTTTCATAATTGGCAAGTTCAATAACAAGTTACCAGGGGCAGAAATCTTTTCTGCCCTTTTTTATTGTAAGCTTTTGAATTTATATTCCTATTTCAAACATTAGGGGTTTTGCTTGTAAGACAGCAATCAAAACGTGAACCAAATAGCGCTCATATCTCTTGTCTGCCATCCGATTTGCATTTAAAAGATTCTCAAAAGATTTCATTCTGATACGCGAAGGGTTCGGCATCATGGTTTCAAGAAGAGATACACTCAAGGCACTTTTGGGGGGTAGCGCAATTGTGGCAAGTCCCGGACTTGTAACTTCCGCGTTTGCCGAAACCCGCAGAGTTTACAACGTTGGCAATCAGCGCTGGGAAGAAGTCAAGGTAAACCGTGACATTACCAAGCGCCCTGTTCCAAAGAAATACAGCAGAAGAAACGTCAACATCAAAACCAGCCAGCCCGTTGGCACTATCATTATCAATACGGATAAAAAGTTCCTTTACCACATTACCGGTAAAAACAAGGCAACACGATACGGCGTTGGCGTGGGTCGTGAAGGCTTTGCATGGAATGGTGATGCAACAATCAAGCGCAAGGCAAAGTGGCCTACCTGGACACCACCTGCCGAAATGCGTGAGCGTGAAAAGGCCAAGGGCATCATCCTTCCGATTACCCAAAAAGGTGGTATCGACAATCCGCTTGGAGCGCGCGCACTTTATCTCTATCAGGGCAATCGCGATACGCTTTACCGCATTCACGGAACCAACCAGCCGTGGTCAATCGGACTTAACCTTTCATCAGGCTGCATTCGCATGCTGAACTCGGACGTTGAGCATCTTTATGAGAAGGTCAAACTTGGCAGCAAGGTTGTAGTAATGGGACCGGGTCAAAAATCAACCAGGGGCTTTTCAGAAAACCTGAACCCGCTTGCAATGTTTTTTGGCAATAACTAGACCTAAGTTATCACAAACAGCAGTATTGAAGAGCCCGCCAAGCGCGGGCTTTTTTGTTTGGCATCCTGTCAAAAGAGGGATAACAATTTCATCATGAGCCGTTTTGATGACATGGAGGTATTTGCAAAAGTTGTTGCGGTTGGCAGCATGTCTGGTGCAGCGCGTGAAATGGGTTTTTCACCTGCGGTCATTTCCAAACGATTACAAAGACTGGAAGAACGACTTGGCACACGCTTGCTCAACCGGACTACCCGTCAACTCTCACTTACGGAAGCTGGCGAAGGATATTATGACCGTGTTGTTGCCATTCTGGCAGGTGTTGAGGATGCAGAGAGCTTCGTCGGTCTTGGCTCTTCGGACGCACGCGGGCAACTTAAAATCTCCGGTCCGACTTCCTTTGGCAGAATGCACATTGCGCCAAACCTGATAAAATTCATGAAAGCGAATCCAAACCTGACGCTCAATCTGGATCTGTCTGACCAGTATGTCGACATTGTTTCAAGCGGGATCGATTTGGCCATTCGGATCGGAGAATTACCAGACTCCTCCCTGGTTGCCAGAAAGCTGGCTCCTGTACGTCGTGTCTTGTGCGCCACCCCAAAGTATCTTGAAAAACACGGCATACCTGAACGCATTGAAGACCTTGACCATCACGCCCTGATCGCGCCACACAACCAGGGACCCTGGAAACTTGAAGGCAAAAAGGGCAGCATCATTTACAGGCCCAACTCAACCCTGATGACCAATTCATCAGAAGTCGTCCGCGAAACTGTTATTGCAGGTCTGGGTATTGCCCTTCGTTCCACATGGGATGTTGGTGAAGAATTAAATGATGGCAGGTTACAACGCGTATTGCCTGAATATTCTGCAACCAAGGGACTTGGTATCTATGCGGTTTATCCAAGCAGAAACTTCCTGCCGGCAAAAGTGAGATTGTTTATCGACTATCTGGCAGAATTATTTGGCCCAACCCCTTATTGGGAACGCAAGAAAGACAAATCCGGTGAACAAGCCAGTTGAGGTGGGACTTTTTATTACGTGTCTGGTTGATACTTTCAGACCCAACATTGGTTTTGCCTCTCTCAAACTGCTTGAGGATGCCGGGTGTAAAGTTTCACTGCCACTTGCACAAAGCTGTTGTGGCCTGACTGCATGGAATGCAGATGATCCGGATGATGCCCGTGATCTTGCCATTGCTGTTATCAAGGCTTTTGAACATAACGACTATGTTGTTGCACCGTCAAAGGCCTGCGCACGCATGGTTTCTGAGAATTACCCTTCGCTCTTTGCAAAGGATCCAACATGGAACGAGCGCGCCATGAGTTTCGCCGGCAAGGTTTATGAAATTACCGAATTTCTGAAAACCGTCATGAAGGTGGATCATGTTCTGGAGAATAATACCGATACTATCGTCGGTACCGATCTTGCCCCCTTGATGGACAAAGCTTCCAGACTTAAAAAACAGGGAAGTAAAAAACAGGTTCGTCATATTACAGAACTTATGGCTGGAATGCTTGATACACCGGGCATCGGGGAGAAACTCTAATGGCACTTCAAAATCGCGTCACTCCTGACATGCAGGTTGTCGCTGAAAACTGGCGTGGGGATTTCATGGGAAATCGTGGTGGACGCATCCATGATCCTGAAACGAAGACACTTCTGAAGCGCAAATGGGCATCAAAGCGCTGGATTATTTGCGTTACATCTTTCAAGGACAGAAAACGTACGCTCATGGGAGATGGGTATACGGAGCTGTTTTTTCTGGATGAGGTCTCTGCAATGGCAGCAGGGCATCGACCCTGTTTTGAGTGTCGTCGTCGCGCGGCAAATGAATTTTCCAAATTATGGATTGAAGAATTCGGCAGACCTGAAAAGAGCCTTGCAGATGCAATGGACAAGCAATTACATCTTGAGCGTACAAGTGAGACGCCCATTTCACGCGATAAACTTGCTCTCTTGCCGGAAGGTGCCATGATCAAGACCGGTGGCAAATGTTATGCCAGAAAGAACGACGTTTATCTCTTATGGAGCGGAGCAGGCTATCATGAAACTGAATTGCCCGAAGGTGATATCCAGCTTTTAACGCCTGCTTCAAGTGTTGCGATGTTGAAAAATGGATATTCCCCCCAATGGCACAAGAGTGCTGATTAATGGCTGTGCACGATTTCAAATCTCAACGCCTTTACGTTGAAAACAGTCTTGAACAAGGCAAAGCTTTTGATGCCTTGCGCGAGCAGGCGAACTATCTGTTGAATGTCCTTCGAATGAAAGACGGGGACAGCATTCTCGTTTTCAACGGCAAGGATGGAGAATTGCGGGCAAAAGTTGAGGAAAAGGGACGCAAGAAATGTAATCTTGTGCCTGTCGAGCAAATCCGCCCGCAACCTATACCTCCTCGTCTTGTCTATTGTTTTGCACCACTCAAGCAGGCGCGTCTTGATTACATGGTTCAAAAAGCCGTGGAAATGGGGGTTGGTGTTTTGCAGCCTGTGATTACGCAATTTACACAAGCCCGCGAGGTGAAGGCCAAACGGTTACATTCAAATGCTGTTGAGGCGGCAGAACAGTGTGGCATACTAACACTTCCTGAAATAAGAGAGCCTCTTTCCATTCGCGAGATGGTCACTCAACTTGACGATAAAACATATCTCGTTTTTTGCGATGAGGCACAAACCAATCAAAATGCCATTTCATTGCTTGAGGCAAAACGAGATGAAACCATGGCACTTCTGATCGGCCCTGAAGGTGGCTTTAGTGATGAAGAAAGAGAGTTGCTTGCTCAACGTTCCAACGTCATTAAGCTTGGCTTGGGGCCTCGAATATTGCGTGCTGATACAGCAGCCGTTGCAGCGCTGGCCATGTTACAGGCTCATGCTGGTGATTGGTATGGCGGTGAATAAAATCAAATAGTGAACAGCCGTTGCACATTATTTGATTGCGAACCTGCCTTACTTTCGGCTAGCACATAATTTCATAAGTTAAGACTTTCAGGAAAGCATCCCATGGCACGTGATACAACGGATAACAGACCCATTGAAAACCATTCAGAGCTGGTCGAATGGCTTTCTGTTGGATGCAAGCCCAAGTCTGAGTGGCGCATTGGCACAGAACATGAGAAATTCGGGTTTTGCGCAAAAAACCTGACCCCTGTGCCCTACGAAGGGGATAGCGGCATCAAAGCCATTTTGCTCGCGATGAAAGAAAAACTGGGCTG
>CALDZZ010000027.1 GCA_937944075.1 uncultured Rhizobiaceae group bacterium
GCATCGGTCCAATCCTTGCGCCAATTCTGGGTTTGGCCGGATCGCGTGAAACCGTGGGAGAGGGTGCGTTTTTGCTGGGTGTATATTCAGCTGGCCTTGGTATTCCGTTCATGCTCTCAGCGCTCTTTATAGGGCCGTTCATGGACTTTCTGAACCGTTTCAAGAAGCATTTGGGACGAGTTGAGCAAATTGTGGGTGTTTTGTTGGTAATCACCGGGATTTTGTTTTTGACTGGCGGTATGCAGGCATTTGCATTCTGGTTGCTGGCTACCTTCCCAATTCTGGGAGCGATTGGTTAGGTCATCTTGTTTCTACGGAAAAGCTTGAGGGGCAAGGTAGCTATGATGATGCCGCTCAAGATTAAAACGGTTGCTATCGCATGATAGTTTTCCATGGTTTCATCCAGAAAGAACCAGGCAAACAAAAGCCCCCATGGTGCCAGAAGATACATGAATATCCCGGCAATTGAAGCGCCAAGCATTTTGATTCCGTATTGAAATGTCAGGAATGCAGCGATTGAGGAAATCAGGATGATGCCGGATATCAAAACCCATTCAGCTTGCATGTCTGGAAACCCGTTATTGAACACCGTTTCATACAGGGCAAAAGGTGCAAGCAATATGGTGCCACAAATGCTGAGCATTGTCAGAAGCGGCAAGGTTCCAAGGGTCGAATAACGTTCTGATTTCAGCAAGACTGAATAAATCGCCCAGGATATTGCTGCTGCAACGAAGATCAGGTCGCCTGTGTTGAATTGCAAATTCAGAATATTGGTAAAACTGCCTTTTGAAATAATGATAAAGGCCCCCAGCAAGGATATCGAAATGCCGATGATTTCCCGCATGCTGATTGCGCGACTGCGCCATATCGCTTCAATTGCCAAAATCAGGATTGGGGGCGTTGTATAAATCAGGATGCCATTAGTCGCACTAGTATAGTGGAGGGCAACATAAACCATGCCCCCGCAGACCCAAAAAGCAAGAAATCCGCAGATGAAGGATTGAAGTTTTGTATTCTGGAATACGCGCATCATTTCAGACCACTGGTGCCTGCAAAATGTGAGCAGGATTAGGGATGTTATTCCCCACCTCAAAAATGCCAGGGTGAACGGTTCAACGCCCAGCAGTTTCCTGCCAAAAATTACATTTGTTGTAAAAAACGCAGGGGCAATAAACAGGATCATGTAGGCCATGATCGTTAGGTGACGGCTTTGCAAAGGGGACTCGTAATAGATTATTTATCTGATTGTGTTATGCAATTAATGCTGTTCAAGTCCTACAGAGTTGGATAATTGAACGCAAGCAAACATATTGGAATCAACTTCAGGACCAACCTCATGGCTCGATCATGTCTTTCACTTATATTGGCGGCTGGCGAAGGGACGCGCATGCGCTCATCCTTGCCCAAGGTTTTGCATGAAGTGGCCAATATTCCAATGCTGTCTCATGTGATGCGCGTCTGTCTGGAGGCGGAAAGTGATACGATTGCAGTTGTTGCCGGAAAGGGCAGCGAACTGGTCATTGATGTTGTGGAAAAAGAAAACCCGAATGCATCCGTTCATGTGCAAACCGAAAGACTTGGTACTGCCCATGCCGTTCTCGCTGCTCGTGATGCCATTGAAAAAGGCGTTGATGACATTCTCATTCTATTTGGAGATACACCTTTGCTGACGCCTGAAACACTCTCGAGCATGCGAGAGGTTTTGGCAGACGGTGCAGCTGTCGTGGTCGTCGGCTTTTATGCCAATGATCCATCGGGCTATGGTCGTTTACTGGAACAGGGTGATAAGCTTGTCGCCATTCGCGAGCATGCAGAAGCCAGTGAAGAAGAACGCAAAATTGATTTCTGCAATGGCGGCATCATGGGTTTGAGTGGTGAGCATGCCCTTGCATTGCTGGATTCGGTAGATAATCAGAATGCCAAGGGTGAATTCTATCTGACAGATGTGGTCGAAATTGCGAATTCCAAAAACCTCTCCGTAAAGGCACTTGAAGCACCGGAAGCTGAACTGATCGGGGTCAATACGAGAAACGGCCTGGCTGAAGTTGAATTACTCTGGCAAAATACAGCACGTCAAAAGCTTATGTCGACTGGTGTAACCATGCAGTCGGCTGAAACAGTTTTCTTGAGCGCTGACACAATAATTGAACCTGATGTTATTCTTGAGCCTAATATTGTGTTTGGGCCAAATGTAACCGTTAAGGCAGGTACGAAAATAAAGGCCTTCAGTCATCTGGAAGGTGCTATCATCGGAGAGAATGCAGATGTTGGTCCTTATGCACGTTTGAGGCCTGGAACAGAGCTGGATAAAGGCTCCAAAGTTGGCAATTTTGTAGAAGTCAAAAACGCAAAAGTTCATGAAGGCGCAAAAATCAATCATCTGACTTATGTTGGAGATGCTGAAATTGGGGCTAAGGCCAATATTGGGGCAGGGACGATTACTTGCAATTATGATGGTTTGAACAAGCACAAGACTACCATTGGTAAAGGTGCTTTCATTGGTTCCAACAGCTCTCTGGTTGCACCCGTCAGTATTGGGGATGGAGCCTATGTGGCATCTGGCAGTGTTATCACGGATGATGTGCCTGAAAATTCGTTGGGTATTGGTCGCGGTAGGCAGGCTAACAAGGAGGGCATGGCAGAGGCTATTCGAGAAAGAAATGCTGCCATCAAAGCCAATCGTTCGAAGTCTTGATTTATCTATTTGTTAACCTTGTGAAATGAGTGAATCGTAATCATTTTCGAATATATTGGCTGATATTATTTGAAATGTTTTGTTTATTTCCTGCTGCCGGCAAAGCAGATAGGAATGCATTAATCGTTTGGGTTTTCGGGGATTAATATGTGTGGAATTGTAGGAATTGTTGGTCAGGAGCCTGTCGCGCCTCTTTTGGTGGATGCGTTAAAGCGGCTTGAATATCGCGGATATGATTCGGCTGGTGTTGCAACGCTGGAAAAGCAGGGTCTTGATCGCAGACGCGCCAAGGGAAAGCTGGTCAATCTGGCAGAATTGCTTGATTCATCTCCACTTGATGGCACGACTGGCATTGGCCATACCCGATGGGCTACCCATGGCGTGCCGAATGAAACCAATGCACACCCGCATTTCTCTGAAAATGTTGCCCTCGTTCATAACGGAATTATCGAAAACTTTCGTGATTTGCGTGACGAGCTGGAAGCAGACGGTTATGAATTTGCATCCGAAACTGATTCTGAGGTTGTCGCTCATCTTGTATCTCGCAACCGCAAGCAGGGCATGTCTCCCAGTGAAGCTGCGCATGAGGCTATCAAGCGACTTGAAGGTGCCTTTGCACTTGCCATCATGTTCAAGGACACGCCTGATACCATAGTAGGTGCCAGAAATGGACCACCGCTGGCGATCGGGCATGGAGAAGGGTCGATGTATATTGGCTCTGATGCGATTGCGCTAGCACCCTTTACTAACAAGATTACCTATCTGGAAGATGGGGACTGGTGTGTCATTACAAAAACCGATCTCGATATCATGGATATGGATGGCAAGCCTGTAACCCGTGCCATGCAGCTTTCCATTGGTTCCAGCCTGATGGTGGACAAGGGTAATCATCGTCACTTTATGCAAAAAGAGATATTTGAACAGCCGGAAGTAATTGCTCATACCTTGTCGCATTATCTTGACTTCGGGAAATGTGAGGCCCGTATTCAGGAAGACCTTCCTTTTGATTTTGCCAAACTTGACCGCGTTGCCATTTCAGCATGTGGCACAGCGTTTCTGGCTGGCCTTGTAGGCAAATACTGGTTTGAGCGTTATGCTCGCTTGCCGGTTGATATCGATATTGCTTCAGAATTCCGCTACCGTGAAATGCCAATGGCCAAGAACGGTCTTTCACTCTTTATTTCGCAGTCTGGTGAAACAGCAGATACACTTGCCTGTCTTCGATATTGTAAATCTCAGGGGCAGCATATTGGTGCTGTTGTGAATGTGCGTGAATCGACCATTGCGCGTGAGTCTGATGTTGTGTTTCCGACCTTGGCAGGGCCTGAGATAGGTG